>CAZEQF010000171.1:0-8621 GCA_964514315.1 uncultured Singulisphaera sp. | reverse complement strand
TCACGACGGACGGCCGCTACCTGACGGGGGCCGGCTACAACGCCGCGCCTGGCGTGGCGGCGGCGCTCGCAACTGCGAGCGCCACCAATTCGCGCGTGATTGCGCGCATCGACCGCACCGGCGCCGTCGACACGACGACGCAGATCACGAACTCGTTCTCGGCTGGCACGATCCGCAGCGCCACGACGGACGACGGCCAGCAGTTCTGGGTCTCGGGCAGCAACTCGGGCGTCCAATACGTGACGTTCGGCGCGACGACGAGCGCCGCCGCGAGCACGGGCACGCCGACCAACCTGCGCGACGTGCAGATCTGGAATCGCCAGCTCTACTGCAGCAGCGCTTCGGGCACGGTGCAGGGCGTGTGCACGGTCGGCCTCGGCCTTCCGACCACGGGCGCGGCCATCGCGCAGCTGCCGGGTTTCCCGACGACGGGCATCTCGAACTACGACTTCTTCTTCGCCGACGAGAACACGGTCTACATCGCTGATGACGGCGCGCTGAGCGGCGGCATCCGCAAGTACACGCTCGTCGCCGGCGTCTGGACGCTCGCCTACACGCTCGTCCCGGCCGGCACGCTGTGCCGCTACCTGTCGGGCTCGGTGGATGCTTCGGGCGTCGTCACGCTCTACGCGACGACCACGCAGGCCAACACGAACACGATCGTCTCGGTCGTCGACGCCGGCGCTGGCTCGCCGTTCACGACGGTCGTCACCACGCCCGCCAACACGGTGCTGCGCGGCTGCCGCGTGCTGCGCGCTCGTGGCTCGGTGCTGTTCGCGGGCCTCGGCTCGCCGACGACGCTCGCCGCGGTTCCGGGCATCGACGCAGTCGGCAGCCCCGTCATCGGCAACGCGAACTTCGCGGTCTCCGGCTCCAACTTCCTGCCGTTCGGCCCCGGCGGCCTGCTCGTGAAGGTCGGCCCGACGCTGCCGTTCGGCATTCCGTTGCCCGGCGCGCAGCCCGGCTGCGACCTCTACGTCGGCCTGCCTGAAGACATCTTCGGCATCGCGTTCGCCGATGCTTCGGGCAACGCCACCTACGGCCTCGGCCTGCCGAACGATCCGTTCTTCATCGGCCTGCAGGTCGGTGCGCAGTGGCTCGTGCTCGATCCGGCTCTGCCGTTCTCGCTGCAGCTCGCGACCAGCCGCGCGGTCCAGCTCGTCCTGGGCCGCTGAGGCCCCGGCCGCCCGCCGCCCACTGCGGTGGCGGGCGCTCTCCGCGCCGCGCGCGGAGCCCCGCGCGCATCGCGCGTCACACTGCCCGCCGAAAGCGGCGTGTCGGTTCGGCAATATCGCGCAGGTCGCGGCGCCGAGCCTGTTCGGCGGGCATTCCCAGATTCGCGCGGCACGGTTAGAACGCTCGACCGCGGCCGCGTTCCCTGCGCCGCCATTCTCTTCGCAAGCCTCCAGGAGCAACCATGCTTTCCGTTCTCCTCGCGGCCGCCGCATTCGCGCCGCAAGGGCCCGATTCTTCGACCGCGCCGGTCGTCATCAACGAGTTCTGCTACGACGACGGTGGCGCAGACGACCGTGAGTTCGTCGAGCTCTACAACCGCAGCGCGAACCCAGTCGACATCAGCGGCTGGAAGCTCGTGTGCCGCGACGCGACGAGCCCGTCGATCACGCCAGGCGGCACGGGCAGCGACCCGACGTTCACGATCCCCGGCGGCACGGTGATCGCACCAGGCCAGTTCTTCGTCGTCGGCCACGCCACGGTGGTTCCGACCACGGTCCCGAGCGTCAGCTTCTCGATCGTTGCAGTCGGCACCGCATACCCGGCGCTGATGGAGAACGGCCCCGGCGACACGATCGAACTGTGGGACCCGGCCAACGTCGTCATCGACTCGGTTTGCTTCGAGATGGGCGGCGTGAACTCCACGGGCTTCCCGCTCGAAGGCCCCGGCTTCTACGGCGACTACGCCACGGGTGATGCTCCGTTCGGCCCGCGCTCGACGCTCGCTCGCGTCGCCGACGGTTTCGACACGAACAACAACACCGCGGACTTCAACGGCCTCTCGTATCCCACGATCGGCTTCTCGAACGTCCTGCCCGCTGGCCTGCCTTACAGCGACAACTTCGACGCCGGCATCGTCGGCAGCGACATCCTCGGCTTCGCCGACGGCTTCCCGCCTCCCTCGTACGTGGACCCGACGGCGATCACGTCGCAGAACCCGAGCGCCAAGCCGGCCTCGCCGCAGGGCGGCAACGCGATGTCCTTCTGGGACGTCACGGGCGGCGGCAACGCGCATGCGGCTCCCGTGGGCTCGGTGACGGACGTCGTCGTCGACACCTACGCGTGGTTCGAACCGACCATGGCGCCGGTCAACCCGCAGACGGCTCCGTACACGGCCGGCAACCCGGCATACGTCGTCGGCACCTACAACGCCGGTGACGGCGAGTGGTGGTGCCTCGGTGTCCGCGGCTCGATCACGGGCAACGGCAACCCGGCGAACATCCCCGGCACCTACTTCGCGGACATCGCCCTCGGTGTCGGCCTCCGCTACCACGGCGTCAGCGGCATCTGCTGGGCGCACTTCCGCACGCCGACCTACTCGCGCCTCTACCTCGTCGACCTGCGCGACGGCCCGAGCAACGCGAACCCGACCAACCTCAACATCATCGCGGGCCCGATCGACATCGTTCAGGGCGTGAACGACGGCTGGCAGCGCATCCGCCTGCACGTCCAGGGCAACGAAGTCGTCGGCACGTTCGGCGGCACGGTCGGCCAGGACGACGGCGTTCGCTACCACGGCACGACGACGACGACCAACGCTGGCGGCGTCTACTTCGGCTACCGCGAAGCGATCCTCTACAACGCGAACTGCCGTCCGTCCCTGTTCGACGCGATGACGATCCGCACGCCGAACACGGCCAAGACGTTCTTCGGCACGGGTTCGCAGAACTCCGCGGCCCTGACGCCGGGCATCTCGGCCGATGGCTACGCGACGATCGGCGCCAACCCGTTCATCGTCCGCGGCAGCGGCATGGCTCCGTTCACTCTCTCGATCCTGTGCGTGAGCGGCCTGCCCTTCCAGCCCGGCTTCCCGATCCCCGGCGCGGCCCCCGGCTCGAACGCCTACCTGCTCACCGTCGACCTCAGCTTCGTCGGCTTCCCTGACCCGGTCACGGGCCTCGTCGCCACGGCCATCCCGATCCCGGTGGACCCCGCGTTCGTCGGCGCAGCGCTCGGCTGGCAGCAGGTCAACCTCGATCCGGCGCTGACCTCGCCGCTCCAGATCGCCGTTTCGGGCGGCATGGAGACGGTGATCGGCAACTGAGGAACGGAGACGACGCCCCGATCCTGGCGCTCGACCTGCAGCCATCACACCATGGCAGCAGTCGAGGCCCGGACGGCATAGGCCTCCTGATCCGGAACGAGCGCGCGGCGAACGCCGCAACGAAGCGGCCCCGGTGCGAACTCGCATCGGGGCCGCTTTGCTTTCACGGAGCCGTCGCGCCTTTGTGCGTGCAGACGCGCGCGCGCGCGGCAATCATCCGCGCCCCGATGTTGCGCCCGCTGGTATCCATCGCGTTCGTCGTCGCCGCGCTCGCGGGCCAAGAGGACGCGCCAACGCCCGCAACGCTGCGGCACGGCCTGGCTGGCGCAGAGCCGTTCCAGTTCTCGATCGAAGTCGGCACGCGCCTCTCGCACGAGAGCCAGAAGCAGGACACGTCGATGCGCTTCGCGATGCAGTTCCGCGCGGAGCCAGGCGCAACGAAAGAAGGCGCCACGACCGTCACCTGCACGCTCGAGTCGCTCGTCGTCCACGCCGACTCGCCCAACACGACGATTCGCTTCGACTCCGCCGACGTCAAATCCGACAGCGGCCCGCTGCAGCGGCTGAGAGACCTCAAGGGCGCCACGTTCGTGCTCGTGGTCGAGCCGACCGGCAAGATGCGGAGCGCCGAGATCCCCAGCCCGCTCGCGAAGCTCGCCGACGAGCACCTCGGCTCCGACTTCCGCAGCCTGTTTGCCACCTACTTCCTGCCGCTGCCCGACGCGCCACGAGCCGCCGGCGACGAATGGGAAGCGACGACGCGAATGTTCGGCGAACGGATCGGCGGCATCGAGACACCGACGCGCCTGCGTTGCACCGCCAACGCAGCAGGCCGCGCCGAGATCGAATTGCAGTTCGAGGCCCCGAACCCGCCGCAGCGACCCGGCGTCCGATTCGAACTGCGGCGCGCGGACGGCAAGGCCGTTCTCGACACGGCGAAGGGCCGCGTGGTCTCCGCGGAAGCGACGCTGCTCGCACGCGCCACGCGCCTTGCCGGCGGGGCCAACCCCACGGCGACTTCGCAGCTCCAAGTGCGCGCGTCGTTGCTGCCGGCTGAGCCGAAGCCCACGGCGACGCAACTCCCCGAAGGCGGCGCGAAGAACTGACGCGCGCTGCAACGGCCTCCGCAGCTCCGCCTCGGAACTGCGACCGAAGGCCTACCGCGCAGCCGACAGCACCGCGTCGTGCACGCGCTGGCGAAGGCCCTTGATCGCGTCGTTGACGCGCGTCGGGTGGACGCGGTTCGTCAGCAACACGACGCAGAGGTCGCGCGACGGGTCGCACAACAGCGACGTTCCCGTGAAGCCCGTGTGGCCGAACGAGCCTTGCGCGACGAAGGCGCCGCCGATGCCGCCCTTCTCGAGGACGTCGAAGCCGACGAAGCGGTTGCTGCCGACTTGCGCCTGCTGCGTCAGCATCGCGGCAATGACGGGCTCTGCGACCGCGCCGCGGCCGCGCGCCAGCATCGCGACCCCGAGCCTGGCGACGTCGCGCGCCGTGCCGAACAGCCCCGCGTGGCCCGACACGCCGCCCATCGCGAATGCGTTCTCGTCGTGCACGCGACCGCGCACGAGGCCGCCGCGCTCGTCGTTGACCTCGGTCGCAGCCGCGTCGATCGGCGACGACGTTCCAGGCACGAACGTCGCCCCGTCCATCTCGAGCATCGCGAAGACCGCGTCGTGGCAGAACGTCTCGAACGACTGGTTGCTGCACCGTTCGACGATCGCCATCGTCAGGATCAGGCCGAGGTCGCTGTAGACGACGCGCGCGCCCGGCTCCGTCATGAGGCCCTCGCGCGCGGCGGCGGCGACGATCGCGTCCTTGCCCGAGAGCGTGCGGTAGTAGCGCTCGTAGGCCGGAAGGCCCGCGGTGTGCGCGAGCAGGTGGCGCACCGTCACGCGCTCCTTGCCGACGCCTTGGAACTCGGGCAGCCACTTCTGCACCGGGTCGTCGAGGGACAGCAAGCCGCGCGACACGAGCGCCAGCACGGCCGGCGTGGTCGCGCACACCTTGGTCAACGACGCGAGGTCGTAGCGCGTCGCAAGCGTCACCGGCTTCGCCTCGGCGTCGTAGGTCTCCTTGCCGACCGCGACTTCGGCCACCACCGCGCCGCGCCGCGCGACGAGGCACACGGCGCCAGGCGTCACACGCTGCTTCACCGCGTCCTCGAGGATCGCGCGCAGGTCCGCGGGCAACGAATCGGGCAAGCCTTCGTCGGATGGCTTCGCAGAGCGCAAGCCGACGCCGGGCAGCACCGTGAGGCCGTGCCCGCGCGGCGCGACGCCGGGGATCGACACCGGCAGTCGCCCGGTGATCGCCGCCTTGCCTGCGAGCGCGTTCGCGGCGGCATCGGCCGTGCGCACCGTGCTCGCGTACGCGCACAGGAACGCGGCGTCGTCCTTCAGCTCGCTCGCGAGGTAGGGACTGCCGAACGACACCGCGACGACGCGATCGACCTTGCGCAACGCGTCGAGCACCGGCGCGAGGCCGGACGGCAAGCCGATGCGGCCCGAGTGCGAACGCACGCGCACGTGCATCGCCAGCAACACGCGCGACTCCGACGCGATGCGCTTGCTGACCTCGGCAACCTGTTCCGCAGCCGAGTCGCCGGCGACCGTGATCTCCTCGCGCACGACGATGCCCGAGTCCGCGAGCGCGACCGGCACGCGTCGATCGCCTTCGGGCGCGCCGCCGCCGAGCAGCTCCTTGTCGCGCACGGTGACGAGCAGCCATGGCTCCTGGTCGCGGATCGGCACGAGGCCGCGTGCGTCGCGGACGAGCGTCATGCCGCGCTGCGCGATCTCGTCGGCGACCGCAGCGTTCGCGGCATTGCCGACGCGCGCACGCCAATCGGGCAACGGGCCGCGGCCCGGACCGTCGAGGACTTCGAGGCGCTCCTTCGTGCGGAGGATGCGCAACACGGCCTCGTCGAGGCGATCCTGCGGCAAGCGCCCAGAAGCCAAGGCGTCCATCAGTGCCTTGCGCGCGGCGTACGGATCGGGAGGCATCATCAGCACGTCGGCGCCCGCCAGGATCGCGCGCACCGCGACTTCGCCCGGCGCGATCTTGTTCTTCACGCCGCCCATGTCGAGCGCGTCGGTGACGATGAGGCCCGAGAAGCCGAGTTCGCCGCGCAACACGCCGCCGAGGATCACGGGGCTCAACGTCGCGGGCGTCGCCGGATCCTCGCCGAGGCCCGGCACCGAGAGATGGCCCGTCATCACCGACGAGAGGCCGCTGCGGAACGCGGCCGAGAACGGCGGCAACTCGCGCGCACGCAGCAAGTCGCCGGAACCCGGCACCGTCGGCAGGTCGAGGTGCGAGTCCGTGTCCACGTCGCCGTGGCCCGGGAAGTGCTTGCCGCACGCGAGCGCCGAGGCGTCGCGTTCCACGCCTTCGACGAACGCTGCGCCCATGCGCGCGACGAACTCCTGGTCCTCGCCGAACGAACGCACGTTGATGATCGGGTTGTTCGGGTTGCTGTTCACGTCGAGCACCGGCGCGAGCACCCACGGCGCGCCGAGCGCGCGGGCTTCTTCGCCAGTCACGCGGCCCATCGCGCGCGACAGCCGCTCGAGCCCGCTCGCTCCCACCAGCATCTGGTTGCCCATCTGCGTGGCCCCGGTCAGGCGGAATGCGACGCCCGCTTCGAAGTCGCCGGCGACGAGCAACGGCGTCTTCGCGTTCGCCTGCATCTGCTCGACGACCGACGCGGCCTGTTCGACGGAGCCGAGGCTCAGGATCACGCCGCCGAGGCCGACGTCCTTGACGAACGAAGCGATGCGCGCGCGCTCCTTCTCGTCGGCGTCGGCGCGGATCCAGCTCACGAACAACTGGCCCGCCTTCTCCTCGTTCGACATCGCGGCGAACACCGCCTCGGCGCGGCCGCGCAACGCGGCCTTCGGCGCCGGTTCCGGCGCGACGACGAGCGGCGGCGCGGTTCGCTCCTGCGGGGCGCCGCACGCGGCGAGCAGGCCGAGCAAGCAGAGGGGACGACGGACGGCGCGCGGGAGCAATCGCATGCGCGGATGCTGCCGCACGGCGAACGGCCGCGCCAGCGCGCGGGCCGTGACTACAGCTTCGACGCCGCGTCGCGGTCGAGCAGCACGACCACGTTGCCGTGGCTGCGCAGCGCCGACGCCGGGCACGACGGGCCGACCTCGCCGCGCAGCATGCCGAACACCGCGTCCGCCTTGCCAGCTCCGAACGCGCTCATCACGAGCCGCTTGCCACGCAGGATCGTCGCGATGCCGGCCGTGATCGCGCGATGCGGGACCGGCACGACGCCGAAGCGACCGACCGCGTCCTTGCGCGTCGTCTCCGACAGGTGCGCGACGTGGTAGCCGCGGTCGAACGGCACGCCGGGCTCGTGGAACGCGAGGTGACCGTTGCGGCCGATGCCGAGGAACTGCAGCTGCACGCCGCCCATCTGCGCGAGCTTCTGCTCGTGCTGCTGCGCGACCCGTTCGTCGGCGACGCACGGCACCGGCGTGAACGAACCGTCGTCCACCATCGCGCGCAGGCTCGGGCATGCCTCGCACAGCTCGTGGACCATGCTGCCGAACTGCAACGGCCCGAGTCCCTCGTATTCGTCGAGGTGCGTCGCGCGCAGGCTCGACAGCGCGATGCGGCCCGCGCCGGCCTCTGCGTGCAACTTCTTCAGCATGCCGGTGTAGGTCGCGCCGGTCGCGAACGAGACCAACGGACGACCTTCGCGGCGCGCGAGCTGACGCAACTCGTCCAGCGCGGCGTCTTCTGCGGCAGCGCGAGAATCGAAGATCCGGACTTCAGGCGAACCAGGGGGCATCCGCGCAATGTGCAAGGCCGCAGCCCGGGCTGCAAGCCTCCGGCATTGGCTACACGCGCCAGACGATGCCGCGCCGGTAGAGCGCCGCGAGCACGACATACCAGCCGGCAACCCATGCCAACGCGAAGCCCAGCGAAGCAAGGTGCGGCTCGAGCCAGCTCGCGAACCCGTTCGTGAAGATCCACTTCTGCAGCGAGATCGCCGGCGGGCCCGCGTCGACGAACACGAGCCTGCCGATCGTGCGCGCAAGCACGGCGCTGCCGACGAACACCAGCAATGCGTTGCGACCGTAGACGAGCAACGGTCGCGCGAAACGCGCATGCCCGCGCACCTCGAACGCATGGACGAACATGCCGAGCCCGCTCGCCGCGATGCCGCCCGTCCACATCACGTAGCTGCTGGTCCACAGCGCCTTGTTGACCGGGAAGAACCAACCCCAGACCGCGCCGATCGCCATCCACGATGCGCCGAGCAGCAACAAGGAACGCACCGCGTCTTCGCGCGGGACATGCCGGGACATGGACGCTCCTCGCCCAT
>CAZEQF010000170.1:0-8661 GCA_964514315.1 uncultured Singulisphaera sp. | reverse complement strand
ACGACATGGGCGAGACGAACGAACTCCGCGAGCAAGACTCCTCGATGCTGCCGGCCGAAGTGATGTCGGCGCTCGAGGCTGCGTGGTTTCGGCATACCGGCGCGCGACAACGCATGCTGGCGGTTGCGGCGGTCGAGGCGAGGCACCCGCAATGGAAGGAGAAGATCCGCGGATTCGTCGCGGGCTTCCCGAGTTCGTCGGGTGAGGACGAGCCGGTGCCGGAGCGCATCGGCCCGTATCGAATCCTCTCGTTGCTCGGCCGCGGCGGCTTCGGCGAGGTCTATCGGGCGACGCAGGTCGACGGACTGCAGCGCGAGGTCGCGCTGAAGGTGCTCAAGCTCGGCATGGACACGCGTGCGATCCTGCGCCGGTTTTCGCGCGAGCGCGACGCGTTGGCGCGCATGAACCACGATGCGATCGCCAAGATCTTCGACGCTGGGACGACAGAGATCGGCAAGCCTTGGTTCTCGATGGAGCTCGTCGAAGGGCTGCCGATCACGCGCTTCTGCCGTGAGAACGCGCTGCCGCTGCGTGCGCGGCTCGAGCTCTTCTGTTCGGTATGCGAAGGCGTGCATCACGCGCACCAGAAAGGCGTGCTGCATCGCGACCTCAAGCCGAGCAACATCCTCGTGTCCGGTGCCGCGGATGCCCCGCGCCCCAAGCTCATCGACTTCGGGATCGCGCGCGCGATCGAGCGCGACGACGATTCCGTGGACCTGACGGAGACTGGTTCGCTGCTCGGCACTCCGCGCTACATGGCGCCTGAGCAGGTGCGCGGCGACTTCGTGGCGGTCGACACGCGAGCGGACGTGTTCTCGCTCGGCGCGATCCTCTACGAGATGTGCACGGGAGTGCAGCCGTATGCCGAAGCGCTCGCCGGCGCGGTCGGTTCGCACGAAGTGCGGCAGCGCGTCCGCGACCTCGAGGTCGGGCGTCCGAGCGACTGTTCGCACGATGCGGGCTCCCTCGAGGCGTCGTGGGCGCGCGCACTGCGCGGCGACTTGGACTGGATCGTCGGCAAGGCCACGGATCGCGACATCGAGCGCCGTTACGAGTCGGTCGCGGAGCTCGCTGCGGACGTGCGTCGCCATCTCGACGACGTCGAAGTGGCGGCTGGCCCGCCTTCCACTGCATACGCGTTGCGCAAGTATGTGCGTCGGCATCGCCTCCAGGTCGCGGTGGCGGCAGGCGTGATGGTGACCGCTGTGGTCGGCGCTGCGATTTCGCTGCGGTATGCAATGATCGCATCCGAACGGGCGGAAGAGGCGACGAGCGAGCGGCGCGACGTGTTGCGGCTCGCGGCGCGGCAGGACCTGGACGTGCTGGCGCGCGAGCAAGACGGGCTCTGGCCGCCGCATCCGTCGCGCATTCCCGACTATGTCGACTGGGTCGCGCGCGCAGAGCGGCTCGTTGCGGACCTCGACGGACATCGACGTCAACGCGAACTGTTGCAGCGTCGGGCGCGGCCTCGCAGCGCGGAGGAGCGAGCGGCAGACCGCGCTTCGCATCCGAGCGCGGACCGCCTTGCGCTGGTGTCGCTCGAGTTCGCAGCGCGAGAACTCGCGTTCCGCGTGCGCGCATCGCGGAGTCAGGGGCTGCCGGCCGACGAGGCGATCGGCGGCGCAGCGGCCGATCCTGCGGCGCAGTCGACGTTGCCTGCGAGCCCGCGCGTGCGGTTCGACCTCGCGCGCTCGTGGAGCTGGCCCGAGCGATCGGAGTTCGGGCGCGAACGCGCGGCCCGCGCGATCCTGCGCGAATTGCTCGTCACCACGCCGCCGGTCTCGGTGTCCGAGGTCCATGAGGCGATCGCGTGGGCGGAGTTCGCGTGCGGGGACGATGACGCGGCCATCGAGCAGATCGCTGCCGCGGAGGCGACTGCGGGCCAAGAGGAACGTCGTGCCCCGATCGACGGGTCGCGGTTGCGTGACGCCGTCGCGCGCGAGCGTTCCGACGACGGAAGGGCGCAGGCGAAGCGAGCGCTGGATGCGCTGCGCGCCGAGCGCGACCGCCTCGACGCCGAGGTCGACGTGCGTCGCACTTGGAGCTTCGCAGCCGACGATTCGGCGACCGCATGGTGGAACGCGCAACTCGACGCGCTGATCCGCGACCTCGAACGTCTGCGGCTCGCGCATCTCGACCCGGAGGCTCCTGCGGATCCTGTCGTCGGTTGGGGTGTGGCGCGTCGTCTGCGATTCGCGCGGTCGCTGGAAGCGTCGTTCGCTCCAGGTGGACCGGCGGCTGTCGCATGGGCCAATGCGTCCGCGGAACTCGCGCGTGCCTATCCAGGCATGGCGCTGTCGCCGCAACCTGGACTGGTGCCGCTCGGCCCCGACCCTCAGTCGGGGCTTTGGGAGTTTGCGCACCTTGGCAGCGGCGAGGCGCCGAAGCGCGATGCGAATTCGCGGCTCGTGATCGGTCCGGAATCGGCGATCGTGCTCGTGCTCGTTCCCGGCGGCTCGTTCCGCATGGGCTCGATACGCGTCGCAGAAGCGGAGGGATACGACCCGGACGCGACCCTGTTCGAGGCTCCTGCGCACGAGGTGCGGCTGTCGCCGTATTTCCTCGCCAAGCACGAAGTGACGCAGCCGCAGTGGCAGCGCGTCATGGGAACCCAGCCGAGCGCCTACACGCCGCGTTTGCACTGGATCGCGAGCCCGATCCATCCCGTGGAACAGGTTTCGTGGTTCGACGCGGATCGATTCTGCCGCCGCGCCGGGCTTGCGTTGCCGAGCGAAGCGCAATGGGAGCGTGCAGCCCGCGGCGGCACGACGGCTCGCTGGAGCATTGCCGAACGGCGCGCGGACTTGATGGGCAAGATCAACATCGCCGACCAGGCTGCTGCGCGACGCGGCGGCACATGGCCCGCGATCGCGGACTGGCCCGAATACGAAGATGGCTGGGTCTCGACGTGCCCGATCGGGTCGCTGCCGCCGAATCCGTTCGGCTTCCACGAGATGCTCGGCAACCTCTGGGAATGGTGCCTCGACGGCTACTACGCGCATTCCTACGAGACGCACGCCGCGGTCGACCCTGTGCAGCCGCCTGATGGCCTGCCGCAGCGCACGAGCCGCGGCGGCAGTTTCGACAACACCGCAGCGAGCGCTCGCGTCACCTCGCGCGACGGCGCTGCGCCGCAGGTGTCTGGGCACACGATCGGGTTCCGGCCGGCGCGGCGGGTGGAGTGAAGCTCCTGGGATTGGATCGTCGTTCCACTCTCAGCGTTTCGGCGCCTTGAGCACCACGGCTTCCGGTTGCGCGAGCAGCGTCCTCAGTAGCGGCGGCGCGAAGCGCCTGCGCACGGTGATCGCATAGAAGCTCTCGAACAAGTCGGGAACCTGGCAGTGCTCCACGAGCGCGCCGGAAGCGAGTTCGTCCTGGACGACGACTCGTGGGATCAACGCGACGGCGTTGGTGTCGCGCGTGAGGAGACGAAGCAACGCCATGTCGTCGACTTCGGCTAGCAAACGGTAGCGGATCCCCATGCGTCCACATGCCGTGTCGAAGCCCGAACGCACGTCGCTTTCGCGGCCTGGCAGCAGCAGTTTGGCTCCCGACAGGTCCTGGGGGAACCGGAAGGACTTGCCGCGAGGCATCGGCCTGCCCACGAGGCTCACCTGTTGTCGCGCGATCCTCTGGCATCGCCAGGGATCATCCAAAGTGGGCGTCACCTGCTGGTTCGAGAGGATGATGTCGAGCGTGTGCACGCGAAGGCGTGCGAGGAGGTCGCGCATGCTGCCCGATTGCATGGACAGTTCGACGTCGTCGCGCGCGAGCAACGGACGGAAGAAGTTCTCCTGGAAGTTGCGGGAGAGCGTGGCGACCGATCCGACGCGAAGGGTCTGCTTGCCGGCCTCCCGCTTCTGCGTGATCACGGCCATCAGTTCGTCGCCGGCCGAGAAGATCGAGTCCGCGTAGCCGAGCGCGACTCGGCCAGTCTCCGTCAGTTGCATGCTGCGCGCAGTGCGCACGAACAGCGAGTGGCCAAGTTGCTCCTCGAGCAGGCGGATCTGCGTGGAGATCGCCGACTGCGAGACGTGGAGACGTTTCGCGGCCTTGGTCAGGCTGCCGTCCTTCGCCACGGCCCAGAAGTAGTGGAGGTGGTGGAAGTTCAGATGTGCCATGGGCGAACGCTCAACGTTCTTGGAAACAGAACGATGTCGGTCGTTTATACAACTTCCACGGAAGGATTTGGCTGGGTTCCATCCTGCGCGTGATCGAAGCACGCATGCAGATGGAACAACTCGCAGAACTCATGGCCGCAGTCGGCGGCTTCTGTCGGATCGCGGCTCCCGCAGCTCTCGCGGCAGGCGCGGTCATCGCCGGTGTCGGCCGAAGGGAGACGGAGTTCGCCTGGAGGGCGGGGCGCGTGGCGACTGCCTCCGCGCTGGGTTTCTCCGCGCTTTCCTGGGCGGCGGAAATCGTCCGGTTCCGCGACCTGCACGAGTTCGCGGGGCCGACCGTGGAGTTGCTGATCGCGTTCCTCGGCGTCGTGATCCTGCGGTTCGCGCAGCGCTACCTCGCAGGCGAGGGCGAGCAGCCGAGGTTCGTGCAGCGGTTGCTCGCGACGATCGCCGCGTCCAGCCTGGTTGCCGTCGCCGACCACCTCGCCCTCGTCGTCGGCGCTTGGTTGTTGACCAGCATCGCGCTGCAGCAGTTGCTGTTGCACTATCCCGAACGTCCGGCCGCTCAGGCTGCGGCGCACAAGAAGTTCTTGTGCAGCCGCGCTGCGGACCTGTGCCTCGTCGCAGCCCTCGTGCTGCTGCACCGCACCCACGGCACGCTGTCGATCGCGGAGCTGCGGGCGAGCGTCGAGTCGTCGGGGATGCGACCGGCCGCAGACCACGCTGCAGCAGTGCTAGTCGCCGTCGCCGTGATGCTCCGCACGGCGCAGATGCCGTTCCACGGCTGGCTGATGCAGGTGATGGAGGCTCCGACTCCGGTCTCGGCGCTGCTTCACGCGGGCGTCGTCAACCTCGGCGGTCTTGTCCTGGTGCGCACCGGCGGCGTCGTGATCGGTTCGGAGTGGGCGCAACTCGTCCTCGTCGTGAGCGGCGCGGTCACAGCGATGCTTGCTGCGCTGGTGGCGTCGACTCGCGTCACGGTGAAGGTCGCGCTTGCGTGGTCCACTTGCGCGCAGATGGGGTTCATGGCCCTCGAATGCGGCCTCGGCCTCCACGGCGCCGCGTTGCTGCACTTGGTCGCGCACTCGCTCTACAAGGCTCACGCGTTCCTGCGCGCGGGCAGCCACGTGCAGCGGAGCCTGGTGAAGAAGATGGCCGCGCCAGCTCGCAGCGTCACCGCGCAAGGCCTGCTTGCCGGGTGCGCGCTGTCGCTGTCGGCGGTGTTCGGCGGACTCGCCGCGACGGGCCTCGACTGGACGGAGCGCCCAGCTTTCGTCGCGATGGGCGTCGTGGTCTCCCTGGCGCTTGCCCGCGCCGTGGCCACGGCCGAGGTCGCATCGCTCGCGATCCCGGCGGTCACCATCGGCGTCTGGGGCGGACTCCACGCGTTGTTCGAAGGGACTCTTGCGCGGCCTTCTGTCGGCGGCCCGTTCGAGTGGTTCCTCGCTTCGCTCGCGAGCGCGGCCTTCCTGACCTTGTTCGTGCTGCGCGCCGCAGTCGAGTTGCGCCCTGAGGGAGCGCTCGCGCGTCGCCTGCAGTCTGCGTGCTTCGCCGGCTTCTACGTCGACGACTGGTTCTCGAGGCTCGTGCTGCGCGTATGGCCGGTGCGTGTCCAAGGACCGGCGGACGGCGTTCTGGGGAGATTCCAATGACCAAGATCCAAGGGTCCTCTGTTCGTCCTGCATCCATCGCCCGCGACATCGACGCCGCCTGCAGGCGCATCGCGCCCGTGTGGCCGCTGGACCGGTTCCTCGCCGTGAATCCGTGGTGGGGCTATCTGGACATGCCGATCGAGAAGGCGTTCGCACGCCTCGCGGTCGACCACGGCGCGCGCACCTTCATGCCGAGGTCCTACTGGGCCGCTCGGTGGGACGCAGGTTCGCTGCGCCGCGAGCACATCGAGCAGGCGATCGCCGAATCGGGTTCGGCTGCAAACGCTGAGCAGGTGATCGCGGCGCTGCGTCATGAGGGCCCTGCGCCGTGTCGGATGCCAACGCTCGCCGACATCGCGGACGAACGTCGCGGGCCCGACCAGCCACAGAAGTGGACCGATGTCGTCTTGCATCAGATGAGCCAGCACACGGCAGCCTGGTTCGACAAGTCGCAGTCCACGTGGGGACTCGGCAGGGGCTACGGGCTCTACGGCTCGTGGAAGCTCCGCATGAGCCAGGATCTCGGCATCCCGCACAAGACCTACCGGGATGTCTACGTGGCATGCATCGATGCGCTTCCCGAGACGCCGCGAGCGTGCCTCGAAGCAGCCGCCGTGATGCTCGGAGTCGACGACGAGTGGCGTGAATCGTGGTTGACGTCGCTGCTCGCCTCGGTGCGCGGTTGGGCTGCGTGGTGCTCCTACGAGCGCTGGCAGCAGAACCTCGTCGGCTGCGAGGACGACCAGATCGTGCACTTGCTCGGCATCCGCGCGGCGTGGGAGCTGTTGCTGTTGCAGGACCTGGACCTGCGTGCCGACCTGCCCGCGTGGCGGGAGGCCATGGCCGACGCGCGGCAGGCCGCCGTGGACGCGGAGCGCGAACGCGACATCGACTGGATCCTGTTGCGCGCGGGCGAGCTCGCGTTCGCGAAGCCCCTCGCCCGTCGCGTCGCAGACTCGTTCTTGTTGCCGGAGGCTCCTGCGTCGTCGGTGGTGCAAGCGGTGTTCTGCATCGACGTCCGATCCGAGCGATACCGACGCGCGCTCGAGGCCGTCGGTCGTGGCGCAGTCGCGACGCGTGGGTTCGCCGGGTTCTTCGGCATGCCGGTCGCGTGGACTCCGGCTGCCACGAGCTCGCAGCGCCCGCAGTTGCCGGGCCTGCTGAATCCGGCGTTGCACGCGGTCGATCGCGCCGCGGCGCCGTCCGAGCAGGATCGGATCTTCGGCCGAAGGGCCGCAGCGTTGCGGACGCGCAGGGACTGGGACTCGTTGCGGTCCGGCTCGTCGTCGGCGTTCACGTTCGTCGAGTCCTACGGACTGCTCTACGGCATCTCGCTGCTCCGGGACTCGCTCGGTCGCGGCGGTGCGGAGCGCGCGACCGACTTCGGCATCGCGGCCAAGGACCGTCCTCGCATCCAGCCTCAACTGCATCGCGACGGCTCGCCGCTGCCGCTCGACGCGAAGGTCGAGCTCGCGCGCGGCGTGTTGCGCGCAATGGGGCTGACTCGCGGCTTCCCGCGCATCCTGCTGCTCGTCGGTCACGGCAGCTCGACCGCCAACAACGCGCACATGCACGGACTCGATTGCGGCGCGTGCGGTGGGCAGACCGGCGAAGTGAACGCGAAGCTGCTCGCCGGCATCCTGCAGGACGAGGAGGTCCGGTCCGGTCTCCGTCGTCACGGCATCGACATCCCGTCGACCACCGTGGCCTTGGCAGGACTGCACGACACGACGACCGACGAGGTGCGGATGTTCGCGGACTTCGAGTTGCCGGAGGTCGTGGCTCCGTATGCGACGCGTTTGCGGGGGTGGCTCGACGAGGCTTCGGCCTGCGTTCGCGCCGAACGCGCCGATTCGCTCGGGCTCGGGAGCCTGAGTTCGGACCCCGTCCGTCTACGCAAAGCCGTCGAGCGGAAGGCCACGGACTGGTCGGAGACCCGGCCGGAGTGGGGCCTGGCCGACAACGCGGCGCTGTTGATCGCGCCGCGTCGGCGTTCGCGCGGCCTCGACCTCGAAGGCCGCGTGTTCTTGCACGACTACGATTGGCGCGCCGACGAAGGTCTCTCCACGCTGACCTTGCTGTTGACGGCGCCGATGGTCGTCGCGCACTGGATCAACATGCAGTACTACGCGTCGACGGTAGACAACCTGCGATTCGGCAGCGGCAACAAGACCCTGCACAACGTGGTCGGCGGCCATATCGGCGTCTTCGAGGGGAATGGCGGGGACCTGCGGACAGGCTTGCCGATGCAGTCGTTGCACGACGGCCGGCGTTGGCGCCATACGCCCTTGCGATTGTCGGTGTTCGTGGAGGCCCCGACGACGGCCATCGATTCGGTCGTGGAGGGCCATGTCGTCGTGCAGCGCCTCGTCGAGCACGGTTGGCTGCATCTGATGAGCATCGGTGAAGACGGTGCCGTGAGATTGCGTCGTCGAGAAGGTGGCTGGGCCGACTGCTGAGGCGTGTGCGCAATGAAGCACGATGTTCTGTCCCCGTTCCGCGGTCGCCGCGTCTGCGTCGCGACGAAGCACGGCAAGGAAGCCGCACTGCGCACGATTCTCGTGGAAACACTCGGGGTGACATTGGATCCAGTCCCCGCAGGGTTTGACAGCGATCGCTTCGGCACGTTCTCGGGGACTGTCCCGCGCAAGACGAGCGCGCTCGATGCGGCGCGCGCCAAGGCGCGCATGGCCTTCGAACTCGGCGCGGCAGACATCGTGATCGCGAGCGAAGGCACCTTCTCGCCGCATCCCGAGGCGCCGCTCGCGACGCTCGGCCTCGAGCTGGTGCTGTTGTCTGCCCCAGCCTCCGGCATCGAGATCGTGGGGTGGAACCAGTCGATGCAGACCAACCATGCAAGCATCGGGTTCGACTCCGTCGAGCAGGTC
>CAZEQF010000169.1:0-8687 GCA_964514315.1 uncultured Singulisphaera sp. | reverse complement strand
TGCTCGACAAGCCGCCGGCGGAGCTCGCGTCGCAGTCGTTCGACAGCATCCAGCGGCTCAAGAGCCTGCCTGATCCTGTCGTCGTCCTGCCTGCGCACGGCGCCGGCTCGCTGTGTGGCGCGCACCTGAGCCCCGAGACGACGTCGACGATCGGCGCGGAGAAGGCGACGAACGCGTTCTTGCGCATGAAGAGCCGCTCGACGTTCGTCAGCAACGTGCTCTCGCATCAGCCGGTTGCGCCGCAGTACTTCGCGATGAACGTGGCGATGAACCGCAAGGGCCCGCCGATCGTGACGCGCGCGGCGGAACTGCCTGCTGCGCTCGACGCGACGCGCGTGCGCGAACTGGTCGAACGCGGCGGATGGGTGGTCGACGTGCGCGACCAGAAGGCATACGCCGCGGGCCACATCGCCGGCAGCGTCAACATCGCGTTGCGCGGACGGCTCGACACATGGATGGGCATCGTCGTCCCGGTCGACAGCCCGCTCGTGTTGCTCGCCGAAGACGAGGACGGCGTGCGCGAAGGCGCGTTCCGCCTGCGCCGCATCGGCTACGACACGCTCGCCGGCTTCGTGAAGGGCGGCATCGATGCATGGAAGCAGGGCGGTGGCGCCGTCCGCAGCAGCAAGCTCGTGACGCCGAGGGAGCTGCACGACGCGATGGAGAAGGGCACGGAGCCGCTCGTCGTCGACGTTCGTTCTGCCGAGGAATACGCGGACCTGCGCCTCGGCGAGATCGGCAACATCCCCGTCACCGAGAGCGCGCGCTTCTCGCGCATGCTCGACGTGAAGCAGCCCGTGCTCATGGTCTGCAACTCGGCGTATCGCTCGAGCATGGCGGTCGGCCTCGCGGAACGGCTCGGCTTCGTCGACGTCGGATCGCTCGACGGCGGCCTCGACGCATGGGTCGAAGCTGGCTTGCCGGTTGTCGGCGACAAGGCTTCCGAGCTGCACGGCGTTGCAGCGCACGGTCAAGGTGCTTCGGTCGGCGCATCGGGCACGATCGCGTTGCCCGAGCCGGTGGACAGTGCGTTGCTCGCGCGTGTGCTCGCGACGCAGCCCGACGCCTACGCGGTGGTCGACGTGCGGCCGGCGGCGCAGTTCGCGGAGTGGCGCATCCCCGGCAGCGCCAACGTGGCGTTGTCGCAGCTCGGCGCGCACGTGCGCGCGTTGCCCGAAGCGTCGCGCGTCGTGCTCGTCGATCGCGACGGAACGGCTGCGTTCGCTGCTGCGGGCGCGTTGCTCGCGGCGGACCCGAAGCGACCGATTCGCGCGCTGGTCGGCGGCGTGCAGGCGTTCTACGCGACGACGCAGTTCGGTGGCGACGGCGCGATGCCCGCGCACGCAGCGACGGCCGATGCGCCTGCCGCGAACGCGCAGCCCGTTCCTGCAGCCGAGGCTCCGGCTGCACCCAAGAAGGCCAAGAAGCGCAGCGCGGGCTGCTGAGGAACACCCATGGATGCGACTCCTCGTCCGTATTGGAATCCCTACCTCGCCGGCGCGGGCCTCGGGCTCACGCTGCTGTTGAGCTACGTCGTGCTTGGCACGGGACTCGGCGCTTCGGGCGCGATCGCGCGCATCGCTGCGGTCTCGGCGCACGCGGCCTCGCCCGAGGCTGTCGAGGCCAACCCCGTGATGGGGCCGTGGTTCGAAGGAGGCAACCCGCTTCGCCACTACCTCGTCGCGATGTTGGTTGGCTCGTTGTTCGGCGGCTTCTTGTCGGCGCTCGGCGCAGGCCGCGCTGCGATCGTCGTCGAACGCGGCCCTCGTGCATCCGTCACGCGGCGCATCGTCGCGGCGGTGGTCGGTGGCGCGTTCGTCGGCGTCGGCGCGCGCCTGTCGCTCGGCTGCACGTCGGGCCTCGCGTTGTCGGGCGGCGCATTGCTGCAGCTCGGCAGCTTCGTCTTCGTCGGCGCGACGTTCGCAGCCGCATTCGCAGTCGCGCCCTTCGTCCGGAGGCTCTGGCGATGAACTACTTCGCGATCGAAGGTCTCGACTCTCCCGCGGCGTTGTTCGCGTCGCTCGTGCTCGGTCTGCTGTTCGGCTTCTGGCTCGAACGCGCAGGCTTCGGCAGCAGCAGGAAGCTCACTGCGATCTTCTACTTCCGCGACTGGGCGGTGCTGAAGGTGATGTTCTCGGCGATGGCCGTGTGCGGCGTGGGCCTGCAAGCGCTCGCCGCATATGGGCTCGTCGACACGTCGCAGATGTACGTGCCGGACACGATCGTCCTCGCGCAGGCTGTGGGCGGCGTGTTGTTCGGCGTGGGCTTCGTCGTCGGCGGCTGGTGCCCGGGAACCGCGATGGCGGGGCTCGGCAGCGGCAAGCTCGATGCGCTCGTCTTCCTGCTGGGCGCGATGGCCGGCAGCCTCGCGTTTGCATGGATCGCGCCCGCGTTCGCGCCGTTGCAGGACGTCGGCGCGATGGGCACGTGCAGCATCCCGGACATGGCCGGCATCGATCCGATGACCGGTGCGTTGGGCTTGCTCGCCGTCGCGCTCGCTGCGTTCGTGATGGCGCACAAGGTCGAAGCGCACATGCGCACGATCCCCGAGGTCGGAGCCGGTGGCGAAGGGAGGAACAACCATGGCGACGCGTGATGTGCTGGCGCAGGGCGCTGCGTTGTTTGCGATGACGGCCGCCGTCGCGGCGGTGTTGTGGTTCCAGCGCGAGCCTGTTCACGGCGGCGCTGCAGTCGCTGCGGCGGACGGCGCGCACTGGGCCGACGTGGAGACGGGCGCGGACCACATCGACGCGGTCGATCTGGCGCGACGCATGCTCGAAAGGAAGGAACGCATCGCCATCGTCGACGTCCGTCCCGAGGACGAGTTCGCGCGGTTCCACCTGCGCGGCGCCGTGTCGATGTCGGTGCCGGAACTCGTGGGCGAGAAGGGCGAACGCGTGTTCGCGGGCGATCCCGACCTCGTCGTCCTCTGCAGCAACGGGCCTGCGCACCCCGCGCAAGCGTGGGTGGAGCTGCGTCGCCAGGGTCGCAGCAACGTCCGCGTGCTCGACGGCGGCCTCGACGAGATGAAGCGCGCGGTGTTCACGCCGCCGACGCTCGCCGCCGACGTCGACGAAGCGACCGCGGCAGCGCGTCGTCCGTTCGTCGAACTGGCGCGCAAGGCGTTGATCGCGAAGGACGGCGATGCGGAGGTCGCAAGCGCGTGGTGCAGCGATCCGCCTCGGATCCAGGCCCCGTCGCTCGTGTCTCCCGCATGGGTCGCGTCGCGGCTCGACGAAGTCGTCGTCGTCGACGTGCGGTCACGCGCCGACTTCGAGGCGCTGCACGCGCCACGCGCGGCGCACGTCACGGTGTCCGCTTTGCGCGAACGCCATGGCGATCGCGACTTGATGCTGCTGCCCGCAGAACGGCTCGCAGAGACGTTCTCGCAGCTCGGCATCGGCATGGACACGCAGGTCGCGATCGTCGCCGACCGCATGCACGACGCTGCGTTCGCTGCGCTCGCGTTCTTGCGGACCGGCCATCGCGCCGTCGCGGTCGTCGAGGGCGGCATCGCTGCGTGGGCGCGCGGCGGCCACCCGCTCGTCGCCGAAGTCACGGCGCGCGCGCCTGCGCAGCATGGCTTCGTCGCGGGAGCCGACGACTTCACGATCACCGTCGACCAGCCCGCGGAGCGCGTGCGCGATGGCAAGGCCGTGGTCGTCGACTCGCGGCCGCGCGCGCAGTTCTCCGGCGAAGAAGGCCAGGAGGCGCGGCGCGGCCACGTTCCGGGCGCGGCCAACCGGCCGCTTGCCGCCGATCTCGACGCGTCGGGGCGGTTGCTCGACCGTGCGTCGCTCGAAGCTGCGTATGCGAGCCTCGGCGTCGATGCAGGCGCGGAGGCCGTCGCGATGTGTCGCACCGGGCATCAGGCTGCGCAGACGTTCTTCGTGTTGCGATTCTTGCTCGGTTGCACGAACGTGAAGTGGTGCAACGGCTCGTTCACGATCTGGGCCGAACGCACGGATTTGCCCGTTGCCACTGGAAGCGCGTGATGCCGAGCACAGAAGAAGCGATGCCCGAAGCGTTCCTCGCGCGCGTCGCCGAGCAGTTCAAGGCGTTGTCGGACCCTGTGCGGCTCGCGATCCTCAACGCGTTGTTCTCGGGCGAACGGTGCGTCAGCGAGATCGCCGAGGAAGTCGGGTCACCGATCGCCAACGTCAGCAAGCACCTCGCGGTGTTGCACGCAGCGGGTTGGGTCACGCGCACGCGCGACGGCACGAGCATCCGCTGCTCGCTGGCGGACGCTCGCACGGCGGCTCTGTGCGAACTGATGTGCTCGCGCGTGCGCGAGCGAGCCGCGAAGGAAGCCGAGCTTGCAGGCTCGGCCCCGGTCGTGACGCGGCGCGCGCAGAAGGCTTCTTCGCGCAAGCGCGTCGCCGTTCCGCGCTCCCGCTGAGCGCCGCGCGGCGCCATGCGGTCACGGCGTGACCGCGCCGCGATGCGTCGCAGAACCGGCGTCAGGCCACGACTTGCCCGACAGGTCCACGGCGCCGCTCGCCGCAGGGCCGTTGGCAGCAGGCCGGTAGTTCGCGTCGAGCACAGGATTCGCCTCGACTCCCGAGGCCTCCCAGCCCGGCGCGTAGTGCGTGCGGCTCTGCGTCCACAGCGACGACGTCATGAAGCCGTAGAGGCTCGTGAAGTCGCGCGTCTGCGAGCCTTGGAAGTCCGCGAGCAACGGCGTCGAAGGTTGCGCGCCCGTGCGCCAGTAGAGGTTGCCGTCGAAGATCTGGCTGCCATCGGCGACACGCGCGCGGCGAAGGATCCACTGGTCGCCAGCGAGCAAGAAGACGTTGTCGAACACTTCGTGCGGGCACGTCGCGTTCGATCCCGCGAACGAGTAGGCCACGCCGAGTCCTTCGCCATCGATGTCGACGCCGCCGACGAACGTGTTGCGATAGACCTTCCAAGGATCAGGCGCGCCGAGCGAGCCGGTGTCGTGCAGCGAGAATGCAGGGCCTGTCGCCATGCCGTCGCTGTCCGGTCCCTGCCAGTAGGCATAGGACTGCCCGAGCGGATCCGCGCGGCCGTAGAACTGCTCGGCGCTCGTGTCGACCACGTTGTGGTGGATGTACTTCGTGCCCGCGTTGGCGAGCGACGGCGCCGTCGATCCGTTCCACGAGACGCCTTGTGTCGCGCGGCGCACGAGGTTGTGGTCGAAGCGGATGTGATGGCCCGCGGTCGCGATCTCGAACGCGTCGTCGCGGATCTCGTCGAACTCGCAGTGGTGCACGCGAAAGTTCGTCGGCGTGCCGTAGGTGTCGATCGCGTCGAACATCGCCGTGAAGCTGCAATGGCCGATCTCGACCGCGTCGACCGCGCCGGAGAACTCGAACGCTGCGTCCTGCATCGACTGCGCCACGGCGTTGTTGGCCTTCACGTCGCTGCGCGGCATCCAGCGCGGGAACCCGCCGCGGAACGTCGCGCCTTCGCAGAGCAGGTCGTGCACGCCGCCGCGGACGACGAATCCGTACTGGCCGTAGCGGAAGTCGCAGTTGCGGAACGTCAGATGGTGCGCGCCGTTCGGCAGGTCGGCGATGCGTTCGCCGTGGCGCAGCGACAGTCCTTCGATGCGGATGTAGCGCGCCGTCGATGCGACATCGAGCACGGGCTGGGACGGGAACAGGAACATCGGCGTGTTGCGCGCGTCGAGGTCGCTCGGCACCTGCAGCGAGAACCGCGACTGGTCGCGGCTGCGCTTCGTGCGCACGTAGATGCGCTGGTCGGAGCTGTTCCAGAACACGCCCGGTCCGCAGTAGTAGGACGAGGAACTGCGGTAGTCCTCGGTGTCGGCCGCGAGGTCCGCGTAGCTCGTGTAGGGCACGAGGCGCCAGCCGCCGTTGGCGTCTCCGAAGTAGCCGAAGACCTGGCTCGCGCCCGCGAACGTCGCCGACGAGCGCCAGATGGACCGGCCGGCGTCGTGCAGGGTCCAGTCCGCATTGCCCGCGGAACGGAACTGCGCGTAGCCGCCGTCGACGATCACGGTCTCGCCGGGATGGTTGCGGATCGCGACCGGGCTGTTGGATGTGCCCGTCGTCGCGATGCGCACGTCGCGTTCGAGGTAGGTGCCGCCGCGCACGAGCAGCGTGTCGCCGGCAGCCAGGCGAGTGCTCGCGTAGGCGAGCGTTCGCCACGGCTGGGCTGCGGTGCCTGCGTTCTGGTCGCTGCCGGTGGTTGCGACGTACTTCGCGTTGGTCGGGATGGTCGTGTCGCCGGCGATCGACGACGGGCCGATGCCGTTGCCGATGCCGGACGAGCCACCGGACGATCCACCGGATCCGCCGCCGGATCCGCCGCCCGAACTGCCACCCGATCCGCCGCCAGAACCACCGCCAGAACCTGGATCGATGACTCCGCCGTCGCCGGATCCGCTGCTGCACGCAGCGAGGAACGCGAAGCCGAGCGCGAGATGCCGCGTCCGGCGTCCAATCTGTGCGTCGCGCGTGTTCGCGCGCGCACGTGTGCACGATGTGCGAGCTGCCATGTCCGTCCTCCGCGCCGTTCCGATCCGAGTGCAGGATCGGCAGCGTTTCGACGGATTTCGCCCTGCCGCCATTGATGCGGCGGGGAATGGCACAAAAGCCGCGCGGCCGCTTCCGCGGCCGCGTCGCAATATCCGGTGGCGTCGTGCTGTTGCGCTCGTCGCGCAGCAGCAGCGAACGTCACTTCTTCTTGGCGTCCGGCTTCTTCTCTTCCGGCTTCTTGGCGTCCGCCTTCTTGGCGTCGGCAGCAGGCGCCGCCGCTTCTTCCGCGGCCGGGGCTGCTTCCACCGCCGGGCCCGTCAGCTTGGCGACGTGGCAGACGACGAGTTCCGGGTTGCTCACCAGCTCGACGCCGGCAGGCAGCACGACGTCGCGCGCGTGGATCGACATGTCGAGGTCGAGCTTGTCGACCGCGACCACGAGGCCTTCCGGAATCGCCGTCGGGACGCAACGCACCATGATGTGCGCGTGGTCCTTGACCAGCGTGCCGCCCTTGCCGGCGCCGACGGGGTAGCCCGAGAAGCCGACCTCGACCTCGACTTCGATCGGCTTCGTCAGGTCGACGCGGATGAAGTCACAGTGGATCGGGTGGTCGGTCAGGACATCGAACTGGATGTCCTGCAGCATGGCGTCCTGCGACTTGCCGTCGATCTCGAGACGGAACACCTTGTGGTGCTTCTTGATGTGCTGCTCCAGCTCCCACTCGGAGATGCTGATCGACAGCGCTTCCTTCTTCTCGCCGTAGACGACGGCCGGGGTCCAGCCCTTCGCGCGGAGCGCGCGCAGTTGGTTGCGACCGAGGGCGTTGCGGGACTCGGCCTTCATACGTGCTACTTGCATCTTTCTACCTCGTGTTGGAATGCGATGGTGGGAGGGTCTTGTCTCAGCGCTCGGGCTCGAACAGCTTGCTGACGCTCTCGCTGCGGTGGATGCGGTCGATGGCGCGAGCAAGCAGCTGCGCGACCGAGACCGTTTCCAGCCTTGCGATCTTCGAGTCCGGGAGCGGAATGGTGTCTGCGAACAGGATCTTCTCGACGTCGGCGCTGTTGAGTCGCTCGACTGCCTTGCCGGCGAGCACCGCGTGCGTGGCGATGATGAACACCGAGTTGGCGCCCTTCTGCTTCACGATGCGGGCGGCGTCGACGATCGATCCGCCGGTGCTGACCATGTCGTCGACGAGGAGCACGTCGCGCCCCTTCACGTCGCCGATGATGTGCTCGATCACCGTCGTGTCGCCGCTGATGCGGCGCTTGTCGATGATCGCGAGGTCGCACTCGAGATCCTTCGCGTAGGCGCGGGCGAGCTTCACGCCGCCGACGTCCGGCGACACGACCATCGGCTTCTCGGCGCCGAGTTGGCGCACGCGGTCGATGATGACCGGGCGCGCGTAGAGGTGGTCGACGGGGATGTCGAAGAAGCCCTGGATCTGCGCCGCGTGCAGGTCGATCGCGACGACGCGGTTGTAGCCCGACGCGACCAGCAGGTTGGCGACGAGCTTCGCGTTGATCGGCACGCGGCCCTCGTCCTTGCGGTCCTTGCGCGCGTAGCCGTAGTAGGGGATCACGGCCGTGATGCGGTCCGCGGAGGCGCGGCGCAAGCAGTCGGCGAACGTCAGCAGCTCGAACAGGTTCTCGTGGACCGGCGGGCAGGTCGGCTGCACGACGAACACGTCGGCGCCGCGCACGTCGCACTCGACCTTGAGGTTGATCTCGCCGTCCGGGAAGCGCTGCAGCGACGCTGCGCCCATCGGCACTCCCATGTGCGCGCAGATGTCCTGCGCGAGCTTGGGGTGCGCCGTTCCGGTGAACACGCGAAGACGTTCGCCGCGAGCGCTCATCGACCTGCCTCCTTTTTGGGCGTCGCGGGCTTCGCGTCGCGGCGCTTCAGCATGCGCGCAGGAACGCCGACCCAGACTTCGTCCGCTCCGATCTTGCTGTCGCGCTTCACGATCGCGCCCGCGCCCGTCATCGAGCGCGCGCCGAGTTCGCTCGGGGCAACGATCACCGTGCCGCTGCCCACGAAGCAGCCGTCGCCGATCTTCGTCTCGTGCTTGTGCACGCCGTCGTAGTTGGCCGTGATCGTCCCGGCGCCGATGTTGGCCTTCTTGCCGATCACCGCGTCGCCGAGGTAGGTGAGGTGCTTGGCCTTGCTGCCCGCGCCGACGCGCGTCTTCTTCGCCTCGACGAAGTTGCCGATCTCCGCGCC
>CAZEQF010000168.1:0-8743 GCA_964514315.1 uncultured Singulisphaera sp. | reverse complement strand
GCGCACGGATCCGTCATGCACAACATCACGGATCGTGGGCTCCTCGTGTCGGCCGCCGCGGCGCTCGCGACAGTCTGGCTGCTCGAAGTCGGCGTCGGCCTGGCCGCGGCATTCGCAGCGGCAGCGACGCTGCTCGCCTTGCGCGGCCGCGCGTTCGCGCCGTTGCTCGCGGCGCTGCCGACGTTGCTCGCGGCCATGCCCGGCCCCGAGCCGCGCGCGGCGGTGCCGAGGCCGGGGCCCGTGCGCGTCGAAGGCCAGGTCGTCTCGCTGCGCACCGACCGCGAGCTCGGCACGACCTCGGTCGAGGTCCGCACCGGCGGCGGCATGCAGCGCGTCACGTGCACCGGGCCGCTGCAGGCGCTGCCCGGCGACCACATTGTCGCGATCGCGCGCTGCAGCGAGAGCTCGATCCTCGACGAGCCGGATCCCGTGCAGGCTGCGCCCGGAGCCTGCGTCGTCGAACGCGGGCCGTGGAGCCTGCCCGCGATGTTCGCGATGGTGCGCGCGCGGCTCGAACGCGAGATCGAAGCGATCGGCGGCGACGAGCACGCGGCCTTCCTGTCGGCGTTGACGCTCGGCAACGGTTCGCGCGTGTCACGCGAAGTCGCCGACGCGCACCGCGCGACCGGCCTCTCCCACCTGCTCGCGGTGAGCGGCGCGCACGCGGCGATGCTGGCGTGGATGCTCGGCCTGCAGCCGTTCGGCGGCGGCCGGCGGCGGCCCGTCGGTCGCATGCACCTCGCGGCGGCGATGCTGGCGCTGCTCGCCTATGGCGCGATCACCGGCATGGAGCCGCCGATGTTCCGCGCGCTGTGCGGCTACGCGCTCGTCGCGATCGGCTTGCGCACGGGCCGGCAGACGAGCGCGGCGCAGGCGCTGCTCTGGCCCGCGCTCGCGAGCGCCGTGCTCGCGCCGCGCGGCACGTTGACGGAGAGCTTCTGCCTCAGCTACGCCGCCGTGTTCGGGCTGTCGCTCGCCGGTCCGCCGCGCGGGCACGGTTGGTTCGAACGGTTCGTCGCGGCCCCGGTGCGCGCATCGTTCTGGGCCACGGCGATGACCGCGCCGCTGACGCTCGCGTTCTTCGGGCAGTTGGCGCCATGGACGATCCTGCTGACGCCGATCCTGTCGCCGATCATCGCGGCGCTGCTGCTGAGCTGCCTCGTCGGCGCGGTGCTCGGCGCGCTCGGCGCGGAGGTCGCAGGCATCCTGCACGCGCCCGTGTCCTCGCTCGCGGACCTGTATCTGTCGGCGCTCGCGATCGCGGATCGACTGCCCGGCACGCCCGTGCACGCGACGTCGGTTCCTTCGCCTTGGTTGTTGGCGGCGGCGGGCATCGCGGCTGCGAGCCTGCTGCTGCGCGCGTTCACGAAGGGCCGCATCCTGCTGGCGATCGGAACGCTCGCGTTGCCGCACTTCCTGCCGGCCCAGCAGGAGCGAGCCCGCGTCGAACTGTTCGCCGTCGGCCACGGCCAGTCGTGCCTGCTCGTGCTCCAAGGTGGCTTCACCGCGCTCGTCGATTGCGGCAGCCAGCAGCGGCCGGCGCTCGCGGCGCGCAAGGTCGAACGCGCGCTGCGCAGGCGGAGCATCGACCTGCTGGTGCTCACGCACGGGGACGCCGACCACACCGGCGGCGTCGCGCATCTGCTGCGCCAGATGTCCGTGGACGACGCCGTGCTCCCCACGCACATGCGAGGCAGCGCCGTGCACGACGAACTCGCGAAGGCAGGCTCGCGCATTCGCTGGCTCGCGCCCGGCGAGCAGTGGACGCACCCAGCCGGGCTCGCGATCCGAGCGCCACATCTCGTCGACGCCGGCGACAACGACGCGAGCCTCTGGGTGCGCGCGTGCTTCCGAGGCTGGTCGATCCTGCTGACCGGCGACGCCGAAGAGGCGGGCGTCGCGGACGCGGTGCGCAACGGGCTCGCGCAACGTGCCGACGTGCTCGTGCTGCCGCACCACGGCCGCCCCAACGCAGAGGTCGCATCGCTGCTCGCCGCCGTGGCGCCGTCGATGTGCCTCGTCTCCAACGAACGCGGCGACGGCATCTCCGCGCAAGGCGCTGCGGCCGCGGCGCTCGGCGTGCCGGCGTTCGCAACGGCGGTGAGCGGCGACCTCACGGTCGATGGCGAGATCGCGCCGCGCGTTCGCGCTGCGATGTCGCACGACGAACGCTGACGGCGCGCGATCGCACGGTCACGCGACGACGAGGAGTCGCGCGGTCGCATCCAGCATGCAGCGACACGAAGACCGCGTTGCGCACACGCAGGCCAGCGGCGTCAGTCTTCGAGCGCCGCGAAGCAGAGCAGAGCCATCGCCGTGCCGTAGGCGCGGCCCAACTCGTGGCTGTCGACGAAGCGGCCGTCGAACTCCGGAAGGTCGAGCACGAGCTTCTTCTGCTGCGCGCGCCACGTTCCGCGTTGCGTGGCGTCGGCGACGAACGAGGTCGCTTCGGCGCGCGCGAGCATGTCGAACCAGAAGAAGAACCCGCCGTAGCCGTGGCGATCGGCGTGGTCGTCGTACTTGCGGACGGCAGCGAGCAGCGCGTGGTGCTCGAACGCAGCGGCGAGCGCGCGCTGCAGCGAGGCGGCGTCGCTCTTGTCCCATTGCACGAGCGCCAGTTCGCAGAGCGGCATGCGGCCTGCGGCCGAGGCGACCGACGCGCGCGCAGGCCGCTTGCCGGGATCGCCGTAGGTGAACGCGCCTTCCTCCGTGCGGCAGCGACGCAGCGCGCCCGTTCCGCGCGCGACGATCTCGGGATCGACGGCCTGCCCTTGGTCGCGCGCGTAGGCGAGCGCCTGCAGCGCCGTCGCGACCGCGAACGGGTTGCCGTATTCGTGGAACCACATGCCGGTCTCCGGCTGCAGTCGGCTCAGCGCCTCGACCGCTGGGCCGAGCACGGCCTTCGCCTTCGCGCCCGACTCGCCCCCGCCCGCGCCGCCGCGCAGCTGCGCCCAACGCGCAAGGAAGCGCACGCGGTACGCGCGAGCCCACAGGATCTCGTCGCGGTCCTCGAGCGCGAGCTTCGCGTCGTTCTGCGCGAGTTCGAGCAATTGCGCGAGCCGAGCCTCGATCGCTGCGCGCAACGACTCGTCGAGCTGGATCGAGCCCGATGCGGCGCGGCGCGCCGTGTGCAGCAGGGCTTCACCGCACAGGAACGTGACCGCGATGTGCACGTTCGCGAGGCTGTCGGTGCCGCCGAAGTCGTAGATGCTGTCGCGCACGACGCCGTCGGCATCGGCGACATCGAGCAAGAACTGCGCGCCGAGCGCCCAGAGTCGCTCTTCGGCGAAGGTCCCGCGCGGCGCGCGCGAGCCGTCGTCGCGTTCGCGCAGCACGCGCTCTTGGATCTCGTCGAAGACCTCGATGCCGCGCGCGAACGGGCCGTGGCCCTCGGCCTCCATCGCGCACTTCCACGCGAACGGCTCGTCGGGCAGCAGGTCGGCGCACGCGCGCCACGCGGCGATCGCGTCCCGTTCGCGCTGCGTGCGACGCATCGCTGCGCCGAGCAGGAACCGCGCTTCCGCTTCGTGCGCCGGCAACGGCTTCGTGCGCAGGAACTCCTCGATGCTGCGTTCGCACGCCGCGAAGTCGCGCGCGCGGAACAGCCGCCACAGTTCGGCGCACTCCGGCGTCGCGGGGAACGCGTCCACGGGCAGGCCGAAGCGTTCGCGCAGCGGCGCCTCGAACCACTGCGGATGCTGCGTCGTGATCGCGTGCATGCGCAGAAGCTCCGTGCCGTCCGCGTCGAGCAACAGGAAGCCCGGTTCGATGAACGAACCGCGCGTGAGGCCGTAGCGCTTCTGCGTTTCGCCCTTGGGCTCGAGCCGCAGGCACACGCACCGCTCGCCGAGCAAGCGCACCGTCGACGGCCACGAGAACGGCCCCGCGCGCATCGCGCGATCGATCTCGGGCTGACGGTCCATCGGCGAGCCCGCGAGCGTCGGCACATACCAGAACACCGGCTTGCCCTCGGCCTTCGCCTTGGCGAGCGCCGCGTCGAGCGACTCGGTCCACGCGATCGCCGAACCGCAGCGATCGGCAGTCGGGGTCGGCGCGACGCGGATCTTCTTGGTCGAGTTCTGCGCAAGGAGACTCGCCGCGGTCAGCAGCGCGAACGCGAATGCAGCACGGATCATCGGCGCGAGGATACCGCTCGACCCGGGGCTCGAGCCCCTCCAGAATCGCGCGCCCGAACGACGCGCCGCGCCGGCGCGCACGAGGCACTCCCCCATGACCGCACGTTCCGCATTCTTGTTCGTCTTCGCCGTCGCCCTGCTGCCCGACGAAGGGCAATGGCTGCCGACGCAGATCCGCGACTTCGACTGGGCCGCGCTGCAGAAGCGCGGCATGAAGCTCACGAAGGACGAGTTCTGGCACCCCGAGAAGGGCGGCGTGCTGTCCGCGACCGTGCAGATCAACGGCTGCACCGCGTCGTTCGTCTCGCAAGAGGGCCTCATCGTCACGAACCACCACTGCGGATTCGGCGCGGTGACCGAACTCAGCACGCCCGAGCACAACTACCTGCGCGACGGATTCGCGGCGAAGACGCGCGAAGAAGAGCTGCCCGCGCAAGGCATGGTCGCGTTCGTGCTGAAGCGCATCGAAGACGTGACGAAGAAGGTCCACGCCGCGCAGGATGCGGCGAAGACCGACTACGACCGCTGGGTCGCGACGCAACTCGTGATGCAGCAACTCGTCGCCGAAGGCCAGAAGGCGGAGCCCGACGCGGTGTGCAGCGTCGCGAGCTTCCTCGAGGGCAAGGAGTACCACCTCTACTACCGCACGCGGCTCACCGACGTGCGCCTCGTCTACGCGCCGCCGCGCGCGATCGGCGAGTTCGGCGGCGAAGTCGACAACTGGGAGTGGCCGCGCCACACCGGCGACTTCACGTTCTTCCGCGCCTACGTCGGCAAGGACGGCAACCCGAAGCCGTACGCGGCGGACAACGTGCCGTTCCATCCGCAGCACTCGCTCAAGATGAGCAAGGACGGCGTGCGCGAAGGCGACCTCGCGATCGTGATGGGCTACCCCGGCAACACGCAGCGCTACCGCACGAGCCGCGCCGTCGCGACGCGCCAGGGCTACGTCTATCCGAAGCGCGACCAGCTGCTGACCGCCGTGATCGGCGCGCTCGAAGCGCACGCGAAGACGAGCGACCAGGCGGAGCTCGACTACGCGAGCCGCATCAAGTCGCTCGCGAACGTGCAGAAGAACGCGCGCGGGATGGTGTTCGGCCTGTCGCGCAACGCCGTCGCGGAGCGCAAGGTCCGCGAGGAGGCGGAGCTGAAGGCTTGGCTCGCCGCGTCGCCGGAACGTTCGCAGCGTTGGGGAACGGTGCTCGAGGACTTGCTCGCGATCGACGAGGAAGAGGCGAAGAACATCGACCGTGAGATCGCGGTCGGCTTCGCGTCGCCGCTGCTCGCCGACGCGCCGCTCGTGGACGCGCTCGTCGAGGCCTGCGCCGCGCGGATGGATGGGCGCAAGGGCCTGCCGCCACAGCTGGCGGCGCAGCTCGCGTCCGACGAGTTGGCGAAGGACCTCGACGCCGTGCAGCTGCCGGTCTTCGGCATCGTGCTCGACGAGTTGCGTTCGCTGGAGGCGGCTCGCCGCATCCAGGGCACGGAGCAACTTCCGACGCTGCAGGCGAAGGCCTCGGGCCTCGAGCTCGCGCGCGAACTGCTCGCGGCCTCGAAGATGGGCACTGCCGCTGGGCGCACGGCGATGTTCGGCGGCGAGACTTCGGACTTCGCCACCACCGACGACCCGCTCGTCGTGATCGCGCGCGGCCTCGCCGTCGAACGCGCCAAGCTCCAGCGAGCGATGCGCGAACGCCAAGGCCGCATGCTGGTCGCGGGCCGCAAGTGGATCGAGGCGCAGGAGTCGTTCCGCGGCAAGAGCTTCTATCCCGACGCGAACAGCACGCTGCGCGTCTCGATCGCCGAGGTGAAGGGCTACTCGCCGCGCGACGGCGTGCACTACACGCCGCACACGACGGTCGCCGGGCTGCTCGCGAAGGAGACGGGCGCGGACCCGTTCGAGAACCCGAAGGCGCTGCTCGCGGCCGCGGCGACTCGCAAGGACAGCCGCTGGTTCGACGCGAAGATCGGCGACGTGCCGGTGTGCTTCCTGACCAACGGCGACACGACGGGCGGCAACAGCGGCTCCCCCGTCATCAACGGCAAGGGCGAGTTCATCGGCATCAACTTCGACCGCGTGTTCGAGAACGTTGCCGGCGACTTCGGCTGGAACCCGGACCGCTCGCGCAACGTGTGCTGCGACTCGCGGTATCTGCTCTGGGTCGTCGAGTCCGTTCTGCCGGCGCCAGCGCTGCTGAAGGAACTCGGGTTCTGAGGAGCTTGGCTCGCCGGGAACGGAGCGCGCGGCTGCGGGGAGATCCTGCGGTCGCGCGGCGGTGGCGGCGGTTCGGGGAGGCGGTTCCGTGCGGCGACGGCGGGGTGGAACGGGGCGAAGTGCTGGGGGCTAGCCAGGTTCCGGCGAGCTCATGGGCGTGCCGGAGAGACGCTCCGATGTGCGACTGATGGAAGGAATGTGCATGCGTGCCGCTGCGCCGCTGGCGCAGGGGCCGCCGCATGCTTGGGTTGCGCGCGTCGGCGGATCCACGCTGGGCCGCGGCGGCGATGCGGCGAGGGCTTCGGCCCGAACCCCTTGGGGCGCAGACGAGTGCGTCCGTTTCGACGCGAAAAAAGCCATTCGTTCCATCACCTGGCAGCGAAGCCGATGCGCCTGGGCCTGGCTCCCCTGCCATGCGCAAAAACGTCAGACGCTGCTGGGGCGCGGTGGAATGGCACGGGTTCGATGCACGGAGGGTGTGAGTGCCGGACACCACGCCGCCGGCACACCCGCGCAGACCTTCTCGGCCGCGCGACTACGCGTCCGCTGCTGCCGCCTTCGACTCTTCGTAGACGACGACTTCTTCGAGTTCGCGGTAGCGGCCGGCGTAATCCATGCCGAAGCCGTTCACGAACTCATCGGGGATCTCGAAGCCGACGTATTCGAGCGCAACTTCGACCACGCGGCGCGATGGCTTGCTGAGCAAGGTCGCGACCCGGACTTCCTTCGCGCCTTGCGCAAGGAAGCGCTCGCGCAACGCCGCGATCGTGCGGCCGGTGTCGACGATGTCCTCCACCACGAGCACCGAACGACCGCTGACGCACAGGTCGCCCTGCGCCCCGAGGGCCACCTGACCGGAGCTCGTCGTGCCAGAGCCATACGAGGAGGCACGCAGTTCGTGCCATTCCATGGCGCGGGCCAGATGGCGCTGAAGATGGCGCGCAAACATCCTCGCTCCGTCGATCACGATGACGCCAACGGGCGGCTCGCCCGGGAAGTCACGCTGGATCACCGAGGCAAGCTCGCGCACTCGGCGGAGGATGGTTTCGTTCTGGATCAGGACGCGGAACGAATGGCGCTGGGTCACGGCAGTCGGTGCAAGTCTCGGTTTGGAGCGACGGATCGATCGCCGATCGGCCGCAGGGCCGAGCAAACTAGCCGGAACCACCGGATCCGTGGAGCCGCTCGCTGCGCATTCCTGGCGCGGCTACGGTGAACAGCATGCTGGAGCACCGATACGGCCCGCAGGTCCACATCATCGACGACGCCTACCTGCTGTCGCTGCTCGCGAGGCTGGCGGCCCCCACCACGGGAACGGAGGTCGTGCCGGGGCTCGTGACGATGGCCTACCAACGACTGCTGCAGGAAGTGCTCGCGCGCGAGTTCCCGAGCGTGATGACCCGCAACGAAACGCGGATGACCGCCGTGGAGCCGCATGCGGACTACCGCGGCAGAATCCTCTGCCGGAGCACGCAGTTGGTCGTCTGCGCGGTGATCCGAGCCGGCATCCTGCCGGCCCAGGTTTGCTACCAGGCGGCGACCGCCGTTCTGCCGCCAGAGAACGTGCGGCTCGACTTCCTCAACATGAGCCGAGAAGTGGACGAGTCGCACCGGGTCACGGGCGTTCGGTTGGATGGCACGAAGATCGGAGGATCGGTCGGAGGGGCAGTTCTGCTCATTCCCGACCCCATGGGCGCAACCGGCGGAACGATCAGCCGCGTGGTCGATGTGTATTCTCGCCTGTCGGGCGGGATGCCTTCGAAGGTCATCGCCATGCACCTCATGGCGACTCCCGAGGCGATCCAACGGCTGACGAGCCAGCACCCAGAAGTCGCGATTTACACCGCCAGGCTGGATCGAGGGCTGTCGTCGAAGGACGCGCTGGCGAACGTGCCGGGCGCCCACCCGGAGCAGGAGCGCGGGCTCAATGCGCAGCAGTACATTGTCCCTGGGGCCGGCGGACTCGGGGAGTTGCTCACGAACAGCTGGATCTGATCGGAGAAGCAGGTGCACAGTCGGCAGCGCGGCAGATTCCGGCGGGCCGCACCTTCTAGCGAGTTCCGCGAGAGGAACATGAGTCGCTGTCGCGCGAGCGCGCACGAAGCGCGGCGCCCTGGAGCCTGAAGCTTGCCAGCGAGCGGAGTCGCGCCCAGAGTGGCGAGGTCTGAGCGGATCGGCCTCGCTGGGAGATCTGGATCAGCAGCCAGGCGAGTGGATCTCTTCAGCAGACGGCTCGATCAGGCCGGCCGCGCTGGGATGACAAGTCCGGGCCAACTGGAGGAGTAGCCTCCGCCCCTGTGGTCCGTGCAGCGGCGGCCTGCTCGTAGGACGGCGGCTGCGAGCGCCGGCGCACATCGGGTGGATCGAGCCGAGAGCTGTGTGCTCTTGCCGC
>CAZEQF010000167.1:0-8753 GCA_964514315.1 uncultured Singulisphaera sp. | reverse complement strand
GCGAGCGCTTCGTCGAGCGTCACGGTGTCGGGCTCCATGCCCTTCAGCAGCGACGCCATCTTGGGCTTGTCGGCCTTCTTGTCCGCGCTCGCTTCGCCGAGCTGGAAGTAGGGGCCGAAGCGGCCGACCTTGACGAAGACCTCGAGGCCCGACTTCGGGTCCTGGCCGAGCGACTTCGGGCCTTCGCCGCCCTTGATGAGCAGCTCGACCGCCTTGTCGAACGTGATCTCGTCGGGCGGCGTCTCGTCGGGCACGCTGACGCGCTTCTCGCCCCACGACAAGAACGGGCCGTAGCGGCCGACGCGCACTTCGACGACCTCGCCGTCCTCGCCCTTGCCGAGCGGCAGGCTGCAGATCTTGCGCGGGTCGATCTCGGACTCGACGCCCGTCACGCGGTCGCGCAGGCCGGGCTGGCCGTTGCCGAGGAAGAAGTGCTGCAGGTACTCGTTGCGGCGCTGGCGGCCGTTGCTGATCTCGTCGAGGTCGTCCTCCATCTTGGCCGTGAACTGGTAGTCCACGAGCCAGCCGAGGTGCTTGCTCAGAAGATCGACGACCGCGAAGGCCGTGAAGGTGGGGATCAGCGACGTGCCGCGCTTCCAGCAGTACTCGCGCGCGACGATCGTCTCGATGATCGACGCGTAGGTGCTCGGACGGCCGATGCCGCGCGCTTCGAGCTCCTTGATGAGGCCGGCTTCGGTCAGGCGACCGGGCGGCTGCGTCGTGTGGCCTTCGGGCTTCAGCTCGCTGGCCGTCGCGTTGTGGCCCTTCTGGATGTCGGGCAGCACGCGCTCGGACTCGGCGAGTTCCGCGTCGGCGTCGTCGAAGTCCTCGACGTAGGCGAGGCGATAGCCCGCGAACTCGATCGTCTTGCCGGTGGCCGAGAAGCGCGCCGTGCCGTGCGGGCCCGCGTCCATGCCGAGCGACAACGTCGTGCGTTGGCCCTTCGCGTCCTTCATCTGGCACGCGACGGTGCGGCGCCAGATGAGGTCGTAGACCTTGCGCTCGTCTTCGCCGACTTCGTTGCCGAGCGAGTCGGGCATGCGGAAGTCGCTGCCCGCGGGACGGATCGCTTCGTGCGCTTCCTGCGCGTTCTTGACCTTGGTCTGGTAGGTGCGCGGCGCGTCCGGGACGTGCGCATCGCCGAACTCGCGGCGGATCAGCGTGCGCGCGGCCTGGATGGCCTGCTCGCTGAGCGTCGTCGAGTCGGTACGCATGTAGGTGATGAAACCGTTCTCGTAGAGACGCTGCGCGGCGCGCATCGTGCGCTGCGCCGAGAACTTCAGCTTGCGCGCGGACTCTTGCTGCAGCGTGCTCGTCGTGAACGGCGGATACGGCCGTTCGGTGTAGGGCTTCTGCTCGCGCTCCAGCACCGTCGCCTGCTTGCCGGCCAGCGTGTTGGCGAGCGCGATCGCCTTCTTCTCGTCGACGAGGGCGAGGCCCTTGCCGCCGTTGTTGAGCGCGCCGGTGTCGGGGTCGAAGTCGCGGCCCGTCGCGACGCGCTGGTCGCCGAGGCCCACGAGGTTGGCGAGGAACGGCGTGGTGTCGCCCTTGGTGCCCGCGAACGACGCCTGCAGGCTCCAATACTCAGCCGAGCGGAAGCGGATGCGTTCGCGCTCGCGCTCGACGATGAGCCGGATCGCGACGCTCTGCACGCGGCCCGCGGACAGCTTGGGCTTCACCTTCTTCCACAGCAGCGGCGAGACGGTGTAGCCGTAGAGGCGGTCGACGAGCCGGCGCGTCTCCTGCGCCTCGACGAGCGCCATGTCGATGTCGCGCGGGTGCTCGAGAGCCTCGAGGATCGCGGACTTCGTGATCTCGTGGAACACGAGGCGCTTGATCTCGCACTTCGGCTTCAGCTCCTCGAGCAGATGCCAGGAGATCGACTCGCCTTCGCGGTCTTCGTCTGTCGCGAGGTAGAGGATCGACGCGTCCTTGAGGGCCGTCTTGAGCTTCTTGAGGTGGTCCTTCTTCTCGGCGGGGACCACGTAGAGCGGCTTGAACTCGTGCTCGACATCGATGCCGAGCTTCGCCCATTTCTGCTTCTTGAGCTCCTCCGGGACCTCGCTGGCGTCGCCCGGAAGGTCTCGGATGTGGCCGATGCTGGCCTCGATCTGGTAGTCGCTGCCGAGGAACTTGCCGATCGTCCTGGCCTTGGCCGGAGACTCGACGATCACGAGCGACTTGCCCTGCTTCTGCTTGGAGGCCATGAACTTGGGGGGACTTGTTAGGGCGGACAGGAACGAACTGTCAAGCATTCGGCCCCCATGCCATGGCAGCTTGAGCGAACTTCGCACGCGTCGAAACCGCGCAGTGCGCACCGTCTTCGGGCGAAGTAGGCTCCGCGGCCCGTGTCCAAAGCCGCGCAGAAAAAACGGCAGCCGATGCTGTTCGACGAGCTCCGTCGCGAGCCCGAGGGCACGTCGCCGCTCGCGCGCGAGTTGGCGGCGTGGCGCGCGTTCGGCAAGAAGACGGCGTATTCGACCACGGTCGCGGCGGGCGCCTCCGGGCGCGTCGTGGCGGACACGTTCACCAACGAGTTCTGGTCGAGCGCGCAGCGGCAAGGACACGGCCTGCACGAAGTCAGCTACCGCGCGTGCTTCAAGCCGGAGCTGCCCGCGTTCTTCGTCGAGCGGCTGACGAAGCCCGGCGACGTGGTTCACGATCCGTTCATGGGGCGCGGCACCACGCTCCTGGAGGCGGCGCTGCGTGGTCGCGTTCCGTTCGGCAACGACGTCAATCCGCTGTCGGCGATGCTGCTGCGCCCGCGGTTGTCGCCGCCGCGGCAGGACGAAGTGGAGGCGCGGCTCGCGTCGCTCGACCTCGGCGCTGGCGGAGACGTGCGCGACGACCTGCTCGCGTTCTACCACCCGGACACGCTGCGCGAGATCGGCGCGTTGCGCAGCTACCTGATGGCGCGCGCGAGCGACGGCACGCTCGACGCCGTCGACGACTGGATCCGCATGGTGGCCGTCAACCGGCTCACCGGGCATTCGCCGGGGTTCTTGTCGGTCTACACGATGCCGCCCAACCAGGCGGTGTCCGTCGCCGCGCAACTGCGCATCAACGAGAAGCGCAACCAGACGCCGCCGCGGCGCGACCTGCGCGCGGTCGTCGCGCGCAAGTCGAAGGCGTTGCTCGCCGCGGTGTCGGACGAGGACCGCGCGACGCTCGCTGCCGTCGAGTCCAGTGCCGTGCTGTCGACTGCGCCCGCGAACGCCACGCCTTCGATCCCCGACGCGAGCGTCGACCTCGTGGTCACGTCGCCGCCGTTCCTCGACGTCGTGCAATACAAGGACGACAACTGGCTGCGCTGCTGGTTCTGCGGCATCGATGCGGACGCAGTGCAGATCACGATGTCGCGCACGGTGGACGCCTGGGCTGCTTCGATGCGCGCTGCGTTCCTTGAGCTGCGCCGCGTCGTGAAGCCGGGCGGCCACGTCGCGTTCGAGGTCGGCGAAGTGCGCCGCGGCTCGGTCCGGCTCGAAGAAGTCGTGCTGCCCGTCGCGGTCGACGCGGGCTTCCTGCCGGAGCTCGTGATGATCCACGCGCAGAAGTTCACGAAGACCGCGAACTGCTGGGGCATCGGCAACAACGACAAGGGCACGAACACGCAGCGGGTCGTGGTGCTGCGGCGGTGAGTCAGTCGCGTGGCGCGGCGGGACGCGTCACCAGCGGACGCTGATCTTCGTGAACACGCCGTTGTCGACGCTGTCCACGACCTCGTAGCGCAGGTTGCCCAGGCCGTCGTCGTGCTGCGACAGCTGGCCGCGGAGCAGGCCGCTGCGCCGCCGGCGGTTGTCGAGCAGGTGCTTGGGCTTCTTGAGCTTGGTGGACCGAACCTGCTGGTGCTTCGGGTTGGGCAAGTCGTGGAACACGCCCTCGCGGTCGTAGAAGCACAGGCAGTCCGCGAGCAGCAGCCGGAAGAAGAAGTCGTCGTCCTCCTTGCCCCAGCCCCAGTAGTCGTTGGAGAAGCCGTTCGCGGCGAAGACCTGCTCCTTCCGCACGCTGATCGCGCCCGAGAAGTAGTGGTCAGGCCGGCTCGACTCGCCGTCTTCGGTCAGCAGCTTGGTGACGAGTCGCAGCGGCTGCGACGGGCACTTGTAGTTGGCGACGACGGGCACCGCGTCGACGTCGTGCAGGCAGTAGTAGTCCGACCAGTCCTTCGCGAAGTGGATGCCGGTGTTGATGAGCCGGGCGCGGTTGAACAGGCCGGTCTGCAGCTGCTCCACGATCAGGATGCGGTACGACTTCACCTGTTGGTCCAGCGTCGCGCGCAACGTGGGCATGCACTGCGCGAGGTGCGCCTCGCGGTCGCGATACGGGATCACGACGGTGAGCCGTTGGTCGTCTGCGAACGTCAGCGGCTGCGGCTTCCTGTGTGCGAGAACCCATTCCCGCACGAACGGCGTGAGCTTCCAGTTCGCGATGCTCACGGGCGCGTAGCGGCCTTCGACCAAGTGTCCCGCGAGCGGATCGATCCCGATCCGCACGCTGGGAAGCCAGCTCGACAGCCATCGGCGCGCGCCCGCGAGCCGCAGTGGCGCGTCGGTAGTGCAGGTTGGGTTCGTTCCGGACATGGGCGCGGCATGCTAGCTGCGCCTGCGCGCCATCGAGAGGCGTTTCATGCGTCGGTTGCCGGGTATCGGTGCGCGCCTTCGAGCCTTGGCACGCGGTCCGCCCACGGCATGATGCGCCGCAACTCGCATGGCAACGCCATCTGCTTCCGCCTCGTCGTCGCCGTCGCGCATCCCGGTCAGCGGTTGCGTGATTGCCTACAACGAGCACGACCGCATCGCGGATTGCCTGCGGTCGATGGACTTCTGCGACGAGATCGTCGTCGTCGACAGCGGCAGCACGGACGGCATCGCGCGCGAACTCGGCGCGCGCGTGATCCACAACGCGCCGTTCCCCGGCCACAAGGAACAGAAGCAGTTCGCCGTCGAGCAGGCGAAGCACGATTGGGTCTTCTGTCTCGACGCGGACGAACGCGCGACGCCGGAGCTCGCGGCGCGCATTCGTTCGCTCGCCGCGAGCGGTGGTTTGCAGGGCGCTGGCTTCGACATGCCGCGGAGGAACTACTTCCTCGGGCGGATCATGCGCCACGGCTTGCACGTTCCGGATCGCAAGCTCCGACTGTTCGACCGTCGCCGCGCGCGATGGGGAGGCACGAACCCTCACGATCGCGTCGAGGTCCACGACGGCAGCGTGCAGCAGCTGTCGGAGGCCATGGTCCATCTCAGCTATCGCGACTGGGCGCAGGTCCGCAGGACCACCGAGTCCTTCATCCGCATCTCCGCGGCGGCCATGCATCGCGAAGGTCGCCGCGCGCGTTGGTACGATCTCGCGTTCCGTCCGTTGTCCGTGTTCTTGAAGGGCTACGTGTTCAAGCTCGGGCTGCTGGACGGATGGCGCGGCCTCGTCGGCGCCGTCTATTCCTCATACTACGTGTGGAGGAAGTATCGCTTGCTGCAAGAGCTGACCAAGGGGACGAGCGGTGGGTGCTGAGCCCCTCTCGAGCCCGGCAGGGCGCGCGCTCCGTGTTGCGCACGTGACCACGGAACGGGGGTTCGGCGGCGGCGAGGTCCAGGTCCTCTTGCTCATGAACGGCCTCGCTGCGCGCGGCGTGCGGCAGACGTTGTGGTGCCCGCCCGGGTCGGCGATAGGCGAACGCGCGCGGCAGCGCGGCTTCGAGGTCCGCGAACTCAGGATGGGTTCCTACTTGAGCATCGGTTCCGTGCTGCGTTTGCGAAGCGGCCTCGGCGAGCACGACATCGCGCACCTGCACACGGGTCGCGCGTCCTGGCTCGGTTCGCTCGCCGCGCGACTCGCCGGCGTTCCTCGCGTCATCACGCGGCGCACGATGCGCATGGTGCGGCCCGGATGGCGTTCGCGCCTCGTCTACGGCGGCGATCGCGTCGCGGTGGTCGCGATCTCGGGCAGTGTCGCGAACGTGCTGCGTGGCGGCGGCGTCGACGAAGCACGGTTGTCGGTGGTGCCCGACTCCGTCGATCTCGATCGCATTCCCGTGAAGCTCGGTCGCGACGCGACGCGCGCGGCGCTGGGCGTCGGCGCTGGCGAAGTGTTGGCGCTCGGCCTCGGCAAGCTGTCGGTGGGCAAGGGATTCGACGTTCTCGTCGACGCCGCCGCGCAACTCGGTGGCTTGCCGCTCGAGGTCGCTGTCGCGGGCGACGGACCGGAGCGCGAGTCCCTCGCGGCACGCATTCGCGATCGCGGACTGCAGGGCCGGTTCCACTTGCTGGGCCAGCGCAGTGACGTCGGCGACTTGCTCGAAGCATGCGACCTGCTCGTCATGCCGTCGCGCCACGAAGGGCTCGGCAACGCGGCGATGGAAGCAATGGGCCGCAGCCGCGCGGTCGTTGCGTCGCGCGCCGGCGGTCTCGCGGAGTTGATCGACAGTGAGCGCAACGGGCTGCTCGTGCCTCCGGAGGATCCCTCCGCGTTGGCGTCGGCGATCCGGCGGTTGGTGGAGGATGCTGCGCTGCGCGCCGAGTTGGCCGCGGCGGGGCCTGCCCGCCTCGATCGAGGGATGCGTCCGGAGCAAGGCGTCGACAGCTACATGCGCATCTATTCTCGATGGTCCATGCAGGCTTGAGGCGTTGCACATGACGGAACCGATGCAAGGCGGCGGCAAGCCGTCGGTGAGTGTCCTGATGCCGGCCCGCAACGCTCAGCGTTTCGTTGCCGAGACCATTCGCAGCCTTCAGGCGCAGACGATGGGGCAGTGGGAGCTGGTGGTCGTCGACGACGGTTCGACGGACGACACGCCGCGCATCCTTGCCGACTTCGCGCGGAGCGATCCGAGGATCCGCATCGTGCGCCAGGAAGGCGCCGGCCTCGTGGCCGCGCTGCAGCGAGGGCTGCAGGAGTGCCGCTGCGAACATGTCGCGCGCATCGACGCGGACGACCTGGCGCGTCCGGAACGCCTCGCGCTGCAGGTGCGTCACATGGAGTCGGATCCTGCGTGCGTGGCCGTGGGCGGTGCGATCCAGCACGTCGACGAAGACGGAGATCCCGTCATGCTGGAGTCGTTCCCGCTGCGTCACGAAGCGATCGACGACAACCTGGTCCACGGTCGCGCCGCGATGGCGCACCCTGCCGTGATGTTCCGTCGCAGCGTGGTGCAGTCGATCGGTGGCTACCGTCCGATGAAGATCGCGGAAGACCTCGACCTCTGGCTGCGGCTGGCGGAAGTCGGTCGGCTCGCCAACCTCGAGGAGGTCGTCCTCGACTATCGACGCCACGGCACGAGCCTCGTCCAGGCCACCATGGACGTGCGCAACGAGTGCGTGAACGCAGTGCTGGCCGATGCGCGCCAGCGTCGCGGCATGCCGCCGATACCGCCGAGCAAGCGCAAGAAGCGCCGTCAGTCAGCCGGAATGACTCTCCATGGCAAGCTTGCGCGAATGGCTGCGCGATCCGGCCATCCGCGCGTCGCGTGGAAGCACCTCGCGAAGCAGTGGCGACACAGCCCGTTCCATCCGACGACGCTACGGGTCGCGTTGGAGACGACCCTGACGATCCTCTTCTCGCGCCGGAAGCACAGGAAGTGAGTTCACTTGCCGGTGCGCCGGCAAACCGTGAACTCGCCGGACGGCTCCATCGAGAACGGCTGTCCGGCCATCGCCTGCAGAAACACCGCGCGGCCGTCGCCGAACATCGAGTCCTCGTGCAGTTCCACAGCCATCGCGTCGATGCGCCCGATCCACTCCTTGTGGCTCGGGCCGAACAACGCGACCTCGGCGCCTTCGATGTCGCACTTCAGCAGGGAGACGCGATCGACGCCGTGGGAATCGAGCAGGTCACGAAGCCCGATGCCGCGCAGGGCGCCGGGCGCATCCGCGGCGCATTCGACCACATGGCGCGACCACTCGAGGTTGTCGCGATACGGGATCTCGGAGATGCGGACATGGCAGGTGTGCGACCACACGCCCGCGTGCACGCACGTGGCCCGGTTGCCGTAGGGCTCGAGGTTCTTCACCAACATGGCGAAGTTCTCGGGGTCCGGTTCGACGGCGATGACGCGGCAGCCCGGGAACTGCGAAAGGAAGTAGGCCGCCGAGTAGCCGACGTTGGCCCCGAGGTCGATCACGACGTCGAGCTTTCCCAACGACCGGGTCTTCGCGTACTCCTCCTTCTTGAAGATCTGACGGAACACCGCCATGTCCGAAGTTCGTGGACGGACGTAGACCGGATGGGGGACGAGCGGCCACGGGCACGCGACCGGCTCCGAGCCGCGATGCAGGGCAACCGCCCTGGACCAACCGACGGTGCGCACGACGCGGAAGAACCGAGCCATGCGCTTGAAGACACCGACACGCTTTTGCATGAGATGGAGAGGGCCTGCGGCGCGAGCGCGACAGTCAGGGGTGCTGGGCTAGAGACTCCGCGACCGCATGCCCGCCAGTCGTGCGTTCGGCCGGTCGTGCATCGAATCGATGTGCGCCGTCCGAGGAATGTGTGCCCTGGGCATGTCCACGGATCCTAGCGGCGGGCCGCTGTGAGTTCGAACCTGCGCATGCGTGCGATCGCGCCCCGTCGCTCACGCGTCCCGCAGCTTCCGCTTCTGGATCTTCCCCGACCCCGTCTTCGGCAACGCGTCCATCAGCCGCACAATGCGCGGTGCCTTGTAGTGCGCGATGCGTGCGCGGCAGAACGCGACCAGCTCGTCGACGTCGGCGCGCATGCCGACGCGCGGCACGACCGCGACGGCGACCAGTTCGCCCCACAGCGGG
>CAZEQF010000166.1:0-8809 GCA_964514315.1 uncultured Singulisphaera sp. | reverse complement strand
TCAGCACTCCCAACCGTCGCGCAGCGGCAGGTCGAGCAGATCCTGCGCCATCGCGCTGCCTTCGCCCGACAACGCCATCCTCGCCGCGTCCCAACGCAGCGTCTTGCCGCGCGCGCCGCGGAACGCGACGTTCGCGAGCAGCACTGCCTCGGTGAGCGGCGCCGCGTAGTCGAACGTGCAACTCGGCTGCGTGCGGTCCTTGCACGCGAGGATCCACTCGCGGTGATGGCCCGGCGACGGCGTGAGCGTCTGCTTCGGCGGCACGTAGCCGACGAACGACTCCTTCGGGCCGATCTCGTGCTTCACGTAGTCGCTGATGAGCCAGCCCTTGCTGCCGACGAACAACACGCCGTTGCGCCACGACGACAGCCCGCGCTTCTCGAGCTCCTCCTTGGGAACGAGGTCGCCACACGACCAGCGCAGACGCACTTCCTTGCGGTTGCCGCGCGCGGGATAGACGTATTCGCACGCGAGGTCGCGCGGCGCGCCTTCGCTGTCGGGCTCGGGGCCGTCGGCGCGCAGCTCGGCAGGCGCGTCGAGTTCGAGCGCCCAGAACGGCAGGTCGGTGAAGTGGCACGACATGTCCGCCGTCGTGCCGCCGCCGAACGCCCAATAGCGGCGCCAGCCCGCAGGGTGGTAGGCGGAGCTGTAGTCGCGCGCCTTCGCCGGGCCGAGCCAAAGATCCCATTCGACGTGCGCGGGAACGGGCTCGACCTTGGGCAGGCCCTTGCCGCTCCAGTCCGTCGCGCCGACGAACACGTGCACGCGCTCGACGTCGCCGATGACGCCCGCGCGGATCGCCTCGACGACGCGGTGGTAGTTGGCGTTCGCGTGGATCTGCGTGCCCATCTGCGTCACCGCGCCGACCGACTTCGCGGCGACCTGCAGGCAACGCGCTTGCATGACCGTGTGCGTGAGCGGCTTCTCGCAATACACGTCGAGTCCGCGCGACAGCGCCATCATCGCGGCCGGGTAGTGCGTGTGGTCCGGCGTGCTGATCACGACGCCGTCGAGGCCTGGCAGCTCGAGCGCGCGGCGAAAGTCGACGAACTGTTCCGCGTCCGGGAACGCCTTGCCCGTCTTCACGAGCTGCTGGCGGTCGATGTCGCACAGCGCCACGAGGTCCTCGCCGCGCACACCGTCGAGGTTGCCGGCGCCGCGACCGCCGACGCCGATGACGAGCAGCTTCAGCTTCTCGTCGTGGCGCTTCTTCTGGCGCGGAGCCCGGGTCGAACAGGACGGCAGCGCGAGCGCGGAGCCGGCGACGGCGGCGGCGCGCAGGAAGAAGCGGCGGGTGGAATGCATGGGCCGAGATCTTGGCCTTCCTTCGCCGCGGCCTCCACCTGGAACCCCGCGCGCCGCCTAGCCATACTCGCCCCGATGAAGCAGAGCCTTCAGGACCGCTACGCCCCCAAGAACGCCTGCTTCGGCTGCGGCCCGAGCAACGCGAAGGGCCTGCGCATCAAGAGCTTCGTCGAAGGCGACGAGGTCGTCTGCACGTGGACGCCCGAGCCGCACCACGAGGCGTTCCCCGGCGTCCTGAACGGCGGCATCGTCGGCGCCCTGCTCGACTGCCACCTCAACTGGGCCGCCGCCCACCACTTGATGCAGAAGTCCGGCGCCGCGACGCCGCCCTGCACCGTGACCGCCGAATACGCGGTCAAGCTGCGCCGGCCGACCCCAACCAACGGCCCGATCACGCTGCGCGCCAAGATCACCGAGTCGACCAAGGACCGGGCTAAGGTGACCGGGACCCTCGAGGCCGGCGGCAAGATCTGCGCGACGGGCGAGGGACTGTTCGTGGCCGTGAAAGAAGGCCACCCCGCGTTCCACCGCTGGTGATCGGAGGGGCAATCCGGTCCGCTCGTCAGGTTGGGCGAAGGCGAAGGGGCTTAGAACTTCCGTCGTCAGGAGTTGTGACAAAAAATTCTGTCACACTTCGCCCCGGGCTGTGTAAAGACGCACGCGGCCAGGGTCGCCGTGGGCCTCGTCTCTCCTTCCCGGGGGAGGCGGGTTTGGTTCACCAAAACCCCTGAATATCTCTGCCTGTGTCCAGATGGTGAGGTCTGGGCATGGGGCGGCGATCCTGTCCGTTCTCCAAACATGCCTGCGCGCGGCCGGCTCCCCCAGCTGGCGACGGAACGCACGATCGGAAGCGAGCTTGCGGCAAAGTTCCGCTGCGCCGCATTCGCTCCTTCGGCGACGCGGCCGCGAGCCATTCGTTCCATCAGTCGGTTCTCCAGGCAGAACCCGCCGCGCCGCCCGCCGCCGCCCGGGACGGCGAGCCATTCGTTCCATCAGTAGCCCCCGGTGCTGGCGGCTGCGGTGGAGAGACGGCAGCATCGCGCCGATGCGCACTGCCGAGCCCACCGCCCACCCCGCGCCCGACGTCGCCGCGATCCAGCGGGCCCACCGGCAGCTGCAGCCGTGGATCCGCGAGACGCCGGTCTGGCAGCTCGAAGGCCACCGGGTGCGCGCCCTCGTCCCCGCCACCGCGAAGGTGACGCTGAAGCTGGAGCTGTTCCAGCACACCGGGTCGTTCAAGCCGCGCGGCGCCCTGTGCGTCATGCAGGAACTGGCGCCCGAGGCGCTCGCGCGCGGAGTGTGCGCGGTCAGCGCCGGCAACCACGCCATGGCGGTCGCCTACGCAGCCAAGGCGCTCGGAACGACGGCCAAGGTCGCGATGCCGCAGACCGCCGACCCGTTGCGCATCCAGGCCTGCCGCGAACTCGGCGGCGAGGTCGTCGTCTGCCCGGACATCGCGAGCGCGTTCGCAAAGGCGGAGCAGATGGCGCGCGACGAGGGGCGCACGTTCGTGCATCCGTTCGAAGGGCCGCGCACGGCCCTCGGCACGGCGAGCCTCGGCTACGAGTTCTTGCGCCAGACCGGCCAGCTCGACGCGATCTTCGTGCCCATCGGCGGCGGCGGGCTGTGCGCGGGCATCGCATGCGCGGTCAAGCAACTGCAGCCGCGCTGCAAGGTCTACGGCGTCGAACCTGCGGGCGCGGACAGCATGCACCGCAGCTTCGCCGAAGGGTCGCCGCAGAAGATCGAGCGCGTCGCGACGATCGCCGACAGCCTCGGCGCTCCGTATGCGATGCCGTACTCGTTCGCGCTGTGCCAGCGCTACGTCGACGAGCTCGTGCGCATCGACGACGACGAACTGCGCCGCGCGATGGCGTTGCTGTTCGCCGACGCCAAGCTCGCGGTCGAACCCGCGGGCGCGGCGGCCACCGCTGCGATGCTGCGGCGCGCAGAGACGCTCGATGGCAAGCGCATCGGCGTCATCGTCTGCGGCGCGAACGTCTCGCCCGACGCGTTCGCGGACTGCCTGCAGCGCGGCCGCCAAGGCATCTGCTGAACGAGTCCGGGTGACGCGAAGGCGGCCTGGCCACGAAGCGCACGACGCCAATCGGGCTGCGGGGTGCGCTGCCGCGTTCGCGGCGCGAACCATCGCACGTCAGCGCGGCGCGGTGCGCAACGCGCGCTGCAGCAACGAGCGCAATCGCGCCTTGTAGTCAGCAGGCGCGAGCTTCCACGCGTCGCCGTGGCCTGCGCCCTCGGCGATCCACAGTTCCTTGTCGCCGTCGACCATCGGCAGCGACTCGAACAACGCGCGCACGACGTCCTGCGGCGACTTGTCGTCGTGCTCGCCGCCGACGAGCAGCACGGGCAACGTCGACGGCAAGCCGCGCAACGCACGCGCAGGCTGCACGTCCGCGAGGCGCACGTCCGACCACGACTCGACGGACGCGAGCACGAGCGAGCGCCACGGCTCCCACAACGCAAACCACCGACGGCCGTCGTCGCGACGCTGCAAGCCGAGCATGCGATGCGCAGCCGCGAGCAGGTCCTCGACCGGCGCGTCGAGCACGAGCCCCGCAAGGCCTTCGATGCGCGGCGCAGCGAGCGACACCGCAGCGGAGCCGAGGCTCACGCCGAACAGCACCAGCGGCGCGCGCGCGCCGTGCACTTCGCGGATCTCACGCACCGCGGCAACGAGGTCGTCGCTCTCGCGCAGGCCGAACGTCGCCGGCGCGCGGCCGCTCCTGCCGTGGTTGCGTTGCTCGACGAGCCAGCAGTCGCAACCGAGGTCGCGGAACATGCTCGCCGGCGCTTCGAGCTCGAGCGCGGAGCGGAACAACCCGTGCACGAGCACGACGGTCGCGGTCGGCGGCGACTTCTTGGCCGGCACGCGGTAGGCGCGCAACGCGACGCCGTCTGCGCCGGGCAACGTGACCGCGAGGCGACGCGACGCATCGACCACTTCGGCCGGAGGCGGCGCGCTGCGTTCTGCGCGCAGTTTGCGCGAGTCCTGCAGCGACCACGATCCGTCCAGCTCGATGCGCGGCCCTTCGTAGGACGACTCGTCGCCGCGCGTGCCGAGCCCGCGCGATCCCCACCACCCGAGCAGCACCGGGAACGTGAACAGCGCATGCACGAAGAACAGCCACAGGTGCGCCCACGCGGCGCGCGCCAAGAACGGCTTCGCTGCGCGCGAACGCAACCGGAGCACGATTGCCCAGATCGCCGCGAGCACGGCGGTCGGCGCGAGCGCGACGAGCGCGAATCCGAGCGGGAAGATCACGCGTCGCCCATCCAGGGCGAACGGCCAGCCGGCAGGAGTCCGAGCGCGCGGCCGCGCGCAAACATCGCGTCGATCGCCGCGCGTCCCGTGCCGCCGAGGTCGACCGTGCAGTCGTTGACGTAGAGCGCGATGTGCCGGTCGCAGACGTCGTCCGCCATCTCCTGGCTGTGTTCGCGCACGAACGCGCGCGCATCCTGTGGCCGCGACCTCGCGCGCAACGTCGACTCGCGCAGCAGGCGCGAGACGGCTGCGTGCGCATGCGCGCCGAGGCTGCGACGGATCGCGATCACGCCGAGCGGCAGCGGTCCGGACGTCTTCTGCTCCCACAGCTGGCCGAGGTCTGCTGTGCACGCGAGACCGTGTTCGCGATACGTGAACCGGCTCTCGTGGATGACGAGGCCCGCGTCGCATTCGCCGCGCGCGACCGCGGGCATGATCTGCTCGAAGCGCAACGGCACGAACTCGAACTCGGCGCCCGCGAACATGCGGAACAGCAGGAACGCCGTCGTGTTCTGCCCCGGGATCGCGATGCGACGCCCGCGCAGCGCAGCGAGGTTGTGTTCGCCGTCGCGCGACAGCGAAGCCTCGTCGCCGCGTTGCACGACGAGCGGGCCGCACGAGAACCCGAGCGCGGATCCCGCGTCGAGCACGGCGTAGTCGTCGACCACGCGAGCGAGCGCCGGCACGCTGAGCTTGGTCACGTCGAGTCGCGCGTCCGCGTCGCCGGTCGCGCGACGGTTGAGCGCCTCGATGTCGTCGAGCAACTCGAGCCGCAGACCGAATGCATCGTCGCGTACTTCGTCGTGCAACGCGGCCCAGAACGCGAAGGTGTCGTTGGGGCACGGCGACATGCCGAACGACAGCCTTCGCAGCGGTTCGCTCACGCGTCGCTCTCCAGCAGCAGCTGGCTCACTGCGTCCTGCAGGTTGCGCACCGCGAGCTTCAGGTCCCAACCACCGCGCGACCGTTCGCCGCAGAGGTTGGACACGGCGCGCACATGCACGAGCGGCACGCCGTGCCGTTCGCAGACGAACGCGATGCTCGCGCCTTCCATCGTCTCGACGTCGGCGCCGCTGCGTTCTGCATACCGCAGCGACAGGGCCTCGGTGCCGCTGCACGTGCTCACCGTCGCAGCGGTGACGAGCGGCGCGGACAACAGGTCGGCGACCGAACGGCTGCGCAGCGCATCGAGCAAGAACGGTCCGCCTGCAGGCACGTCGTGCGCGGGCATGCCGAGCGACGAGGCGTCGAGGAAGCCGTCCGCGACTTCGACCCCTTCGTCGGCGAACGCGTCGCGCGCGACGACGACGACGTCGCCGACGCGCAACATCGCGCCCTGCTTGTGCCGCTCGGGGTAGGCGCCTGCGATGCCGAACAACAACACGCCCGGCGGGCGCATGCGCGTCAACCGCTCGGACAACGCGACCGACGCAGCCGTCTTGCCGACGCCGAGCCGAACGGCGCCGAGGTCGGCAAGGCCGTCGCCTTCGGCCGAAGCCGCGTAGACAGGCAGGAAACCGCGCAACGAATCGAGGTTCACGTCGATGGGAGCCGCGGGGACGCGGCGGCGCGACGTTGTAGCGGGCTCGTCGCCGCGCGCAAACAACGCTGCTCACCCGCTACGCTGCGCGCATGACGTTGCTGTCGCTGTCCCTGTGCCTGTTGCTGTCGCCGCAAGAGCCCGAGTCGCCGCGCATCGAATGGCAGCGCACGCTCGCCGACGCGCTCGCGGTCCAACAGGCGACCGGCAAGCCGCTGCTCGTGTGCGTCAACGCCGACGGCGAGCCGTTCTGCGAGCGCTTCGCGAACTCGACCTACCTCGACGAGTCGTTCGTGCAGAAGACGCGCGGCTACGTCTGCGTGATCGCCTCGCCCAACCGCCACACCGAACGCGACTACGACAGCCTCGGCCGCCGCGTCGAGTGTCCGCGCTTCCCGGGCTGCACCTGCAGCGAGCACCAGCAGATCGAACCGCTCCTGTTCGCGCGCTGGTTCAAGGGCGAACGCTACGCGCCGCGCCACGTCGGCGTGGACGGGAAGGGCGTCGTGCTGTTCGACCGGTTCCTCGACGGCAGCATGCAGGACGCGATCGACGCGATCGAGAAGCACAAGGGCGACACGGCTTCGTTGCCGCCGCCGGTCGACACGGACGCGATGCTGAAGCGCAGCGACGCCGCTGCGCGCCGCGCGTTGGAGAAGTTGTTCACCGAGACCGACGGCAAGGGCCGGCGCCAACTGCTCGCGCGGTGCGCGCAGGCCGGCAACTTCCCGATCGACACGCTGCGCATCGCGCTGCGCGACGACGACGAGGAGACGTTCCGGGTCGCGGCGAACGCGCTCGCCGCGATCGGCGTCACCGAGTGCGGCATCGACATGCAGGACGCGCTCGCGCGCTGCGACGACGCGGACCTCGCGGCGTCGCTGCTCGGCACGATCGCGCGGCTCGCGGAGTCGGATCCCGAGTCGCAGCGGTTCTTCGCGCACGCAACCGCGGCGCAGCAGTCGATGGCGCAAGCCAAGAGCCTGGCGTTCGGGCCTGTTCCCGCGCCGGTCGAACGCGACGAGCTCGAACGCGCACTCGACGCCGCCGAGGCCGCGGCCAAGAAGCAGCCCGAAGCCGCGGACGCGCAGCTCGCGCTCGCAAAGGCCAACGTCGCGCTCGCGCTGCTGATCCTGCCCGAAGGCGGCAGCACGGCGCCGTTGCTGCTCGAGGACGCGCGCCGCGCGGCGGAACGCGCGCAGAGCCTCCTCGGCGGCAAGGCGAAGGCGACCGCGCTTGCTGCGCAATGCGTCGCGCTGTGGAGCCTCAACCTGCCGGAAGACGCGGCGAAGCCCGCGAAGGACTTCTGCCTCGCGCTGACCAAGGACGAAGCGCTCGCGATGCCGCAGACCTTGCTCGTCGAGGCGCTGCGCACCGCAGGACGTTCGGCCGCGCGAACGGTCTATGCAGCGTTCGCGCAGCCTGCAGGCGACGACAAGGCTGCGCCCAAGACGATGCCGGTCGAAGTCGCGCAAGCTGCCTTCGCGCTGTGCGCGGCGGCGGCAAGCCCGCTCGCGACCGAACAGGACGCGCGCGAGGCGGCCGAGCTGCTCGCGTTCGCGGGCGCTCGCATGGAGGCGCAGAAGGTCTTGCGCGACGCGATGAAGCGCTTCCCCTGGTCGCGCGAACTGCACGACCTCGCGCGCCGTCGCATCCTCGCCGATCGCGGCGCCAACGGGTTGCTGCGCGCGTATCGCGGCTACGAGGACACGGTCGACGACGCCGCGACCGCAGCGTGGTTCTCGGGCTACGCGGCGATCGTTGCAGCGGAGCTGCTCGTGACGGACAAGCGCAACAAGGAGGCGCTCTCGGCCTACGACGAGTGCATCGAGGCGTTCGCGCGCAGCGTGGAGAAGAACGCGGACTACGCCGACACGGCCAACCACTTCCGCGTGCTCGCGCGCGCGGGCTCGTCGTTGCTGCTGCACCAGAAGGGCAAGCACGAGGAGAGCGTCGAACGCCTCGTCACGGCGCGCGCGTTGCGCCCCGCGAGCATGGGCGACAAGGACGGGCTCGGCCGCGAGCCCGCAGCCATCCTGCGCCGCGTGCAGCGCGAGCTGAAGGAACAGGGCAAGGCCGAACTGGCGCAGCGCCTCGACTGACGACGAAGTGGATCCGCGTCGCGAATGCGCGCGACGCAGATTGCCGCATCGGAGCAACACGACGCGAAGTCCGCGCCATCCTGCGCATGGACCGTGCGAGCGCGCGCACCTACTCTGCCCGCCCTCATGCGCCGCCTGCTGCTGATCTCCAACTCCACCATGCACGGCCGCGGCTACCTCGAGCACGTGCGCGACGCGCTCGCAGAGTTGCTGCACGGCAAGAAGTCGATCCTGTTCGTGCCGTGGGCGCTCGCCGACCACGACGCCTACGCCGACAAGGCTGCGGCTGCGTTCGCGAAGCTCGGCGTGCAGTGCACCTCGATCCACCGCGCAGCGAATGCGCTCGCTGCGATCGGCGAGGCCGAAGCCGTGTTCGTCGGCGGCGGCAACACGTTCCGCTTGCTCGACCGGCTGCATCGCAGCGGCGCAGCAGCCGCGATCGCGGCGCGCGCGCACGCGGGCATGCCCTACGTCGGCAGCAGCGCGGGCACGAACGTCGCGACGATCTCGATCCGCACGACCAACGACATGCCGATCGTGCAGCCCGCGACCTTCACGGCGCTCGGGCTCGTTCCGTTC
>CAZEQF010000165.1:0-8818 GCA_964514315.1 uncultured Singulisphaera sp. | reverse complement strand
GTCGAGCGGAGCGATCACGGGATCGGTGGGGAACTGCGGCGGCTCGGGCTGCGAGCCAGCGCGCGCCGTCATCACTTCCGTGGCCTGCATGCCGCGGTGGCGCGAGATCAACGTGAGCAGTTCGCGGCCGGTGTAGCCCGACGCGCCGACGATGGCGACCTTCTTCATGCGGCGCCCTCCTTCTGGGCGAGCAGGCGGCGCACGAGTGCGCGCGCCTTGTTGGCGTCCTGGCAGATCGCGAGAACGGTGTCATCGCCAGCGATGGTGCCGACGAGGCCCGGCAACGCGGAACGGTCGCTCGTCGCGCGGTCGAGCGCGAGCGCGAGCGGCTGCGCGCAGCTCGCGGGCGTGCGCAGCACGACGAGGTTCTGCGCCGCGGTGGCGTCGAGCAGCCACGCATGCAGCGCGTGCCACAGGCTGCCGCCGGTGACGGCCTGCGTCAGCGACGGCGCCAGGGGCACTTCGTAGCCCTCGCGGCCCTTCGTCACGCCGAGGTCGCGCAGGTCGCGCGACAACGTCGCCTGGTTGGCGGCGTGGCCCGCGTCCTCGAGCCGCTGCTGCAGCTCTGCCTGGTTGCGGATCGTGTGCCGCTGGACCAGCTCCAGGATGAGCTGGCGGCGCTGGTCGCGCGCTTCGGTGGGGGTGGTGCGGGTCTGCATAAGTATGCTCCGGGCGCGCATATTTATGCGCTGCGCGCGCAGACGCAAGCCCCTCGGCCAGGACTCTTCCCGCCGGGTTCCGCGCTCCCGCCGGGGGCCGTGCTCATCGGCGGACCGAATACGCGATGCGCCCGATCCACTCGTGGAGCGCGAACGTCGTGTCGCGCAGCGCCGAGCTGGCGGGCAGGAAGCTCGTCCAGTCGACGATCGCCTCGCTGCGCCACGCGGTGCCGGCGCCGACCGCCTCGATGCCGTGCGCGGCGAATGCGGCGACCGCGCGCGGCAGATGCCAGCCGTGCGTCACGAGCAGCACGCGGCGCACGCCGTCCTTCTGCAGCAGCTCGGCGGAGAACTTCGCGTTCTCCCACGTGTCGGCAGAGCGACTTTCACGCCAGCGCACCGGCACGGCGAACTCGTTCTCCAGCGCCTTCGCCATCGAGTCCGCGAGCGGCTCGATGCCGGTGCCGGGACGCCCGCCGCTGGTCAGCACCGGCAACTTCGAGCGGCGATGCAGCGCCGCGGCGTAGCGGACGCGGACGAGCGTGAGCGGTCCGACCGTGGGGCCGCCGTATTCGGGCGCGCCGCGGTCGCCCTCGGCGCTCAGCACGACGATGGCCTGCGCGTCCGGCAGCGGGCCGTCTGCCGCGAGCGGCGGCAGGGTCTGCAGCGTGCGCGAGAACGCACCGGGCCCCCCGGGCGCCGATGCGAGCCACAGCACGAGGCCGCCGAGCAGCGCGAGCAGCAGCGCGCGGCGCGGGCGTCGCGCGCGCAGCAACAAGGCCGCGAGCAGCAGCAGGAGGCAGAGCCCCGGCGGCGTGCACGCCGCCTCGATCACGCGCTTCCACATGATGCCGCCCGCGGGCTCAACTCACTTCTTCGCGTCCTTCGGCTCTTCCTGCTTCTTGCCGGCTTCCGGCTTCGGCAGATGGAACGCGACGGCGGCGCGCAGCTCGTGCTTGCCCCAGCGGATCGAGAACGTGCCCTTGCTCGTGTCCGTCTTGTCGGCCGAGATCGCGATCAGCATCTTCTGCTGCACGTCTTCGTGCGCGTCCTTCATCAGGTCGAGCTTGCAGACGATGTCCGACTTCCACTGGCTCGCGACGAACGGCAGCCAGCCCTTCTGGTTCGACATCTTCGCGTCGATGACGAGCAGGCTCATCGCGCCGTCCTTGGAAGCCTGGATGGCGAGGTAGTAGCTGCCGGCCTCGATCTTCGTGCCGCCGATCTCGATCGCGACCGTGGTGTCGAGGCTCGTCCACCAGTTCTTGCCCAGGCGCTGGGTCGTGCCGTTGAACTTGCCCGACGCGAGGACCGCGTCGTAGCTGTCCTTCCACTCGGGCTGGCCGTACTGGATCGTGACCGCGCCGTGCGGCGTGAAGCCGTTCGTCATCTCGGCGAAGATGACCCACGAGGCCTGGCGGCCGGTGTCGGGTCCGCCCATGGACTGGACCTGGGCGTTGGCGGAGGGGGCGAAGAAGGCGCTCGCGGCGAGCAGGACGGACAGGATTTGGGTGCGCATCGGTTGGTCCTCGTAGGCGGGCGCGGGGGGCGCGCCGCAGTTTGGGGGCGAAGAAGGTAGGGCCTGCCCGTGCATGCGCAAGCGACGCGGTGATTCGCCCGCGTCGCGTGCAAGGCTGCGAACGCGCGGTGGCGCGGAGCCCACGGCGCGCCGATCCCGCGATGCGACGCGCGCATCCGTTGGCGTCGTGCGCGGGCCCAGCCTTGGCCGACGAACGGCTCCGACGTCGGTGGCTGCGGCATCGGGGCGACGCTACTGTGCCCGCCCTGCCGCAGCCTGCGTCAGCCAACGGAGCGCCTCGCCGACTCCGCCTCGAATCTCCATGGGACTGTTCAGCCGCAAGAAGCCAGAATCGACTCCGCCGCAACCCGCGCAGAAAGCGCCGCCGACCTCGGCTGCGCCGGCGCCTTCGGCCCAGACGCCTGCGCCGCAACCGGCCGCTTCGTCGTCTGCGCCCGCAGCCACAGCGCAGCCGTCCGCGCCGAAGGGGCCCGCGACGGTCACGATGGTCGATGCATTCGGCCGTCCGCAGCAGATCCCGCGCGAGCAGTGGAAGAAGGAAGTGCTGCCGCAGGTGATGGAGGCCTACCAGCACGCACCCGACAAGCTCGCGGCGTTGCTGCTCCAATACCTGCGCGAAGGGCTCGCGGAGGATCTGTTGCCCGCGGCGCTGCGGCTTGCGGCGCTCGACAAGGACGTCGAACGCGGCCTCTCGATCCTCGCGGCGGTGCAGCGCGACATCGGCGAACTCGACTCGGCGCAGGCGACGTTGCGCGAACTGCAGCAGAAGTTGCCCGAGTCGCTGTCGCCGCTCGTCGGCCTCGCGATGGTCGCCGACAAGCAAGGCGACCGCGCTTCGGCGACGGCGTTGTTGTGGGGCGCCTTGCAGAAGGACGCCAACCACCCCGATGCGCTGCACGGCTGGTTGTCGTGGGAGAACGAGCGCCTCGGCGAGAGCGGCTACGAGAAGGCGCTCGAAGAGGCATGCGCGTTGCCGTCCGCGTGGCGGCCGCTGTTGTGGCGCGCGCGGCACAAGCTGCAGCAGAAGCAAGTCGACGCGGCGCTCGCGGACTACCGCGCGGCCGGCGCGCGCGCGGACAACGACACGGACTTCCTGTTCATGGCGGCCAACGACCTCGGCCGCGCAGGCCAGCTCGATGCGATCGCGGAGCTCGTGTTGCCGCGCTACCGCGTCGACGGGCACCACCCGGGCATCGGCATCGCGCTGCTCAACTACTACGCGGCGACGAAGAAGCCCAAGGAAGGCATGGAGCTGTTGCACCAGCTGCGCGTGCGCTTCCCGCGCGCGCTCGACCAGCAGCTCGCGCCGTTCGACGCGGAGTTCACGCGCCAGCTCGTGCCGGCGCCGAAGCCGCTGCAGGGCCAGCCGAAGGTCATCATGTTCCGCATGGACCGGCCGCTGTGGTACGGCGTGCTCGGCAAGCCCGAGTTCTTGCTGCCGCCGCCGCAGAAGGAAGGCCTCGTGCTGTTCGCGGGCCTCGCGGTCGTGCACGACGGGCCGAAGGACCTCCAGGTCCAGCGCGAGGACGAACTCGGCCGCATGTCGCGCAGCGTGCCGCTGTTCCTCGCCGAACAACTGCACCTGCTCGCGGGCATCCCCGCGGGCACGGCGTTGCCCGTCGTCGAAGGCGGCGGCTGGGTGGTCTCGTCGGTGCCGTGGGCCGAGGACAAGCTCGCGGAGTTGCTGACGGATCGCGAACGCCAGTCGACCAAGATCGTCTCGGGCTCCGTGCGCACGGACGGCGCGCAGCGTCGCATCGACCTCTGGGTCTACGACGTCGCGACGAAGCAGCGCATCGGCCACGCGACCGCGACGGGCGAGGACGGCAAGCTCGGCGCTGCATACCTGCAGCTCCTGCGCGAAGTGTCGGCGCTCGTCGGCGGCAGCAAGGACCTCGCGCCCGCAGTCGGCGCGGAGGCGTTCTGGGACAAGTACGCAACGACGCAGGCGCAGTTGTCCGCGCTCGTGATCTCGGCGCAGGGCCTGCTCGCGAAGGAGCTCGTGTTCGGCCAGCGCGCGATCCTCGAATGGACGCTCGCGCTCGCGCTCGACGAACGTCGCAGCGTGCAGGCGCGCATGCTGCTGTCGTGCGCGCTCGCTGCCGACGCGGCGATGGGTTCGAAGGTGCACAGGGAACTCGCCGGCCCGTTCGCGGAGCTGTTCCGCATGGAGCCCGCCGCGAGCCCGTTCGCACGCACGGCGTTGCCGGTGCTGCGCGCGCTCGGCCTCGAGCCGCTGTGGAAGCAGCGTCGCGACGAGATCCTCGCCGCAGGCAACGACACGTTCCGCCACTGGATCGCGCGCATCGAAGGCGCGCCCGCTGGCGGCAAGGCCTGACGACGATGACGGCGCTGCATCCGCTCGCGAACGCTTCCTACGAGGCGAAGCTCGCCTCGCTGCGCGAGCGGCTGCGGTCGTTGCAGGGCGCCGTCGTCGCGTTCTCCGCGGGCGTCGACAGCACGATGTTGCTGCACGCATGCGTCGCCGAACTCGGCGACCGCGTGGTCGCGGTCACTGCCGACTCGCCGTCGTTGCCGCGCGCCGAACTCGACGAGGCGCGGCAGATCGCGAACGAACTCGCGGCGCGCCACGTCGTGTTGCCGACGCGCGAACTCGACAACCCGAGCTACCGGCAGAACGCAGGCGATCGCTGCTACCACTGCAAGAAGGAGCTGTTCGTCACGGTGGCGCAGCGACGCGCGGAGATAGGGCCGATGGACTGGCCCGTGGTCTACGGCGCGATCATGGATGACCTCGGCGACCATCGTCCGGGCCAGCGCGCAGCCGCCGAACACGGAGTGCTCGCGCCGCTCGTCGACGCAGGCTTCTCGAAGGTCGATGTTCGCCGCTACAGCCGCGACGCCGGGTTGCGCACCGCGGACAAGCAGAGCTTCGCGTGCCTGTCGTCGCGCGTGGCGCACGGCACTCCGATCGACACGGCATTGCTGCAGCGCATCGAGCGAGCCGAAGGCGTGCTGCGCGAACTCGGCTTCCGCCAGTTCCGCGTGCGCCATCACGGCGACCTCGCGCGCCTCGAACTCGCTCCCGACGAACTTGCCCTTGCCGTCCAGCGCCGCGAGGCGCTCGTCGACGGCGTTCGCCGCGCGGGCTACCTCCACGTCACGCTCGACCTGCTCGGCTACCGCCAGGGATCCTGGCACGCACAGCAACCGACTCCCCACGCATGATTCGCATCGCGCCCCCGTTCGCGCTCGCCGCGACGATCCTCGCCCTCGCTGCCTCCGTCCGCGCCCAGTCCGACACGCCGATCCAGGAGGCTCGCGTGAAGGAGTCGTTGGAGTGGCTCGCGAGCGACGATCTGAAGGGCCGCGACACGCCGAGCGAAGGGCTCGAGCTCGCCGCCGAGTGGATCAGCAAGCGCTTCGAGGCCGCGGGCCTGCTGCCCGGCTCCGCCGACGGCTTCCGCCACGGCTACACGTTGCCGGGTGAACGCCTCGACTCGGATGCGGTGTCGCTCGTCGTGAAGGCGACGGTCGGCGAAGGCGACAAGCAGGAGACGAAGACGATCGAACTGAAGGGCGGCGTCGACGTCCGGCTGCTGCGGCCCGGTTCTGCGGCCGACAGCTCCGCCGAGGACGCGAACATCGTGCTCGCGTCCGATCCGCGCCTCGAGCGCACCTTGCAGATGGGCGGCGCCCGCAAGCCGACGGTCGTCGTCGTCGCGGAAGACCATCCGTTCTGGGCGTCGGCCGCGGGCGCGCGTTCGCTGCTCTCGCGTCGCATCCGCAACTCGGCGCCGCTGTTCCTCGTGCGCGAGGCGGCGTTGCCCGAAGAGCTGCGCGCGATGCGGCAGGAGGGCGACAAGCCGATGCCGCCGTCGTGGTCGCTCGAATGGAAGGGCGCGGCCGCCGCGCCGATCGACATCCCGCTCGCCAACCTCGTCGGCGTCGTGAAGGGCAGCGAGAAGCCGGACGAATACGTCGTCATCTCCGCGCACTACGACCACGTCGGCGTGGGCGCGCCGGTGGACGGCGACGCGATCCACAACGGCGCCGACGACGACGCCACGGGCACGACCGCGGTGTTGCTGCTCGCCGAAGCGATCGCGAAGGGCCCGCAGCCCAAGCGCTCCATCGCATTCGTGTGCTTCTCCGCCGAGGAGAAGGGGCTGAGGGGATCCGCGGCGTTCGTCGAGAACCCGCCGATGCCGCTGTCGCAGGTCGTCTGCAACGTGAACATCGAGATGCTCGGCCGTCCCGAGCAGGGCAAGCAGAAGCAGGCGTGGATCACCGGCCGCGAGTATTCGGACTTCGCCGCGGTCTGCGCCGAGTCGATGCAGCGCGCAGGCATCCAGGTCGTCGACTTCCCGATGGCGAAGAACCTGTTCGCCGCGAGCGACAACCTCTCGTTCGCCAAGAAGGGCATCGTCGCGCACTCGATCAGCGCGGGATCGCTGCACTCGGACTACCACAAGCCGACCGACGAGGTCTCGCGCATCGACGTGCCGCACATGACGGCGGTGATCCGCGGCATCGAGCTCTTCGTCCGCGACCTCGCCGATCGCGCTGCCGCGCCGCAGTGGAACGACGAGGGCAAGAAGGTGGTCGAGCGCCTCGGCTCGCGCTGACCCGCCGCCGCGCTGCGCTGCGATCGCCCCGGCGCTGTTCGGGGCCTGTGTGCGGCCGTTCCATGCGCGTCGCCGTTGCGGCGCAACCATCGCGTCCATCCGCTTCGATCGTGGCCTTCGACCGCGCGCGTCGCGCCTCTCAGTCGAGGTCCCAGGGCCGCTTCAGCTTCTCGTCCTCGTTCTTCTTCGCGTCGTCCTTCGCGCGCTTCAGCAAGTCGTCGAGGCGGTCCTTCTGCTTGCCGTGGCCGTCCTTCGCCTGGTCGAACAGGCTGCCGAGCCGTTCGGACTCCTTCTTCTGCGAATGCAGCAGCGCGTCGAGGTCCTTGCCGCCGAGCTTGTCCTCGGCGCGGACTGCGCGCGCGTGGCCGGTGCGCACGTCGAGTTCGATCTGCTTGCCGCAGCACGGACAGGGGAAGACGAACAGGTCCTTGGGCATCGGAAGTTTCGTGCGGGGTGGAGTCGTGGACGGGGCGCGAGGATAACGTCTTGCGCCTCACCGACGCAGCCGACGCTGCGCCGCATACCGAATCGACGACATCGCCGGATCTCGTGACGAACGACCGTGAACCCTTGCCGCGAGGAACCTCGCCCGCGGGCCTGCGTTCCGCCGCAGCTTCGCCCGCCGCCAGCGCGCGGGCAAAGGACGCAGGCGCGGGTGTGTCCGCGTCTTTCGACGACGCGCTGCGCCACGAATGCCTGCAGCTCGTGCAGCAGGCCAAGCGAGGAGATGCGGATGCCTTCCAGAAGCTCGTCGAGATCACCCAGAACCGGGTCGCGCGCGTGGTGAGGTCCGTGGTGCACTGCGATCGCATCGCCGCCGAGGACCTCGTCCAAGAGGTCTTCGTGCGCGTGTGGAAGGCGCTGCCTCGCTTCCAAGGCGAGAGCGTGCTGGCGTGGATCCACACGGTCGCGACGAACGTCGCGATCTCGGAGTGGCGTCAGCAGCGGGCGCAGAAGCGCGCGCAGCGGCCGCTCTCGATCGACGCCCCGATCGCGGGCACCGACGACCTGCGCATCGAGCCGGTGTCGAGGGAACGCATGCCCGACGACCTTTCCGGCCAACGCGAGTTCGCCGCGAAGGTGCGTTCGCTCGTGCTCGACCTGCCGGAGGACTTCCGCCTGCCGCTCGTGTTGCGCGACCTCGAGGGAATGTCCTACGAAGAAGTCGCGATGGCGTTGTCGCTGCCGGGAGGCACAGTGCGTTCGCGCATCCACCGCGCGCGTTGCATGCTCCAGCAGATGCTGCAGGGGTTCGAGCCATGACGAAGCCCATCCCCAACGAGAACGACGAGCGCCTGTGCGATTGGGTCGACGGCACGATGGCGCCGCGCGATCGCGAGCGCTTCGAGGCCGAGTTGCGCGTCAGCAAGACGCTGCGCGAACGCGCCGAGGCCTACCGCGAGGCCGTCCGTGCGGTCCGCACCGGACTCGCCGTGGACGACGAGCCGATCGACGTCGCGGCAGCGGTGATGGCGCGGATCCGCAGCGGCGGCACGAACGGGCCGGCGGCGCCGGAGGCTGTCGTGAGTCCGCGGTTGCCGACGGTCCCGGGCGCGTGGTGGCGCAGTGCGCTGGTCGCGGCGGCGATGCTTGCGATCATCGCGTTGCTCGATCGACTGGAGCCGCGCGTGAAGACGACGGAGTCGGCGCAGGTTCCTGCGATCGTGTCGATCGAACCCGGGATCCCGCCGCCCGCGGACAAGGCGCCAGCGCCGAAGGACGAACCGTCCGGGGCGACGCGCAGGCTGGAGGAACCGGACACCACGGCGGGATTGGCGAAGCCAAGGGGTGCTGTCGGGCGCGTCGATGCGCCGAGCACGACGCTGCCGCAGTTGCGTCTGCGCCTTTCGTCCGCGGCCAAGAGTGAGGCGCCGGTGGCGGAAGTCGTCGCGCAACAGGCTCCGGCCTCAGGCACGGGGCAGGATGCAGCGAACGCTGCCGACGCGGCGAGGGGCGCGAAGGCGAAGGTCGGTGGAGCCGCTGCTGCCGCGGCACCCACGGATCGCTTCGGCGGCGGGGGGGTGTTGTTC
>CAZEQF010000164.1:0-8962 GCA_964514315.1 uncultured Singulisphaera sp. | reverse complement strand
GGCATCGACACGGACGAGTTCCTGTTCAAGGCGTTCCGTCAGTTCAAGCGCGGCCCGGGCATGTATTGGCCGTGCTTGCTGCGATTGCGCAGCAATGGCGTCGAGCCGTCGCTGCCGGATGGCGTGTCGGGTCGCGTGCTGCTGTGGTCGTCGCCGCTCACGATCATCGAGGACCCGCAAGCGACGCTGAACTCGCTCATGGGGCGCGACCTGCAGTCGCAGATGCTCGCGAACCAGAGCTTCAACCAGAAGCTGCAGCAGCGTCTGCAGAGCGAGCCGCGTCGACAGGCGCCGCTGATGCTCGAGGTGTCGGGTTCGTTCTCCTCGTTCTTCGCCGGCAAGCAGCGTCCGATGAAGGCGTCCGAGCTCAAGGAGGAGGAGGACCGCAAGAAGGCGGAAGCCGAGGGCGACAAGCCCGCCGACGAAGCCGCGCAGAAGCCGGAGATCGGCCCGCCGCAGCCGAAGCCGAAGGAAGACACGGTCGCCAAGGCTCCCGCCGATCCCGAGCCGCTGCTCGCGGCGCAGAAGAAGGGGCGCATCGTCGCGTTCGCGGACAGCGACTTCGTCCGCGACGACTTCGCGCGCGGCGTGTTCCGCCAGCAGGGCGGTCCGCACTCGATCTTCGGCGCCGCTTTCTTCCCCATGCTGCTCGACTGGATCAGCCAGGACAGCGATCTCGTCGCGCTGCAGTCCCGCTTGCCGCAGGATCGCAAGCTCGCGTTGCTCGGCGACCAGGTCGAGGAGTCGGTCGATCGCCGCGACACGGAGAAGGAGCTGCGCACGACGCGCACGACGCTCGTCGTCGCCAACGTCGTCGGCCCGTGCATCGTGGTGCTCGCGGTCGGCCTGCTGGTGTTGTTCTTCCGGCGCGCGCAGAAGCGCCGTTTCCTCGAGTCCATCGGCAACTGAGGCACGCTCATGAACCTCACGAAGGCCAATACCCTTCTCGCCGTCGCTGCGGCCGTGCTCGCGGTCCCGACCTGGCTCACGATCCAAGGCGACCTCGAGAACTTCGTCGACACCGCGCAGGTGCCGAAGATGTTCGACGGCTTCACCGTCGACAACGTCGCGACGGTCGTGCTCGGCAAGCCCAAGGATCCGCAGCCCGAGGCGCAAACGCAGCCGGGCGCGGACCCGAGCCAGAAGCCGCAGGTCCAATACGACCAGCTGCAGTTCCAACGCACGGACAAGGGCTTCGTGCTTGGCCAGGCGATGGGCGAGAAGTTCGGCGCGCCCGCGAACGGGCAGATGCTGGAGCTGCAGGTCTGGAAGCACCTGTCGTCGATGCCGTTCGACCGCGAGACGCTGGTGCAGGAAGGCGCCACCGACGAGCAACTTGCCGGCTACGGGCTCGATCCCGTGCATGCGTTCGTCGTCAAGGCGTTCAACGCACAGGGGCAAGTCATCGCCGAGCTGCTCGTCGGCAAGGACACGAACCTCGGCGCGCAAGGCACGGATGTCGTGCGCGGCGTCTACGTGCGCAAGGCTGACTCGCGCGACGTCGCGTTCTACGAGGTTCCGATGTGGAACCGCTCGATCGACGCGCAGCCGTGGCTCGACTTGTCGGTCGCCAAGGTGCCCGCGGACATGGTTCGCCGCATCGAAGTGAAGAACCAGACGGGACAGGCCGCCTTCGTGCGCAAGAAGGGCGAGTCGTCGTGGGCGTGCGAAGCGGCGCCTGCGGGCAAGGGCGCGGTGCGGCAGATCGAGGTCGAAGGCCTCGTCCAGCGACTCGGCTACGTGCAGGCGCAGGACTACGTGCGTCCGCTCGCCAGCGCGCCGCTTGCGCAACTCGGTCTCGACACACCGACCGTGGTGGTCTCCGTCGTCTACGAGAAGGACGGCAAGGACACGACGCTCGAAGTCGCGGCCGGCAAGCAGATCGAGGGCAAGCCGACGCAATACGTGCGCTGCAGCGCCTCGGACTTCGTCTGCGCGTTGCCGGTGCAATGGGCCGCTGGTTTCGAACGCGACCTCGGTGAGTTCTTCGACCCTGCGCAACAGACCGACGCCGCGCCGCAGCCCGCAGGGGATGGCGAGGGCAAGAAGGAGGAGGCGCAGCAAGCGGACGCAAAGCAGGGCGATGCTGCTCCGGTTGCGCCGATGCCATCGCAGCCTTCGCAGCCTGCGCCAGCAGCGCCAAAGGACGGCGGCGCGCCGTCCGAGGCGGTTCCCGCGCCGAAGGAAGCGGTGCCGGCTCCGTCGCCAGTCGATCCGCAACAACCGAAGCAGAAGCCCGACGGCGGCGGTTGAGCGAACATCAGGGGAATTGCGGGTTGCGCCGCCGCTGTTAGCGTGACGCAGGCATTTTTGCCCGCACCACGCATTGACCTTCCCACCGCCCGCGTTCTTCGGATCCTCGATCCGAACACTGTTCTTCGTTGCCTTGTCGTTCGCTTCGTGCGGAGGCGGCGGAGGCGGCTCCACGACTGGCGGAAGCGGTGGTGGTGGCGTTCTGCCGGATCGCGATTGGGGTTCGCCGCCGCCTGAGGAGCGCGGCCCCGGAGTCGGCGCACCTGCGGACTACCAGCCGCGCGTGCTCGTGAAGAACCCTGGTGGCGCGCGCACCGAGACCTTGCGCGCTTCGGTGCCGTTTCCGTGGGGGCAAGTGCACGACCTCTCGGCGCAGACGATCGCCGGCAAGGAGACGGCTTGGCTCGTGCTGCAGCGGTGGCCGGACCAGAGCGTTCGCATCGCGCAGGCGCAGTGGGTCGAGTCGATGCAGCCGTCTGCCAACCTGCAGTTCGTGGTGGAGGCTGGCGCTGCGGCCACGGGCGCGTTCGTGCCGAACGCTGCCTTGGCGCAGCTTCCGATCGAGTTCGCGGCCGAGGTTCGCGACACCTTCGGCGTGCCCTACCGCGCGCAGTGGGCGGGTGGCGAGTCGGTCCAGGAGACCTCGCTGTGCCGCGTGCAGAAGGCGCGCCTCTACCACCGCGCAGTGGCGGGCAGCGGCATCGGCCGCGACTACCTGACGTCGACGTTCTACGTGACGGAGTTCCGCGACCAGCCCTACCTCGTGGTGGATTGGTTGCTCGGCAACGACTACCTCGGCGCCGACGCGCCGGGTGGCAGCCAGGATCCCAACCTCTATCCGCTCGGCGGCGTCGACGTGCGCAGCGCCGCGTTCCTGCATCGTGGCGCGGACCACGTGCGCAGCTACCGCGCGGCTCCCAACGGCATCGAAGCCGGCATCGCGCAGCCCGACGGATTCACCGCGCATCGCGTGCTGTCGGACACCTACTTGGGCGACGGGCAGATGCGTCGCTATCGCTTCGTGCTGCTGCGCGACGATGCAGCGAGCACGCCGCAGCAACAGGCCGCGACGCGTGCGACCGTCGACGCGTCCGTCGATGCTCCGGTCCGTCCCCTTGCCGACCTCGCGAGTTGGCGCGCGACGCATGCCATGTCCCTGCTCGGTGGCCCGTGTTCCGCGCCGGTGGACGCAGCCTTCCGCATCGGCGTCGACATGCACGAATGGGAGATCGCGCCGCACTTCGGGATCTGGGGCAGCAACGGCGACCCGAAGCAGACCGGCCAGACGGGCACGCCGCGCAACCATCCTGTTTCGCCGGCACTCGCGCACGCGGTGCAGGCAGAGGACCCGCGGCCGCTGCTCCTGCTGGAGCAGATGGCATGGTCGCAGGCGATGCGGCCATACCATCTCCACGGGCTGCGCGTGGCGAACGCGGATCGCATCCTGCTGTGGGATGGGGTGCCGATGTATCCGGGCTCACGCGACCTGTCGCCGGAGTCGCTGGGGCGACGCCGGCTGGTCACCGCGGATCCCTACGCTGCCTACCGATCGATGGTCCTCTACGGCGGCGAGCGCGCGCACGGCTTCGAGCCGTTCGACCAGGAGCACTGGTCCTCCGATCTCGCGTTCGACTACTACACGGTGACGGGCGACGCGTGGGCGAAGGACGAGATGCGGCAGCTCGGCGAGTCGCTGCGTGGGCTCATGCGGCCACAGGGCTTCTACACGAGCGTGATGCAGACGCCGCGAACCGAGGGCTGGGTCATGCAGGGCCTCGTGCAGGCGTATGTCGCCACCGGCGACCTTCGCTATCGCAGCTTTGCGATCGACCGGTTGCGCGGAGTCGTGGAACGCGACCGGCTGCGCAACCACGCGAGCGGCGCGCTGCTGTTCCAGTCGCAGGATGGCCGCACGCCGTTCCCGACGCCGCATCGCTACTTCATGCCGTGGCAGCACGGCGCGCTGCTCTACGGCTATCTCGCGGCCTGGAAGTTCTTCGGCGACCCGCTGTTCTTGCAGCTCTGCGAAGAATCGTCTGCGTGCGTTGGCTATGCGTGGGCGCGCGACTTCCAGGATCCGATCCTGGGCTTCGTCCCCAACGCCCTTCGCTACTACTGCCCCGTCGAATACCAAGGCAACCCAGTGCTGCCGGACGCCTTCGACGCGACGCTCGGCGTGGTCTACGGCGACGGCCCGCTGTCGGGCGCGAATTCGATTCCGATGGGCGCACTGCTGCTGCTCTCGCAGGTTGCCCAGAATCCGGGCGTGCGCCAGGCCTGCGAGCAATACGGCACGCTGCTCGCGCGCCTGCCGCTGACCGACGCGCGGCGATGGGAGAAGTGGTATTCGGTGTTGCCGCAGCCATGGGGCCAGTGACCCGCGCGCGCGCTGCGCACGGTTGGCATCCGTGCGCGTGCGTCGCATGATCCCCGTGTGTCCGTAGTCGACCTGCGCAGCGAACAACACGACGAGCAGCGGTTGCGCGCCTTCGCGCTCCGCGTGCACCGCGCGCGCCTGCAGGCTCGGCTCGCGGCGGCGTTCGTCGTGCGCGGACTCCCGGTGCTGTGCGTTGCGTTCGCGCTCGCAACCGTGTGGCCGAGGTTCGGCCTTGCCTGTGTCGTCGCGGCGTCGGCGCTCGTCGGCATCGAGTTGCTCACGGTCGCAGTTCGCGAACGGCGCGCGCTGCGACGTGCGTTGCTCGAACTCGGCGGCGCCGGGCAGGCGATGGGCGACCTCTTGCTCGCGTGGCAGGAGTCAGCTGCCGGAGCCGCGGAACCGGCGATGCGCGCATGGCTCGGCGACCTGCTGGCGCAGAAGGTCGAAGCCCTTCCGCGCGACGCGGAGCGCAGCTGGGTCGCCGTCGGCCTCGGCCCCGCGCGCTATCTCGTTCCCGTGGCGGTGGCGCTGCTGCTGCTGTGGTGGATGCGCCCGTCGACGCCGATGCCGTGGTTCGGACTCGGGGCGCAGGCGCAGTCCGGGCCATCGGGCGCTGGCGGTGGCGGGCAGTCGGGCCGTGGAGACGGCGAGCCAGGCGAACCGCAAGATGCGCCGCGCGACCAAGGCGCTGCGCAGAAGCAGGAGGAGACGCCGCCGCCAGAGGAACCACCGGAGCCGTTCGGCCCCGAGCCCGCGCCGGCTCCGTTCGTCGACTTGCCTGCAGAAGCCGCCGTCGTCGTGCCCGAGTTCACGCGCGACGGACCGACTCGGCGCGCGATGGCGCAGCAAGCGCTGACCGGCGCCGAGGAAGGCCCCGGCGCCGCGCCTCGTGCTTCTGCTTCGGGCGCCGGTCCGTTGCGTGCGATCGACGCGCCCAAGCCCGAGGACTTCGAGCGGGCCAAGGAGAAGGCGCTGCAGAGCCGACGGATCCCCGAGCGCGAGCGCGCGATGGTGCGGTCGTTCTTCGACGCGCTGCGAGGCACGGACAAGTGAACGTCCGCAGCGACATGCCGCCGCCGTTCCCGACGGAGTTCCGCGCGATGCTGGAGCAGATCCTGCGGCACGCAGGACGCGTCGACGGCGCGCGTGCGCAATCGCTGCGCGCCCGCAACCAGACGTTGCAGCAGAGCGGCACCTTCCACGGCCATCGAGCCTATGTGCAAGGCGACGACCTGCGACGCATCGACTGGAACGCGTATGCGCGCACGGGCTCGCTGTTCCTCAAGCTGCTCGCCGAAGAGGATGCGCGCGCTGCCGTCGTGGTGCTCGACACGAGCGCGAGCATGGGCGTCGGTTCGCCGCCGCGCTTCGTCACGGCGCAGCGTCTCGCGGCGATCGTGTGCGGGCTGGCGTTGGTGCATCTCGACGCGGTTGCGCTCGTGGCGAACGGCCGCGCCGAGTTCGAAGGTCGGCGTTCTGTCGGCGCCGCCATCGATCGCATCGAAGGCCTCGCGTTGGTCGCGGGCGCGCGCGAGCCGGAACTGCCGACGAAGGCCGCTCCTGCGCGCGTGCATTGGATCAGCGACTTCGTCGATCCCGAGGCGACCGAGCGTTCCTTGCATCGCATGCGGCGCCTGGGCGCCCGCGTCACGGGTTGGCTGCCGACGCTGCCCGAGGACTTCGTCGTGGAGCCATGTGGCTGGAGGTCCGTCGTGGACCCGGAGACCGGCGCGTCCGTGCCGCTGCGCATCGACGCGGAATTGGCGGCGGCGATGACACGAGAACTGCAAGCGCTGCAACGACAGCAAGAGCAGGCGTTCGCGCGATGCGGGTTCCCGCTGCAGCGCGTCACGTTGCCGACGGCGACCTTCGAGGCTGCTGCGTGGATGGAGGCCGGGTGGAGCTTCCGACGCTGACGTCCCCGGAACGGCTTTGGTGGCTGGCTGCCGCGGTGTTCGTGCTGTGGCGCCTTGCGCAACCGCCGCGACCTCGTGCCGCGCTGGCCACCGCGCATCCGGCGCAGTGGCGGCTCGCGCAAGAACGGCTTCGCCGTCGGCCGCAGCGCTTCCGCGCGTTGCGTTGGCTGTTGCTGTGCCTCGCGTGCGCGATGCTCGGCCTCGCGGCCGCGGGCCCCGTGGACGCGGGCTCGCGCGCAGCGCGACGTGTGACGTTCCTCGTCGACGGCAGCGCGAGCATGGGCGCGCGCGACGCGTCGGGGCGCACTGCGTTTGCGCGTGCGATCGAACGTGCACGGGAACTCGCGCAAAGGGCGCCGAAGCATCTGGAAGTCGAGGCGGTCGTGTTGCGCGGCGGCTCGATCGAACGGCGCCGCGGCGACAGCGCGCGTTCGCTCGTCGACGTGGGCGAGCCATCCGGCTCGCTGCCTGCGCCGCTCGCAGATCTCGCTGCAGCGTTGGAACGCGAGGACTCGCTGGTGTGGTCGCTCGGCGACGGGCAATCGGGCGACGGCGCGGCGCCTCTGGTCGGCGCGTGGACCCCGATCGTCTCGGCTGCGCGCAACGTCGCGCTGCTCGATCCGCAGGTCGACCGCGATGCGCCGCGAAACCGTCTGCGGGTCCGGGCTCTGCTCGCATCGTTTGCCGACGAGCCGTTGCGCGTTTCGTTGCGCGTCGAAGGCGCGACTGCCGGCGAGGATCGCGAGGCCGAACTCGGCGCGCGCAAGAGCATGCCGGTCGAATGGGATCTCGAGCGTCGGCCCGAAGGCGGCACGGTGCGCATCGTCGTCGCCGCGCCAGCGGACGTGCTGTCCGGGGACGACGCGTTCGAGATCCTCGTGCCGCCGCAGCCGCGCGCGCGCATTGCAGTGCAAGCAGAAGAGTCCGCGGCTCCGTTCGCGGCCGCTGCCGGCAAGGCGCTGGCCGAGTCCGTCGGCGGATCGCTGGTGGAGGCGGCTCCCGGCGCGTCGGTTGGTTTCTTGATCGTGGAGGGAGGTCTCGGCGAGTTGCCTTCGGATCCTGGCCCGATGGTGAGTTTCGGCCGGTCGCGCGCCGGCGCGTTGCCGTGGCCGTCGCCGCTCGTGGTCGACTGGGATCGCAGCGAACCGATGTTCGACGGCCTCGACCTCTCGGAACTCGAGATCGCGCACGCGCTCACGGGTTCGTTGCCGACGGGCAAGGCCTTGATGACCGGGCAGTTGCCGGACGGTTCGCTAGCACCGCTCGCCGTCGCCGTGGACGGGCCGCGCGGCCGCGCCGTGCACTTTGCGTTCCGCCTGCAGGACAGCAGCCTCGGACTCCTCGCCGCGTTTCCGCAGATGCTGCTGCGCTGCCACGAGTCGAGCCAGCCCGGGCGCGGCGTCGTCGAGACCCGGCGTGGCGACGTGCCGTCCTCGGAGTCGGACCTCCAGTTCGCTGCCGCTGTGGCGGAGCGGACGTTGGACCTGGAAGTGGACCCGCCGCGAAACCACGCCGCGTGGCTCGTGCTCGCGGCGTTGGCGCTGCTCGCGGTCCGCAGCGGCGTGCGCTGACGGACCGCGAACTCGCGCTGCGCCTGCGTCAGGCCTTCTTGAGCAGGCCCTTCTGCTCGAGGAAGTCGCAGAGCAACTTCGCGCACGCTTCGGGCGACTCGGTGCCCGTCGGCAGCACGAAGTCCGGAGACGTCGGCGGCTCGTAGGGGGCGTCGATGCCCGTCACGTTGCGCAACTGCCCTTCGCGCGCTGCGGCGTAGAGGCCCGTCGTGTCGCGCTGCTCGCACACCGACAACGGCGCGCTGCAGTAGACCTCGACGAAGCGCTCGGCGCCGATGATCGCGCGCGCTTGCGCGCGGTCGGATGCGAGCGGGGCGATCAGCGCGCCGATCGCGATGAGGCCGGCGTCGCAGCTCACCTTCGCAACTTCCGCAGCCCGGCGCTGGTGTTCCCAGCGGTCCTCGCCCGAGAAGCCAAGGTCGCGCGACAGCGACGTGCGCAGGTTGGTGCCGAGCAGCACGTGCGCCGCGTAGCCGCGGCGGTAGAGCTCCTGCTCCAGCGCGAAGGCCGTCGGCGTCTTGCCGCTGCGCGGCAAGCCCGTGAACCAGATCGCCAGCGGTTCCTGGTGGAGGCGCTTTGCGCGCTCGTCCTTGCTGACGAGCGATGCGTGCGTGACGAGGTTCGTTCCCGCGTCGCCCGAACGGCGGCGGCGGTCCGTCGCGCGCTCAGCGGTGGTGCGGTCGAGGATCATGCCGGCCGCGACGGTCGCGTTCGTCATGCGGTCGATCAGGATGAACGAGCCCGTGCTGCGGTTCTTTCCGTACGGGTCCCACTGCAGCGGACGCATGCTCTCGAGGCGGACGCGGCCGATCCGTGACCCCATATCGAGTCGGGTCGGGCCGGAC
>CAZEQF010000163.1:0-9017 GCA_964514315.1 uncultured Singulisphaera sp. | reverse complement strand
TTGCGAAGCATCGTGAGCACGACGTCGCCGGCGCTCGGCGTGCGCGACGGAGTGGCGCTGCCTTTGCCGAACGACCGCGGCCCGACCGACAGGCGGCTCGGCGCTTCGCCGCCGGCGTGCGCAATCACCGCGAGGTCGAGCGCTGCGCTCGCGCCCGATGCGTCCTCGACCCATGCGGCGAGAGTTCCGCCCGCGAGCAGTTGCTGCTGCGCGTTCGCGTCGCCGCCGAGCGCAAGCGCCGCGCACGCAGCATTGCTGGCATTGCGCGCCGCGATCGCCGCAACGGCTGCGCGTGCGCTTTCGTTGCCTTCGACGACCACCAGGTCGATGCGGTCGTGCTTCGCGAAGATCGCAGCGAGCCTCGTTTCGACATCGGCGTCCTTGCAGTCCTCGAACGCCACGACGCGAAGCGAACCGTCCGGCGACTGCAGCAGCGCGGGCTCGCCGCCACAGGACGTGAGCGCAAGGGTGGCAAGGACAGCGAGCGCGTTCGTCTTCTGCATCGGCACGGCGCGATGATGGCGAGCCATCGCCACGTCTGCTAGCGGCCGCTCGCAGGCGTGGCGAAGAAGGCGGCGAACTCCGCGCGAACGGCGTCGGCCGACATGCGGCTCGGGCGCAGTTCACGCGTGATCGCGCCGTAGGCCTGCTGGGACGGCACGCCGAAGTAGAGCTCGGGGATCGGCTCGGTCGGCGGATCGACGCACCATTGCGCGCCGTCGTGCGGCGGCTCCATCGCGTCGAGGCGCGCGCACAGCGGGCGAAGGTCGCGGCGCGGCGGCGCGCGAAACGTCAGCAGCTCGAACCAGCTCTCCGTGCGGTCGTGGTAGCGATGCAGCGGACCGTCCTTGCCCTCGATGGTGTGCAGCACGCGCCAGCTACCGGCGAGCGTGTTGAGCGTCATGCGCGCGACCGACGCCCGGGTGGTCACGTGCGAGAAGCCGAGCTCCGCGAGAATCGTGCGCTGCAGCGCGCCGCGCCGCCCGGCGTCGATCTCGGCTGCGACCTGGGCGCGTTCGTCCTCGAACAGCGGCGCGAACTCGGCCGGTGCGCGCAGCACGTCGTCCGCGTGCGCGAGCAGCCACCGGTAGCGCGCGAGGCACTTCTCGGCGCCGGACAGCGAGCGGAACTCGGCGTGGACCGGCGAACGGGGGTCGGCGAGCTTCGCGACGATGCGGTCGATCGCGAATGCGCGGCCCGTGACCCACGCGCCGAAGTCGCCCGTCGCCGCTGCGGCGAGGAGCAGTTCCTCGTTTGCGAAGGCCGTCTCGGGCTGCAGCACGCACAGCAGCGAACCGAACCCGTCGGTGTCGTAGTGGTCGTTGAGCACGACCTCCGCGCCACCCAAGAACTCGCGCTGCTCCGCGGCGTCGGCACGCGCGAACGCGAAGCAGATCGAGGTGCTGAGGTCCTGCTTCCACTTCGCCGGGGTGCGGTTGCCCGGCCAGTGGCTGAGGTTGGGGCCCTTCGGCGTCATCCCGTCGACGGACAGGTGGAGGTCGGGCGTGCCCGGGGCCCCGAAGTAGCCGAGTTGGAGGCGGGGACGCGCCGGATATGGGTCCAAAGGAGGCATTGTCGGGGTCGGGTCGGCTGTCCTACCTGGAGGCGCGACAGGCGTTGCGTTCGCCCCCGCGAGACGGCGACCGCAAGAGAGACGCCTGTCGGACACGAGAGAGCGAAGAGTGGCTGCCGGCCGTCGGGGCGACCTGACGGCCGGCTTTTTTTATCGAGGGGGAAGGCCCGTGCCAGGAGCAGCGAGCATGGTTCGCTGCAGCATCCCGGCGGTTTCGGCGTCAGTTGGCGGTTGCGGACTGCCAGCGGCAGGCCCAGGACGACGGGAGTCCGCCGTTCTCCAGGCTTGCAAACCGCTCGGTTGCGGCTAGAGTCCCCGGCCCTCCTACGTGGGGGACCCCCGGCGTGGGGGCGTAGCTCAATTGGTTAGAGTACCGGACTGTCGATCCGGTGGTTGCGGGTTCGACCCCCGTCGCCCTCGCCACAAAAGCCCGACGGCAACCAAGTTGCCGGCGGGCTTTGTTCTTTTCTGGGGGGCAGAACGGCGCCGCGGGCGCGCGCGCCACGGGCGTGGTGCAGCCGCAAGCGGTTCTCAGAGCTGTGGATGCGTCGAAGGAGCACCCGGCGTCCTCCGTCGCTCCCGCGCGAGCCATTCGTTCCATCAGTCCGGTCGCACGTCGCGCGGGTTCTTCCCCGCCGGGGCTCAGCTGCCGACGTCCCGCGATTCCGCGGCGCCCGCTGATGGAACGAATGGCCTGGGCTCTCGGGCCGGGTGAGGCGACCCGGGCCGCGACTTCAGCCGCGGCCGGCGAGGAGCTGGATGATGTCCATCGCGGACACCACGCCCACGAGCTTGCCGCGGTCCGTGACGAACGCGCGGTGCACGCCGCCGTCGACGAGCGTGCGGCAGACGGTGCGCAGCGAGGCGTCGGGGGCGACCGAGATCACCGCGTTGGACATCCACTCCGAGACCAGGGTCTCGCCGAGGAGCTCGGGGGAGTAGTCCTCCTTGGTCTCCATCTCCTCCTCCTCGTCGAACTCGTCCGCCTCGACGCTCGTCGTGACGACGCGGACGTCTTCGCCCGGCCGCGTGCGCACGCGGTCCTGGTCGGTGTGCTCGGGCCGCGCGATGTCGGTGAGCGTCAACGCGCCGACGAGTCGACCGTCGCCGCGCAGCACGGGGGCTCCGGTGATCCCGGCTTCACTGAGCGCAGCGATCGCGTCCTCGATCGTGTCGTCGGGCGACAGCGTGACGAGCTCGGTGCGCATCAGTTCGCGGGCGGTGATCTGGGCGAGGGAAGGCATCGGCGTGTTCCTCATGCTTCGATCGTCAGCAGGTTGTCGACCTCGGCGACGCCGGGCGCGGCCCAAGCCGCGTCCTGCACGATGTCGCGTTCGGCCCAAGAATGGACCTTGCCGCGCAACACGACGCGGCTGCCTTCGACGTCGGCGTGGATGCCCTCGGCCTCGACGCGCGCGTAGCGATGCAGCGCGGCGTTGAGCTTGCGGCGAAGGTCAACTGGCGCGACGGCCGGTGTCACGCGCAGCCGGTTGACGACCGCCTTGACGCCGGTGATCTGCTCGACCGTGTTCTGCGCCGCGGTGCGTTGGTAGCCGAACGCGACCTCGCCTTCGAGCGTGACGCAGCTGTTGGTGACGGTGATCTGCACCTTGTCCTGCGGGACCATCACGTTCCACGACAACGCCTGCATCGCGGACTTCGCGATGTCTGCGTCGTCGCGCGCTTCGAGCCGGTTCAAGTCGACGACGAGCTCGTTGGCGATCGCCGCGACGCCGCGAACGCGCTTCGCCGCGCGTTCGGCGATGCCGCGTTCGACGAGGTTGCGCACGTGGCCGGTCAGCACGGCGACGCCCTTCTCGATCGAGACGCCGATGCGCGAACTCTCGAGGCTGGGCTCCCATTGGAGTTCGTCGAGGATGTCCTTCTGGAGAGAGTGCGGGGCGGTCTTCATGGCGATGCGGGGAATGCGGGTGGTCGGCGGCGTTCGCGCGCGCGGCCTCGTGCCGTGGCGCTGCCTCCGCGCAGCCCTTGGGCTGCGGGCCCGCCGGACGCGAGTGCGCACACGCGCATAGCCCGTCGCATCCTTGGTCCCACGCTTGCCGCCGGATGCGACGCGCCCGGACCGGCCAATCGGCGTTCGAGATGGATCCCTGCGGAACGGGTCGAAGTGCGAACGGGCGCTTCGCGCAGTTGCGGCCTAGATGCAGATCCGCAACGCGCCGTTCGTCGTGGCCGACGCTCGCGATCGCTGGATGCGACGCGTGGATCGACCGCGACGGTCGCCGCCTGCGAGATGTCCAGACGCCGCCACCTTCTGCTGTGAGGAACCTGCCGATGCGCAATCTCAACTCCAATCGCATCTCTGCCCAGAAAGGCCGCCGTGCCGGCGGCGATGGGCTCGACACCTATGCCGACGTGCACAAGCACGAAGGCGTGATGGTGTGCACGACGTGCCGCGCCGTGAACCAACGCGGCAAGTGGCGCTGGGACCCGGCGCCGAAGGACGCGACTGCCGGCGTCTGCCCTGCCTGCCGCCGCATCGAAGATCGCTGCGCCGCGCATGTGTTGCGCATCGACGGCGTGCCGAAGGACCAGCGTCACGACCTCGTCGCGATGCTTCACCACACCGCGGACGAAGAGGCTCGGCTCCACCCGATCGAGCGGCTCATGTGGCTCGAGGAGAAGGAAGACCGCATCGAGGTCGCGCTGACCGGCGCGCACATCGCGAGGCGCCTGCGGGCCGCGATCGCCCGCAGCTGGCGCAGGCGCTTTGCGTCGAAGCTCAGCGAAGACCACAGCGTGATGACGTGGAAGCGCGAGGCGAGAACTCCGGTGTGAGGAGCTCGGAGGGGTTTTCACAACTCCTCGGCAGCTACGTCCGGCACCGAAGCCCGATGTCGGCCTCGGTTGCCGACTTCTCGTGAAACCACTTCTGGGCGTGGGCGTCTCGGCTCGCGCCTGAAGTTCTGCGTCCACGCTTGGCGCGGCTGCTTCTCAGCTGCCGCCGAGGTCCGCGCGTTGGGGCGCTTCGTGTTGCTTGACCTCGCCGCGCATCTTGGCGACGCAGTCCTGCAGTTGGCGGCGCACTTCGTCGAACGTCTCGCGCACGATCAACTCCGGCTTGTCGACGCCGTGCGCTTGCGTCTTCACGCGGTCGACGACGATCTCGTGGCCCGGAATCGTGAGGTGGACGCGCAAGTCGAACGGCTTCGCGCTGCGTTGGTGGCGGTGCGGCAGGCTCGCGGTCACGTGGCAGCTCGTGATGCGCGCATACCAGTGTTCGAGCTTCTCGGCCTCGCGCCAACACGCCGTGCGGACGTGTTCGCTGACCGGGATGCCGTGGAAGGAGACGGTGAGCGGCACTTGCATGCTTGCTCGTAGGACGCGGCGGCGCGGCTCCAATGGAGCCTATGGGGGTAGAAGGGGGCGGCCAGGTCGCGGTCTGCTCTGTCCGGGAGCTGCTGCGCTGCAGCGAGTCCCGCTTCCCGCGCCGGTCAGGCGCGGCGCTTCTTCTTGCCCTTCTTGCCCGGCAGCGCCGCTTCGGCGGTCGCGGCGGCGACCTGCTTCTGCGCGAGTTCGATCAGCGATTGTTGGCTGCGGACCGGGGCTTCGCCCGGCGCCGCGACGATGCGTTCGCTGCGGCCATCCGCGAGCACTCGGTGCGCCCGCACGTTGTCCTGCAGCGACAGGCCGAGGACCTCGTCGAGGATGCGCTTCTTGATCTGCGTGTCGTGCACCTGCACGGCGACTTCGACGCGGCGGTCGAGGTTGCGCACCATCCAGTCGGCCGACGAGATGTAGACGAGTGGCTGGCCCGCGTTCTCGAAGCAGTAGACGCGGCTGTGCTCGAGGAAGCGGTCGATGATCGCGGTGACCTTGATGTTGTCGCTGAGCCCGGGCACGCCGGGGCGCAGGATGCAGACGCTGCGGACGGCGAGCCGGATGTCGACGCCGGCGCGCGACGCCTCGTAGAGCGCGAGCACGACCTGCGGGTCCGCGAGGTTGTTGAGCTTGGCGCGGATGCCCGCGGGCTTGCCGGCCTTCTTGTTGTCGATCTCCTTCTGGATCAACGCGAGCACGCGTTCGCGCATCGTGAACGGCGCGACGAGCAAGTGCTCCATCGGCGGCACGCGCGCGTAGCCCGTGATCATGTTGAACGTCTCGGCGACTTCCTCGCCGACGTCCGCGCGCGCGGTCAACAAGCCCACGTCGGTGTAGAGGCGCGCCGTCGTCGGGTTGTAGTTGCCGGTGCCGATGTGGCAGTAGCGCTTGATGCCGTCGTCCTCGCGGCGCACCACGAGCGTGGTCTTGGCGTGCGTCTTCATGCCGACGATGCCGTACACGACGTGCACGCCGGCCTTCTCCATGCGACGCGCCCACTGGATGTTGGCTTCTTCGTCGAATCGCGCCTTCAGCTCGACGACGACGGTGATCTGCTTGCGTTGCTGCGCTGCTTCGATCAGCGCGTCCATCATCGGGCTCTTGTTGCCCGCGCGGTAGATCGTCTGCTTGATCGCGAGCACCTTGGGATCGCGCGCCGCGAAGCACACGAAGTCCTCGACGGTCGAGAACGACTCGTACGGATGGTGCAGCAGCACGTCGCCGTCGCGCAGGTCCGAGAACATCTCGTCCGCGGTCGTCCATGCGACGGTCTTGATCGGCTGCACCGGCGGGTCGCGGAGTTCGGGGCTCTCGACGTTCTGGTAGAGCTCCATCACGCGGCCGAGGTTGACGGGGCCGTCGCAGTAGTAGACGTCCTCGTGCTCGATGCCGAATGCGCGGACGAAGCGGTCGACGATCTCCGGGTGGCCGGCACGGTCGATCTCGAGGCGCACGGGCTCGCCGCGGCGCCGCTTCACGAGCTCGCGTTCGATCGAGCTCATGAGGTCCGTGGTCTGCACCTCGTCGACGTCGATGTTGCTGTCGCGCGTCACGCGGAAGCTGCACGAATGCAGCACTTCGAGGCCGGGGAACAGGTCCTTCAAGCGAGCCTGGACGATGTCCGCGGTGAACACGTAGACGCGCCTGCCGTCGGTGTCGGGCAGCCGCGTGATGCGCGGCAGCACGCGCGGAACCTGCACGACCGCGATGCGGTGCGTCTTGCGCGGCTGGCGCGGGTCGAGCAGCAGGACCGCGAGGTTGAGCGACTTGTTGAGCAGCACCGGGAACGGGTGCGACGGGTCGACTGCGAGCGGAGTGAGGACCGGATAGATCTCGCGCTGGAAGTAGAGATCGACCCAGTCGCGCTGCGGCGCCGTCAGTTCCGGAGTCTTCTTGATGTCGATGCCGGCCTTCGCGAGCGACGGCACGATCATCGAGCTCCAGGTGCGGTGCAGTTCTTCGAGGAACGTGCGCGCCTGTTCGCGGATGCGCTCCAACTCTTCGATCGGCTTGAGGCCGTCCGGGTTCTCGCCGAGCAGGTTGGCGTCGACGAGCTCCATCACGCCGGCGACGCGCACTTCGAAGAACTCGTCGAGGTTCTGGCTCGCGATCGCCAAGAACTTCAGGCGTTCGAGCAGCGGCACCTGTTCGTTCGCAGCCTCGGACATCACGCGGCGGTTGAACGCGAGCCACGACATCTCGCGGTTGCCGAACAGGGTCGTCTTGTCGAGCGACGCGAGCGGCACGCCTTCGTAGGACTGCGGCGCGCCGTTGCGCGGCGGGTTGCTGTCGCCGCCTGCGGGCGGCGTCGCGGCTGCGGAGCCGTCACCGGTGGCGGGCGCGGAAGCCGCGGCCGGTTGCTGCGTCGCGGCATCGCCGCCGCCGGACGATGCGGCCGAGCCTGGGGCGGCATTGCCTTCGGGCTGGCGGTGGAGGCGCGGCGCGTCCTCGGGGACACGGCGTTGCGGCTCGAACGCGAAGCTGAAATCGGTCATGGCAGGGCGAGGATTGCACCCCGCGCGGCCTGCGGTTGGCAGGGGCGGGAGCCATCTTCATCGACTCTTCTTGTTCCAGTCGGGGACTCGCGCAATCAAGAAGTCGCAACCCGCGGCCGATGCATGGTTTGGGCGTGCTTGCGCGCGCCAGAAACCGCCCACGCCAACGAGGTTTGTGCACGTGTCCCTGAGCATCCAGCAACTTCTCCATGACATGGTCAAGGCCGGCGCGTCCGACCTGCACATCAAGTCGGGCAACTTCCCCGGCTACCGCGTCGACGGCGAGATGCGCCCGGTCGAGGCGCATGGACGGCTCCAGCCCGAGGACACCGCTGCCTTGTGCCGTCAGATCATGACGAACGAGCAGTGGGAGCGGTTCGCGCACGACCACGACCTCGACTTCTCGTACGCGTTGCCGGGCGTCGCGCGCTTCCGCGTGAACGCGTTGATGCAACGCGGCGCCGCCGGCCTCGTGGTGCGCCAGATCCCCGACAAGATCCCCAACGCGCGCCAGCTCGGGCTGCCGCAGATCTGCCTCGACCTCGCGAGCAAGCCGCGCGGCCTCGTGCTCGTGACGGGCCCGACGGGCTCCGGCAAGTCGACGACGCTCGCGGCGATGCTCGACTACATCAACGAGACCGAGCACGGCCACATCCTCACGATGGAGGACCCGCTGGAGTTCGTGCACCAGGACAAGAAGTGCTACTTCACGCAGCGCCAGGTGGGGCAGGACACTGCTTCGTTCCGCGAAGGCCTGCGTCGCGCGTTGCGTCAGGACCCGGACGTCATCCTGATCGGCGAGATGCGCGACCTGGAGACGATCTCGATGGCGATCACCGCCGCCGAGACGGGCCACCTCGTGTTCGGCACGCTGCACACGACGAGCGCGACGTCGACGATCGACCGCATCGTCGACGTGTTCCCGACCGACGCGCAGCAACAAGTGCGCGTCCAGCTGTCGTCGACGCTGCAGGGCGTCATCAGCCAGACGCTCGTGCCCAAGGTCGGCGGCGGCCGCGTCGCTGCGCGCGAGATCCTCGTCGCGACGGACGCGGTGCGTTCGCTCGTGCGCGAAGCGAAGACCGCGCAGATGCTCAACATGATGCAGACCGGTCGCGCGGTAGGCATGGCGACGCTCGAGGACGAACTGCTGAAGCTCGTCGCCGAAGGGCTCATCACGCCCGACGACGCGATCACCAAGGCCAACCGGCCCGACGACGTGCGTCGCCGCCTCGGCGAGTCGCCGCAGCGCGCGGCGCCGCAAGCGAAGCCCGCTGGCAACGAGAACTACAACTCCGGCGTGTCGGGCGGCGCTGCGCCCTCGAGGCCGAGCGTCGTAGGCGCGCCGGCGGTGGCGCCGGTGTCGCGGCCGACCGGCAGCTTGTTCGGTCGACGCTGAGGCGCGTCGGCGCGCGCATCAACCTCGCACGTTGCGTCGCTGGAAGTCGATGCGCATCGCAGCGCGCGCGTATCGATGCGTTCGTGGTCTTGCTGGGCATTCCCGTCGCGCGGCCGATTTTCTTCGCGGTTGCTGCCCATGCATGATGCGGCGATGCAGACGTTCCTTCGCATCGCGTTCTTCGCATCCGCAGCGCTCGCCGCCTGTC
>CAZEQF010000162.1:0-9113 GCA_964514315.1 uncultured Singulisphaera sp. | reverse complement strand
GGAGAAGGCGTGGTCACGGCGGCGCAGCATAGCTGCCCCCGCACGACGCAGGAGGCCCCAGTCGTCGCATCCCAGCGTGATCCGATCGACGCGCCGCGGGAGGCGAGCGATCGCCATGGAGGTCGGCGTCGCAAACGCACGCGCGGACCAGTCCGGCGGCCGCGAACGGCCGGGGCAACTCGGCGGCGTCAGCCGGGCCGCATCACTTCGGAAGCGGCACGAGCACGTGGCGCAGCGACTGCAGCTTCTTCTTCTGTTCGGCCGTCAACGGCACCGTGCGCTGGATCTCGCGCAGCATCGCGATCTGTTGGCGGAGCGCTGCCGTCGTGCGGCCCTGCTTCAACATGCGCAACTTCGACTCGACGGGGCTGGCCTTGTCGCGGAACAGCTCCGGCGCGTTGTTGGCCATGCGCTCCATCACCGAACGCACCTGCGTCGCCGTGGCCTCGTCGAGCGACAGCTGCTCGCCAAGCCGTCCGCTCGCGATGCGCGCGAAGTCCGCGGGGTCCTTCGCGCCGACCGGGTCCGTGTAGGCGCGCGTCATCAGGCTCGAGCGGAACATGCTGCCGCCGTCGAAGTCGGCTGCGCCCTGAGGCTCGATGCGCGCGAGCTGCTCGGGCGTGAGCTGCGACGAGATCTCGGCGAAGAACCGGTCCTTCATCTCGGCTTCGGCGAGCATGCCTTCGAGTTCGAACTCGCGAGTCGATGCTGCGAGGCTCTCGTTCTCGCCGGAGAACGAGCGTGCGAGCCCGTCGATCGCCTTGCGCTGCGCGTCGGACAGCGGTTGCCCCGACGCGAGCAATGCCGATCCGAGCACGTTCGCGGTGACGAGCGGATGCGTGTAGGCGCCGTTCGGGCCGTAGCCGGGAAGGCCCGCTTCGAGCAATGCGGGGACCTGCTCGACGAGCTTGCTGTTGAGCGTCTGCAGTTTGATCAAGAGAGCCGTCGGGACCTCGCCGGTCTTCTCCAACTCCTGCATCAACTGCACGAGCATCGGCGCCATCTCTCCGGTCGTCGCGCCGATCGTCTTCCAGTCGATCGCGTCGAGCGCCGCGAAGCGCGGATCGGAGAACAACGCGCCGGTCGCGACCTCGGGTGCATCTGCCGCAGGCTTGGAGGCATCGGCCGTCGCTTCTGCCGGGGCCGCTTCCGTGCGAGCAGCGGATGCGGTGAGCGCCTCGCGCTCGCATTCCAGTTCTGCGAGCCGCTGCCTGAGCTGCACGGTCTCCGCGTCCTGCCCTGCCCCTCCGCGCGCGTCCTCGGCGGCCACGCCCGCGTCCGTGAGGGATGCGCCTTGCGCGGTGTAGCGCCCGAGCAGGAAGCCGCCGCTGCCGGCGATCAGCACGGCGACGGCGAGGAACAGAGGAGTCTTGGGTTCTTGGGCCATGGAATGCGTGCGGCGCGGAAACCGCGCGGTGGCTGGATACGGACGCCGGATCGAGGAGGCGAGCGGGGAATTGTGCGAGTGGGCGCATCTCCCGGAACGCGGCCTTCGCGCAACGGCACGGTACCGTCGCGGCAGGGACGGTTGCGCCACCGGCCCTCGAGGCCGACACCGTTCCGGACAGGACGATCACGCTGCGCTGGACGGTGCGCGCCGGCGGCATCGCGTCGCTGCACGAGGCCATCGGCCGACTCGATGCGCGCGCGGGCCGGCGAAGGCCCGCGCGCGGCGGTCACTTCACGACGAAGTTGACGAGCTTCTTCGGCACGACGATCTCCTTCTGGATCGTCTTGCCTTCGAGGTGCGCGGCGACCGCAGCCTTCGCGGCCGCGACCATCGTCGCCTGGTCGGCGTCGGCGGCGACCGTCGCGCGGCCGCGGACCTTGCCGAGGATCTGCACCGCGATCTCGACCTCGTCGTCGACGAGCATCTTGGGGTCGAACGACGGCCACGGCTCGTAGGCGAGCGTGCCCTTGCCGGAAAGGCGCGACCACAACTCCTCCGCGAGATGCGGCGCGAACGGCGAGAGGATCTGCGCGAAGCGCAGCAGTTGGCTGCGGCTCATCGCGTCCGGACGCTTCGTCGCGTCGTTGACGAAGATCATCATCGCGGCGATCGCGGTGTTGAACGCCATGCGCTCGATGTCGCCTTCGACCTTGGCGATGCAGCGGTGCAGCGCCTTCTCCAGCTCGGGATCGTCGGGCCGTTCGGCGCGCAACCGTTCGTGCACAGGACCTTGCGTGAAGTCCTCGGGCACCGCGAGCCGCCAGACGCGGCCGAGGAAGCGATGCACGCCAGGGACGTCCTTGGGGTTCCACGGCTTGCTGTCCGCGAGCGGGCCCATGTACATCTCGTACAGGCGCAGCGTGTCCGCGCCGTATTCGCGCACGACGTCGTCTGGGTTGATGACGTTGCCGTAGCGCTTGCTCATCTTGGTGACGATGCGCGTGAGCTTCTCGCCGGTCTCGGCGTGCACGACGTCGTCGCCCTGCTCCTTCGTCATCGCCGTCGGGACCACGGCGCCGCGCGCGTCCTCGTAGGCGAACGCCTGGATCATTCCCTGGTTGTAGAGCTTGTGGAACGGCTCCTTCTGCTTCACGAGCCCCTGGTCGTGCAGAGCCTTCGTCCAGAAGCGCGAATACAGCAAGTGCCCAACCGCGTGCTCGGTGCCGCCGACGTAGAGGTCGACGGGCAGCCAGTAGTCGCTCGCTGCCTTCGAGCAGAACTCGCGCTCGTTGTGCGGATCGCAGAAGCGCAGGAAGTACCAGCTCGAGCCCGCAGCGCCGGGCATCGTGTTGATCTCGCGTTGCGCGGGCCGGCCCTTCGAGTCCTTCGTCGCGACCCACTCCTTGGCGCGGATCAACGGCGACTCCGGCACGCCGCCGGGCTTGAAGTCGTCCATGTGCGGCAGCACGACCGGCAGCTGCGCATCCGGAACGAGCTCGACGCCGTCCTGCGTGTGGATCACCGGGAACGGCTCGCCCCAGTAGCGCTGGCGGCTGAACAGCCAGTCGCGCAGGCGATACGTGACCTTCTGCACGCCACGATCGCGCGCCTGCAGCCAGTCGATCACGGCGCGCTTCGCTTCCTGCATCGACAAGCCCGCGAGCGCGACCGCGCCGTCCCGCGTCCGGCAGTGCGCTGCATACGGAGCCTCGTCGACGCAGCACGACTCGCCGTTCGCGACCGCCGCGTCCTTCGCCGCGTCGCCCGTGCTCGGCGCGAAGATGCCCGGGACCGGCAGCGAGAACTTCTGCGCGAACGCGAAGTCGCGCTCGTCGCCGGCGGGCACGGCCATGATCGCGCCCGTGCCATACGTGACGATCACGTAGTCGGCGACCCAGATCGGGATGCGGCCCTTGGGATCGTCGTCGGCGAACAGCGGGTTCTGCGCGTAGGCGCCCGTGAACACGCCGGTCTTGTCCTTCGCGAGCTCGGTGCGCTCGAGTTCGCTCTTCGCGGCGGCGGCGCGCACATAGGCGTCGACTGCGGCGCGCTGCGCGTTCGTCGTGATCGTCGCGACGATCGGATGCTCGGGTGCCAACACCATGAACGACGCGCCGAACAGCGTGTCGGGCCGCGTCGTGAACACGCGCACCTTCGCGTCGCCGTGGCCGAGCACGGAGAAGTCGATCTCCGCGCCTTCGCTCTTGCCGATCCACTCGCGCTGCATCGCCTTCATCGCGTCCGACCAGTCGAGGCCGTCGAGATCCTGGATCAGGCGCTCGGCGTAGTCGGTGATCTTGAGCACCCACTGGCGCAGCGGACGGCGCTCGCACGGATGGTCGCCGCGCTCGCTCTTGCCGTTGATGACCTCGTCGTTCGCGAGCACGGTGCCGAGCGCCTCGCACCACCACACCGGCGCGTTCGACTCGTAGGCGAGGCCGCGCGCGTGGAGCTGCTTCCAGATCCACTGCGTCCAGCGGAAGTACTTCGGATCGGCGGTGCTGATCTCGCGGTCCCAGTCGTACGAGAACCCGAGGCGCTGCAGCTGGCGGCGGAAGTTGTCGACGTTCTTCTTCGTCGTCGTCTCGGGATGCGTGTTGGTCTGGATCGCGTACTGCTCGGCGGGAAGGCCGAATGCATCCCAGCCCATCGGATGCAGGACGTTGAAGCCGCGCTGCCGCTTGTAGCGCGCGACGATGTCGGTCGCCGTGTAGCCCTCCGGGTGGCCGACGTGCAGGCCGGCGCCCGAGGGATACGGGAACATGTCGAGCACGTAGAACTTCGGCTTCTTCGCGTCGAAGTCGGCGTCACCGGGGTTGGGCGTGCGGAAGGTCTTCTGGTCCAACCAGGCCTTCTGCCAACGCGGTTCGATCGCGGCGGGGTCGTACGTCTGCTTCTGCTCGTCCATGAAGGGCGAGGAGTATGCAGCGGCGGACGCGAAGGGTCACGCGTCGGCGGACGCAGGAACCTGCGCGAGCGCAGCGAAGAACCGACGCGCGAACGCAACGGATGCGGCGAGCCGTTCCTTGTCGGCCTTGCCGAGTCGCTTGATCCGGGCCTCTGCGCGCAACGCCAGCGATCGCGAACCGACGCGGCGACGGAACACCAGCGCGAGCGGGCCGCGGCCGCGCAGCGCCTTCGCGCCCACTCCAGCCTCGTGCTGCTGCAGACGCGCGGCGACATCGAGGGCGATGCCGCAGTAGAGCGCGCCGTCCGCGCGGCGGACGAGATAGACGGACCAGCGGCGGGGCTTCTTCAGCGCCGCCATGCGACCCAGATCGTGCGCACCGGCCCCTTCGTGCGACGCGCCGGGACACGGTGCTCGTGGACGTCGAAACCGCCGCGCGCGAGCCGGTCGCCGAAGCGGTCGTCGCTGCGCGCGGACCACACGGCGAGCACCGAGCCCGGCCGCATCGCGGTCCACGCGCGATCGAGGCCACGGCGGCTGTAGATGCGGTCGTTGTCGCCGCGCACGAGCCCGTCCGGGCCGTTGTCGACGTCGAGCAACATCACGTCGTAGAGGCCGTTCACCGCGTCGATGCGCGAACTGACGTCGCCCATCACGATGCGCGCGCGCGGATCCTTGAGCGGATGCCCGGCGCAATGGCCGAAGACCTCGCGGTTCCACTGCACGATCTCCGGCACGATCTCGGCGACGTCGACGATCGCCTTCGGGCCGACGAGTTGCAGCGTGCGCGCGAGCGTGAAGCCCATGCCCAGCCCGCCGATCAACACGCGCGGGCTCTCGCGCTGGCCGAGACGCTCCAGCGCCAACTCCGCCATCACTTCCTCGGACCCGTGCACGCGGCTGCTCATCAGGTCGATGCCGTTGATGCGGATCGCGTAGTCGCCGTCGTGTCGGTAGCAACGCAGCTCGCCGCCGCCGGGGACCTTGGCCGTGCCGATCAGTTCTTGCGGAATCACCGAAGCACGCTACCCGACGCGGGCCGAAAGGCCACGACGCCGCGACATCGTCAGTACGGCACGAGCTCCAGCGTCTCGCCCTTGCGCAGCCGTTGCTGGATGCCCCGCCACCACTTCGCGGTCAGAAGCTCCGCATGCCGCTCGCAGAACGCGGCCAGCAAGTCGGACGGCACGCCGAAGAACGCGGGCCACTGCTCCGGGAACACGTCGTTCGCGCCGACGGAGAACCACGGCTCGGCGCTCATCTCGTCCTCGTGGGTCCGCGCAATCGGCATGTCGCGGAACTCGCAATCCGTGAGCAGGCAGATCTCGTCGTAGTCGTAGAACACCACGCGTCCCGACCGCGCCACGCCCCAGTTCTTCAGCAACAGGTCGCCGGGGAAGATGTTGGTGCTCGCGAGGTCGCGCAACGCCTGGCCGAAGTCGAGCATGGCCTCGATCGCGGTGTCGGTGTCGACCTCGCGAAGGTAGAGATCCAGCGGCCGCAACCTGCGTTCGATGTAGGCGTGGTCGACGAGCACGGAATCGCCGTCCGTGCGCACGGTCTTCGAAGCCTCGGTGCAAAGCTCTTCGAGCAACGTCGGATCGAACCGCGCGCGCTCGAATCGCAGCTTGCGGAACTCCTGCGCGTCGACGAGCCGGCCTGCCTTGTCGTGCCGCGCGACGAGCTTGTAGTGCTGCTTCACTTCTTCGTGCGACGTGTCCTTCGGCGGCGGGAAGCGGTCGCGGATGACCTTGAACACCACGTCGTAGGACGGCAGCGTGAACACGGCCATCACCATGCCCTTCTTGCCCGGCGCAGTGACGAACCGGTCGCGCGAGAATCGCAGATGGCGTTCGAAGCCGCGGAAGCGCTCGGTCTTGCCTTGCTTGGCGCGGCCGAGGATCGCGAACAGCTCGTGCACCGTTTCGCGCGGGACGACCTTGCGCAAGAACACGATCGCCGCGCCCACGGGGTCGACGTCGACGTGGAAGTAGGAACGCGCGAAGCCGAACAGCGCCGACACAGACTCTTCCGTCTGGATCACTGCATCGACCACGACGCCGCGGTCCGTGCACTCCAACGCGATCACGAGCGGCGACGAATGCGTCCAGCCCGTGGCCTTGCCGACCAGGTAGGCGCGCGTGTCGCGGTAGAAGACCGGCGTCAGCACGTCGATGCAGACCACCGAGTCGCCGCGCAGCTTGCGCGCATAGTGCTCACGCACCTGCATCGCGAGGTAGTGCGCGCAGCGGCCGCGGTCCGCGTAGCCGACGTTCCACGAGTAGTCGGCGAGCAGGTTCGCGAACATGCGCTCGAGCGATCCGTCGGCGTGGTAGTTCTTGCCGATCAACGGGCCGGCGATGTTGCGCAGCGGGATCGTCTCCTCGCCCGTGAACTGGATCGCGTCGTCGACGCCCGAAGTGAGGAACAGGCGGCGCGAGACCGAGCTGAAGTAGGTCTTGGTGAACTCGACGTCCGGATAGGACGCGACGAGCTCGGCGAAGATCGACTTCGCGCGCATCCACACGGTCCGGTCCGCTGCGCGCGGGCCGAGCACCGACTCTGCGTGGAGCACCGAGCCCGAGACGTGCTCGTCGTAGAGATCGATGCGCTCCGCGGCGTCGCGCTGCACGCCCTTCCAGTCGCGGTTCTCGAAGCGGCCCTTCGCGCGCTGCGTGATCGCGCGGAACTGGTCGTTGTAGGCCAGGAACGCGTCGCGGATCGCCGCGGCGATGCCGGCGGCGAGCTGCTCGTCGTTGGCCAGCCTCGCCCAGGCGACGTCCGGATGCTCGGTCATGGAGAACTTCATCGGCATCGGCATCGGTCCGTCCGCAGCGGAACCCGCCCTCGCATCGGCGGCTTCGGCCGCGCTGCGGCTCGGCTCCGCGCGATCCTCGCCCGCGGCCGCCGGCCGCCAATCGGCCACCGTGCGCAACAGGCCGCGGCGCATGCCGGCGGCCACACGGCCCGATGGCTGCAAGGGCGGCCCCGCGAGCGCGGTCGACGCTCGCTGCGACCCCACCTACACTTCGCCGATGCGCACGCTGCACGAACCGCAGTTCCACATGCTCATGGCGGCGCTCGTCGTGGGCAGCATGCTCCTCGAACAGGAGGGCCCGCGCCTCGTGCGCGGGTTCGCGGTGCCGCAAGTCGGCGCGCTCACGTTCACGCTCGGGCTCTGCTGGCTCGCGTTGTTCGCCGCCCACCGAATCCGCAACCTGCACCTTCGCGTCGATGCGCTCGAAGAACGGCTGCGCCGGACCACTGCCGTCGTGCAGGCGCTCGAAGACGATGCGCGCGCGCGTCGCGGACTGCCGCGACTCTGACGCATCAAGGCACGTTGAGGCGCATTGCCTCGATTTCGGGGTTTTGCGTGTCCGGGTCCACGCCACGACCCATTCTGCCCAGGTGTTCCCATCGATCGGCGACGACAGTGTCCGCGCAGACCTAAGGATGCTGGCGCTCGCGAGCATCCCGGCTGCCTGGCTCTGCCTCTGCATGCCGGTGTTCGCGCAGGAGGCCTACTACTGGACCTACTCGCAGCATCCGGACCTCTCCTACTACGACCACCCGCCGATGGTCGCGTGGATGATCACGATGGGAACGAGCCTGTTCGGGGACGGAGCCTTCGGCATCCGGCTGCTGACGCTGTTCTGCGGCATCGGGACGATGGCCATCGGCCTGCTGTTGCTGCGCTCGTTCGGCGTCTCGCAGCGCGCGCGCGCGACCTGGCTGTTGTGCGCCGCATGCGCGCCCGCGCTGCTGGCCACGCGGTTCCTCGCCAATCCCGACCCGCCGCTGTGCTTGTTCTGGCTAGCCTCGATCACGGCGCTGTGGCGCGCCCGCGACGGCGGGCTGCGTTGGTGGGTTCTCGCGGGGATCTGCGCGGGGCTCGCCCTGCTGAGCAAGTACACGGCGGCGTTCCTCGCCGTGGGCGGGATCGTTACGCTGGCCTTCGACCCTGCCATGCGCAGGCAACTGCTCCGGCGCGGCCCGTGGATCGCCGTGTCGGCAGCAGCAGCCGTGTTCCTTCCCGTGGTGCTCTGGAACGTGCGCAACGACTTCGAGTCGTTCCGTTTCCAGACCTCGAACCGGTTCCAGCAGACCAGCTTCCACATCGGCTGGCTGTTCGAGTTCCTCGGCGCGCAGTTCGGCATGGTGCATCCGGCCGTCGCGCTGATGCTGCCGTTCGCGATCGCCTGGCTCGCGCGCCGCGCCGCCGCGCGCGACATGCGCGCCTTGTGGCTCTGCGCGTTCGGGCTGCCGCTGCCGCTGTTCTTCCTGTGCAACGCGCCGCTCATGCACGTGAAGCCGAACTGGCCGACGCCGGGCTGGCTCACGCTGCTCCTCGGCGTCGCGATCTGGTCCTCCGAGATCCGTTTCACCGAGTCGAAGCCCCGGCTGGCGCGCGCAGCCCGGTTCGCGCTCCTGGGCGCGCTGCCGATCGCGCTCCTCGCGCCCGTGATCGTCGCATGGCCGCAACATCGCGGCTCGTCCTGGGCCGGCTGGGAGGAGATCGCTGCGTCCGCGGACAAGTGGGCGCACGAGCTCGACCGCGAAGACGGAGCCCGGGGCAACGTGTTCTTGTTCGCATCGGACTACAAGGACGCGGCGCAACTCACGCACGCGCTGCACCGCGAGTGCCTGGGCGACGGCGAACACGGGTGCGAGCTGTCGGTGCTCGCGCAGAACGTGATCGGCCGCCCCGCACTGCAGTTCGACCACTGGGACCAACCGTCAGGACACGTGGGCCAATCCGCCGTGTTCGTGCTGCCGCGCGCGGAGCGGCGCGGCATCGTGCTCGATGCGGTGCGC
>CAZEQF010000161.1:0-9131 GCA_964514315.1 uncultured Singulisphaera sp. | reverse complement strand
TCTCTTGCGGATCCTTGCCGTCGAGCGGCCCGACGCGGATCGACACGTCGCGCATGACCTCGACCAGCACGCCGCCAAGTCCGGCGGCAAACAGCGGCCCGTAGCGACTGTCGCGCGTCATGCCGATGAGCACTTCGCGGTGGCCCTGCGCCTGCGATTGCACCTGCAAGCGCACGTCGGGGAACTTGCCCTTGAGGCGTTCGATCAGGTCGGCAGCAGCGGCAAACACATCGTCGCCCGTGCGCAGCCCCACGCGCACCGCGCGGTGCTCGCTCTTGTGCAGCAACTTCGCAGCCTCGGCCTTGAGCACGACCGGCCAGCCGAGTTCGTGCGCCGCGGCCACCGCTTCGCCTGGCGTGCGCACGCGGCGCGACGCGGGGAACGGGATGCCGTAGGCAGCCAGCACGACCTCGACCTCGGCGCTCGCGAGCCAACCGGCTGCGCGACCTTTCTTGCGCAGGATGCGACGGGCGGCGTCGCGATCGACGCGCAGATCCGGCACGCGCTGCGGACGGCGCTCGAGCCAACGCGTGCGACGCAGCATCTGGCGCAACGTCGTCGCCGCGTCCTCGGGATAGCGGAACACCGGGATGCCCGCATCGCGCAGGATGCGCTGCGCCTCGTCGCCGCGCTGGCGCCCCATCACGCACGCGAGCACCGGACGGCCGCAGCCGCGCGTCTCGTCGACGATGGCTTGCGCGACCGCCGCCGCGTCGATCATCACCGGCGACACGAACAGCACGACGATGCCTTCGACGCTGGAGTCCGCGACGACGAGCTTCAACGAAGCGCGGTAGCGCGCTGCATCCGCGGACGCGATGAGGTCCACCGGATTGCGCACCGAGGCTTCGACCGGAAGAACCTTGCGCAGCGCCTTCTCCGTCGCGGGCAGCAGCGGCGCGACTTCCATGCCGAGCCCGGCGATCGCGTCCGTGGCGAGGATGCCAGGGCCGCCGGCGTTGGTCACCACGGCCATGCGCGGCCCTTTGGGCAACGGCTGGTCGAGCAGCGCCTGCGCCAGCGCGAACATGTCGCGGAAGTTGTCGACGCGCAGCACGCCACACTGCGCGAGCATCGTGTCGGCTGCGACATCGGCGCCGGCGACCGAGCCCGTGTGCGACGAAGCCGCGAGCGCACCCGCGTCGCTGCGGCCCGACTTCACCGCGATGATCGGCTTCTTGCGCGACACGCGGCGCGCCACTTCGACGAGCTCCTGCGGCGCGCCGACGGTCTCGAGGTAGAGCAGGATCACGCGAACCTGCGGATCGTCCTCCCAGTAGGCGAGCAAGTCGGCGGCGGTCACGTCGACGCGGTTGCCGACCGACGCGAACATCGCGACGCCGAGGCCTGCCTGCGCCGCGTCCGCGAGGATCGCTTCGCCGAGCGCGCCCGACTGCGACACCATCGCAACCGCGCCGGCGCGCGGCAGCGTCGCGGAGAAACTCGCATCGAGCGCGTAGCCCTGCTCGGCATTGACGATGCCCATGCAGTTCGGGCCGATCACGCGCATGCCGTAGCGCTTGCTGATCGCCGCGAGCTTCTCTTCGCGCACGATGCCTTCGCCGCCCACTTCGCGGAACCCCGCGGTGATGACGACGAGGCCCTTCACGCCCTTCTTGCCACACTCGGCAGCGACCTTGAGCACCGCGTCGGGCGGCACGACGAGCACTGCGAGGTCCACAGGGCCAGGAATCGCCGACACCGAGCGATACGCGGGCACCGACAGCACGACCTCGGCCTTGGGATTGACCGGATAGACCGGCCCCGTGAAGCCGCCGCGGATGAGGTTGGCGACGACCTGTCGGCCGATCGAGCCCGCGCGACGACTCGCGCCGACGACGGCGACGGAACGCGGACGGAACAGGCCGTCGAGGCCTTTGGTGCGGTCGTGCTTCATGCGGTCGAGGCCGAGCACGTTAGCGACCGGGACCGATCTGCGAAACGATGCGAACTTGCCTTCGCGCAGCGCGAACCGATGATCCGTCCCCATGCGCTGCACGGGCTGAAGGCGCTGCGACCGCACCAGTGGGTCAAGAACCTGCTGGTCCTCGCGCCGCTCCTGTTCTTCACGCCGACCGGCGGACAAGACTCCGCTCCGCGACTGTTCGCCGCGGGCGCGTGGATCCAAGGACTGCTCGCATTCGGCGCGTTCTGCCTCGCAGCGAGCGGCGTCTACGTCCTGAACGACATCGTCGATCGCGAGTCGGATCGCCTCCACCCGAAGAAGCGGCTTCGGCCCATCGCGTCGGGCGCGTTGCCGATGCCGGCGGCAATCGCACTGCTGGCGCTCGCATGGGGCGGGGCCGCGGCCTTCGCCTTTTCCGCGGACGCAGGAGTCGCGCGCTTTGCGTTCCCGGGACTGAACCCGGCATCCGGCGTATTCGCATGGTGGCCCTTCGGCTACCTCGCGTTGAACTTGCTCTACTCGTTCTGGTGGAAGCGAGTCGTGGTGCTCGACTGCATGTGCATTGCGATCGGCTTCGGCATCCGCGTGAAGGCGGGCGCGGCAGCGATCGCAGTCGAGGCGTCGCACTGGATCCTGCTCTGCACGTTCTTCTTCGCGCTGTTCCTCGCGTTCTGCAAACGGTTCGAGGAGCTGGGCCGCCAGTCCGAGGCCACGGGCCAGACGCGCGCAACGATGCGCGACTACTCGGAGTCGCTGCTCGGCATGCTGATCGGACCGCTCGCCGCATTGAGCATCCTGACCTACGCGCTCTACACGGTGAGCCCCGAGACGATCGCGCGCCATCGCACCGACGCGCTGATGTACACGGTCCCGTTCGTCACCTACGGAGTGTTCCGCTACCTCTTCCTCGTCTACCGGCGCAGCGAAGGCGGCGACCCGTCGAAGCTGCTGTTCCGCGACCCGCCGCTCGCAGTGTCGGGAGTCTGCTATCTCGCCGTCGTGCTGTTCGTGCTGCACGGCAAGTCGATGTTCGGCTGACCGCGACGCAGCCGACGCGCGCGCTCAGGATTCTTCGGCCCGTTCCGGCCGCATCGCGCGCAAGGTCGCCAGCATCAGCAGCACGGTGCTCCACGTGACGGAGCCCCACGCGAGCACGAGGTTGCCGAGTTGCTTGCCGAGCACGCCTTTCGAAGTGGCGGAGGCAAGCAGCGCGCTCGCGAGCAAGAGCCCGGACAACAGCACGTCGCGACGCGATCGCAGCAGGCGGTCCGCGCAGAACATCGCCGGCAACAAGAGCACGCAGAAGTGCTGCTTGCTGCTCTGCGGCGACAGCAACACCATCCCGCACACGACGAGCCCGCTCGCGCCGAGGGCCGCGCGACGCCACGCGGAGTCCGGGTCGGCATCCCGTTGCGCCGCGCGCAACCGCAGCGCGCCGAGGCCGATCACCGCGAGGACGCCGAGCTGGGCCACGCGCTGCAGCGTCTTCAACGCGAGCGGCGGCAGGTGCGCCACCATCGCGTCGGGGAGCACGAACACCGTCACTTGTTCCGTTGGCGAGAACAGGCGCGTCAACGTCCCGGCGAGGCCTTGGTTGAGGAAGCTATGGCTCAGCCACGCGCCTTCCGTGCTGGCCGCGCCACCCACTTCCATGCCGCGCAAGAACACGTCGAACCAACGCACGACCCACGACGCGCCGTCGTCGCGCGGGAAGATCCAGTCCGGCAACAACGAAAGGAGAACGACCGAAGCGAGCAATGCGCCGATCGCTGCCCACGAGCGCGCGACGACGAACAGTTCGAGGAACAGCAACGGCGTCGCCTTGAAGGCTGCGCCTGCGCCCACCGCGACGCCGGCGCCGATCGCACCCGGCTGCCCGCGACGCCCGAGGCTAGCAGCGCCTGCAGCCACGAATGCGCAGATGAACAGATCGTGGCTCTGGTTCTCGAACACCGAGGACACGTGCCTTCCCGCAAGCAAGCCGACCCAGATCCACGCCGCGACGAGCCGCTGCGGGCCTGCGTCCGGCCATGCGCTCGACGCCCAGCGATGCAGGAAGCGCAACACGAGCAGCAGCAGCGCGAAGTTGACTGCGAACCACGCGGCCGGTTGCCACTTCGCCGGAACCACGACGAACGGGACGAACGGCACTGCGGCGAACGGCGGATAGGTGAAGACCTTGGCGTCCTCGCCCTTCCGGTAGATCTCGTCGCCCGCAGCCATGCGCTCCGCGCCGGTCACGTAGACGGGAAGCTCGCGATCGCCGTCCTTGGCACGGAAACCGAAGTACCAACCGCCCGCGACGAGCACGACGAGCAGCAGGATCCAACGCGTGGCATGCGATCGCACGACTGCGTTATCGCGCGCGCCGCAGGCAGTGTCCACGCCGCGGCGCGAACGCATCATCGAAGCGGCAGGATCCAGCTCGCCGCGAGCTGCGGATCGCGGCGCTTCGCGAGCGTGCGGCAAAGGACGCCGAGCGACGGCTCGGGCCGCACCGACTTGCGCGAGTCGCCTTGCACGACGACGACGTCCTTGGCCATGTCGACGATCCGCGCGTCGAGCAACGCCGAGACCTTGCCTTCGTCACTGCAAGAGAACTGGACCTCGTTGCCGTCGAGCTTCGCCTCGATGCGCCTGCCGGCAACGGGCGAGTCGGCCGAGAGCCAGTAGTGGTCGGCGACGACGCCGTCCGTGAGTTCCCAACGCAACGCGCGCGGCAACGAAGTGCGCGTGAGCGGCACGAGTTGCGTGAGCAGGTCGCGGTCCGGCAAGCCGGTGTGGCCGTTGTTCTCGACGAGCGTGAACTTCGCGTTCGCGTACAGACCCGGATGCGCCGCGCGCAATGCGTCGAGCGTCTCGCCGAACGCAACGCAACGGTCGCGACGGCCGTACATCGTGTCCTTGCCGCCGACCATGAACGTGAACGGCAACGTGTGCAGTCCCGTCGCCACCGTCTGCCCGTCAGACGGAGCCGAAGCGCTCGCATGCGCTGCGGAGAACCGGTGCGGCAGCTTGGGCCCGACCGCGAACGCGCCGTAGCCACCGTGGCTGTAGCCGATCGCGACGACCTTGTCGGGATCCACGTCCGCGCACACGACCATCTGCGCGATCAGCTGCTCCAACACGGGATAGAAGTAGTCCGTGTAGAAGCCGTTCCACTCGTCCGTCGGCGCGCGCAACGCGCAGTAGACGTAGCCACCGGCCTCCGGGTGGTCCTTGTAGTAGATCTGCATGTGCCGCCACTGGCTGTCGTTGAACTCCTTCGGCACGCCGCCGCCGCCGTGCATCGCGATGACGAGGCCCCAGCCGTTGCCTGGCTTCTCGCCGACGTTCTTCTTGGTGTAGGGGCTCTCCTTGCCGCCGGCGCGAACGCGATCTGCCGCGAAGTCCTCGCGCATCGACGCATGCGGCGCGCGCTTCCACGCCTCGAACGCGAGCTTGCGCAGCCGCGCGTCGCCTTCGCGCGTCTTCAGCTCCGCGTCGAGATTGCGATCGAATTCGAACGTCGCCTGCGTCGCAGCGTCCGCGGCGAAGAACCGGTCGAACTGCGCCGCGAGCGCGGCGTCTGCCGAAGTCATGCCGTTCGGCAACGGCGCGGGATCCTGCTTCGAAGCGCCCTTCGCATAGCGCGAAGTCACGTCGATGCCGTGCGCGCGCACCGAAGGAGCCCAACCCAGCTCGAACGTCGCGTCCGTCGGCGCGAACGACAAAGCCCAGATCCGATGCGCTGCGTCCGCGTCCGCGCACTGCGCGGCGTCGCCCGTGAACCACGCGCGGTCGAAGCCCGCCGGATCCGGCTCGTCGGCGCCGACGAAGCGCCAGTCCGTTCCGTCCCAGACCTCGACCCACGTGTGGTTGCCTTGCTTGTGCGGCCAGCGGACAGAGACGAGGCGCGCCGGGATGCAGCACGCGCGGCACACGTCCGCGAGCAGGATCGACAAGCCGGTGCACGAGGCCTTGCCTTGCTCGATCGACTCGCTCGGAGCCTGGTCCGCGCGCTTCCGCTGCGTGGAGTAGTGGACGTTGAGTTCGCCGAAGATCGTGGCGTTGAGCCGCAGCGCCGCCTCGCCCGGAGTCTTGCAGTCCGCGACCTTGGGCAAGAACCGCGCAGCCGCTCCGGTGCGCCAGTCTTCGCGCGCTTCGTTGGCCTGCGCGTAGGGCACGACGAAGTGCAGGAACATGTCGTCCGCGAGCGAAGCGCCCCACGGCACCGCCTGCCGCGCCACGAATGCGAGCTGGACCTGGTGCGCGAGCCACGTGTCTTCACAATCGCGATCCTGCTCGCGCAGGTTCGCACGCAAGAATGTTACAGCGTCGTCGCGCGAGAGCGCGGACTGCGAGTTCGACGTCGAAGGCGTCGATTGCGCATCGGCCGCGATTGCGGGCAACAACGCACACGAGGCCCAGAGAACGAGGGACGGGAAACGACGAGCACCGAGCATCGCCGCGTTCTAGCGAGCGTCGCCCGCGCATTCGCCTTCGATGCGACGCGAAAACGCGAACACGTTCCTGCAACGCGGTTCGCATCCACCCGGCTCCCACCGACCTCGCGCCCCGTGCGACGCCACACCGCATGGAAAGGTGGCGAGTTCCTGACATTGGGGTGCTTCCGGACCCTGAGTGCATCCGGGATACCGATGCCACCGAACGTTCCCGGCCACCGGCATGCGGCTCCCCCGCCGCGTGTTCTCCCTCCTCCCGGCGACCGCACCCCTCAACGCTCGGCACCCCCGCCGCGCGAACACCCGGCGCCTATTCCCATGCTCCACCGCCGTGAACTCCTCCGCCTCGGCTTTGCCGCAGGCGGTTTCAGCCTCCTTTCCCGCAACGCGCACGCGATCGGCCCGATCGCCCGCCCGGCGCTCGGGGACCCGCCTGCGAGCCCGCGCGTGACGCCGTTCCTCGCGCCTTTGCCGCGGCCGGCCATCGCGCAACCGCGGCCCGCGTTCGCGACTTCGACCGAAGTGCCGCGCCAGGCGACCGAGCCCACGACGTATCTCGAACTCGTCGCCGAAGAACGCAGCGTCCGCCTGCACCCGCAACTGCCGCTGACGCGCGTGTGGGGCTATCGCGACGTGAACGTCGCGTCGAGCAACCTGATGCTCGGCCCGACCGTCGTGCAACGCATCGGCCAGCCCATCGTCGTTCGCTACCACAACGACTTGCCGCGCGACCACGTCGGCTTCGGCGTGACCGAGACGGTGATCCACTGGCACGGCGCGCACCTTCCGGCGACGAGCGACGGGTTCCCCGAGAACATCCCCGGCTACCACGCGGTGACGCATCCCGGCGAGCACTACGACTACTGCATGCCCGGCCTCGATCCGGGCGCAATCGACGGCGGCATCGACGTGCACGAGCGCCCGTCGATGATGTGGTACCACGACCACGTGCTCGACTACACGGCGCAGAACGTCTACCGCGGGCTCGCGGGCGCGTTCTTGGTGTTCGACGACGTCGACACCGGCGACGAAGCGACGGGGCTGCGGCTGCCGAGCGGCGAATTCGACGTGCCCCTCGTGCTCCAGGACCGCCGCCTCGATGCACAGGGCCAGCTCTGGTACGACCCGCTCGACCACAACGGGTTCCTCGGCGACCTGTTCTTGGTGAACGGCGCCGTGCAACCGGTCCTCGACGTGCGCGCGCGCAAGTATCGCCTGCGCCTGCTGAACGGCTGCAACGCGCGCTTCCTGTGGCTGCAACTGCGCACGGCGAGCGGCCAGGCAGTGCCGTTCGACGTGATCGCAACTGACGGCGGCCTGCTGTCCCAGACGGTCCGCGGCCAGGACCACGCGTTCCTCAGTCCCGCGCAGCGCCGCGAGCTCGTCATCGACTTCTCGCGCTTCGCGCCCGGCACCGAGCTGTTCCTCGAGAACCGCCTCGACCAGCCCGACGGCCGCGGGCCGAAGGGCACGTTCGACCGGCCGGAGCTCAAGCCGCGCGGCGACCGCTTCCTCAAGATCGTCGTCGGCGCGCCCGCAGCGGACGCGAGCCAGGTCCCGGACACGCTGCGTCCGTTCGACCCGATCCCCGCGGCCGAGCTTGCAGGCGCCACGCGGCGCGAACTGCGCTTCGGCCGCAGCAACGGCGTCTGGGTCATCAACGGCGAGTCCGTCGACCTCGAACGACCGATCTTCACGGCGCGCCGCGGGCAAGGCGAGATCTGGACGCTGCGCAACAGCAGCGGCGGCTGGTGGCATCCGATCCACGTGCACCTCGAGCACATGCGCGTGCTGCGCCGGAATGGCCGCGTGCCTGGGCCACTCGAACGCGACGGCAACGCGCGAACGGACACGGTCCTGCTCGGCGCCAACGACGAGATCGAGGTGTTCGTCAAGTTCCGCGACTACCCCGGCCGGTGGGTGATGCACTGCCACACCACCGAGCACGAGGACGCGTACATGATGACCTGCTTCGACGTGGTCTGAGCCGATGCTGCTCCGCGCTGCGATGCTGCTGTCGTGCGTCGTCCTCTTCGCCTGGAGCGGGGAGGACGCGGCCGAGGCGCAACCACGACGCGACGCGACGGGCCGCAACGCACGCGGCATCCCGAACGTGCCGCTCGTCGACCAGCACGGTCGCACGCTGCGTCTCTACGACGACGTGGTCCGCGGCCACGCGGTCGTGGTCCAGTTCATGTACACGCAATGCGACGGCGTGTGCCCGGCGTCGACGGCGACGCTCGTCGAGGCGCAGGCCCAGTTCGCGGACCGGTTCGGCAAGGACCTGCGGTTCGTGTCGATCTCGCTCGACGAACGCGACGGTCCGGCCGAGCTGGCCGACTACGCATCGAGCCGCGGCATGGCGGACGGCTGGATCCTGTTGTCGGGCAAGACCGAGGACGTCGAGTCGGTCCGGCGCGCCCTCGGTGCCTACGACCCGGATCCAGAAGTCGACGCTGTGCGCAGCAACCACTCGGCAGGGCTCGTGCTCGGCAACGACGCGAAGGACCGCTGGACGATGGCGTCCGGGCTCGGCAGCGCCGCGTCGCTTGTGCGATCGATCCGCCGCATCCTCTGATTCGGCAGCCGCTTGCGCCGGGATCCGGCCCGAGGCACGAGGCCGCGGGCGGTCGACGTCGAGCGAGCCTGGATGCGCGCCGGGATCACAGAAGACCTGGCGATTCGCCACCGCGCAGCCGAGCACCGCTTCGGGGTCGGGCACCTCTGCGCAGCCGAGAGGGCGGGCCGACGGCCCCGGCAATAACGCCGGAGCCGCCTTC
>CAZEQF010000160.1:1654-9144 GCA_964514315.1 uncultured Singulisphaera sp. | reverse complement strand
TCGTTGTCGCCGTCCGCGACGAACGGGTAGCCCGCGTTGCGGTGCGTGAAGATGTGGATGAAGAGCTTGCCGTCCTTCTCGAGCCACGACGCGACGCGTTCGAGCAGGCTCCGCCAGTTCTTCATGTGCTCGAACATCTCGACCGAGAACACGCGATCGAACGTGCGCCCCGGCGTGAACACGTTGGCGTCCGCGGTGACGATCTCGAGGTTGGAGAGGCCCGCGGCCTTCGCGCGCGCGAGGATGCTCTCGCGCTGGCTGTTCGAGTTGCTGACGCCGAGAACCTTGCAGTTCGGGTAGTTGCGCGCGATCCACATCGACAGCGAGCCCCAGCCGCAGCCGAGGTCGAGCACGCGCATGCCGTCCTTCAGTTCGCCGCGCTCGCAGGTCGTGCGCAGCATGTTCGCTTCGCTCGTCTCCAGCGTGTTGGCGGAAGGGCTCCAGAGGCCGGAGCTGTACTTGCGATTGGGTCCGAGGACCTTCTCGTAGAACGCGGCGGGCACTTCGTAGTGCTGTTCGTTCGCGGCCTTGGTCTCCTCGGCGATCGGCGCGCTGTCGCATGCGGCGATGTGCGCCATGAGGCGCGATTGCACCGCCTCGGCGTCGAAGACGCGTTCTTGCACGAGGCGTTGGCGGAGGAGTCGGCGGATGCCGAAACGGATGACGCAGTCGGGCAGCAGGCCCCGTTCCAGCAGGTTCTCGGACAGGCTCAAAGGGTTCCTTTCGACGGCGCGGACGCGCGCGGCAACCAGGGGAAGAAGCAATTCGTCTCGCGCTGGTAGGCGCGGTAGTCGTCGCCGCGGCTCTTGAGCGACTGGCGCTCCGTCCACGGGACGCCGCTCACGAAGCGAACGAACAAGTACATCGAGACCGGAGCGATCCACGCGATCCAGCCGTGCGGCGCGGGGCTGCACACGGCGCCGATGCCGCACCACAGCAGCCATTCGCCGAAGTAGTTGGGGTGCCGGCTGTAGCGCCACGGTCCGCTGCGGCACGTGCGCCCCTTGTTCGCCGGATCGCGGCGGTGCGCCGCGAGGCAACGGTCGGACCAGGACTCGACCAGGATGCCGAGCCCGAACAAAGCGAGCCCTGCGACCTGGATCGGGGCGAGCGACGGGGCATCATGTTGGGCCAGCACCACGAACGGCGTGGCGAACAGGAAGGCCAGCAGGCCCTGTGTCACGTAGACGAAGACGAACCGTTGCGCCGCGCGCGGGCCCCAGTGCTCGCGGAGCGCGGCATACCGGCCGTCCTCGCCTCGGTGGCGCAGAACGCGATCGACCAGCAGATGCAGCGACAGACGAACGCTCCAGACCAGGGCCACTCCGGCCGCAAGCGAACGAGAGAGAACGCTGCCCGATCCGGCGAGCGCGAGCCCGACCGCGAGAGCACCGATCGTCGCGGCCCAGCCCACGTCGACGCTGGTCGCGTCCTTGGTCCGCAGCTGGCGAACCCACAGCACGAGCATCACCGCGATCGCCGCAGCGAGGGTCCACCCGAACTCCGCCGTCGGGAACGCAGCCTGCGAAGAGGCCGACTCGACCGCGGTGTCGGACAGGTGGGGCATGGGCGCGCTTTCGTAGCTGCGTGCTGCGCGGATGCAAAGGCGCGTTCGACGTACCGTCGCCGTGCTGCATCCGTCGTCGCGGCGGCGGCGAAGGGGGCCCCGTGAATCGCAGGCCCGAAGCACGAAGTGGAACGTCGCGAGCCGATGCGTCGGCATGCGCTCCGGGCCTTGTGCTGGCGCGATGCGACAGCGCGGCCGGATCTTCGCGCCCAGGGCTGTTGGCCCGGGCATGCGGATCGATCTGGGCGCTCGTCGACAACGAGTATCGCAACCAGTTGCCCGTGCAAGGCGGTGACGAGGGCTCGGTCGAGTGGCAACGGCTCGTGCCGTTCTTCTTGCTGCACCTCGGTTGCCTCGGCGCGATCTGGACCGGCGTCGGCTGGTTCGCGGCCCTGGTGTGCGTCGCGCTGTATGCGCTGCGCATGTTCGCGATCACGGCGGTCTACCACCGCTATCTCTCGCACCGCAGCTACGACGCGCCGCGCTGGCTCGTGTTCCTCGGCGCATGGACGGCTGCGGCCGCCGCGCAGCGCGGGCCGCTGTGGTGGGCCGCGCACCATCGCAAGCACCATCGCCACTCGGATCGGGAAGGCGACGCGCATTCGCCGTTGCACGGTCGCTTCTGGTGGAGCCACGTCGGCTGGTTCACGACGCGCTCCAACTTCCGCACGGACCTGCAACAGCTGCCGGACCTGCGCGAGCACGCGGAACTGCGCTGGCTCGATCGCTTCGACATCGTTGCGCCGCTGTCGTTGCTCGTGTCGCTCTATGTCCTCGGCGAGGTCCTCGCCGTGAACGCGCCGTCGCTCGAGACGAGCGGATGGCAACTCGTCGTGTGGGGCTTCTGCGTCTCCACGACGCTCGTCTTCCACGTCACGTCGATGGTCAACAGCGTCTGCCACCTGTTCGGCAGCCGTCCGTGGAAGACCTCGGACCAGAGCCGCAACCTGCCGTGGCTCGCGCTGCTGACGTTCGGCGAGGGCTGGCACAACAACCACCACTACTGCCCCGGCTCGGTCCGCCAGGGCTTCCGTTGGTGGCAACTCGACTTCTCGTTCTACGTGCTCTGGGTGATGGAGCGCATCGGACTCGTGAAGCTGCGGCCGTTGCCGGCGCGCGCGCGTGCGGACGGAAGCGCCGCATGACGAAGGCAGCAGCACGCATCGGCGGCGGACGTCGCCGCATCGCCGTCGTCGGCACGGGCATCAGCGGTCTCTTGGCCGCGCGGCTGCTCTGCCGTTCGCACGACGTGACCGTCTACGAAGGCGACTCGCGCATCGGCGGCCACACGCACACCGTCGACGTCGAAGTCGCGGGCGAGAAGCGCGCGGTCGACACGGGCTTCATCGTCTTCAACGACAAGAACTACCCGGGGCTCGTGCGCGTGCTGTCGCAGCTCGGCGTCGGCAGCAGGCCGACGACGATGAGCTTCTCGGTGCACTGTGAACGCACGAAGCTCGAGTACTGCGGCAGCACGATCAACCAACTGTTCGCACAACGTCGCAACCTCGTCCGCCCGTCCTTCTGGGGCATGGTGCGCGACATCCTCCGATTCCATCGCGAGGCGCCGCCGTTGCTCGCGTCCGACCGGGATCCGAGCCTCGGGGAAGTGCTGGAGCAGGGGCGCTACGGCCGCGCGTTCGTCGACCACTACCTCGTGCCGATGGCTGCGGCGATCTGGTCGGCCGAGCCGCAGTCCATCCTCACGATGCCTGCGCGCTTCCTGATCCAGTTCTTCGAGAACCACGGGATGCTGCAGGTCGACGGCCGGCCGCAGTGGCGCACGGTGCTCGGCGGTTCGCGCAGCTACCTGGAGCCGCTCGCTGCGCCGTTCCGCGATCGCGTGCTGACGAACGCTCGCGTCGCGCGCGTGACTCGCGGCGCGGATTGCGTGCGCATCGAGGCCGAGGGACAGCCGACGCGCGAGTTCGACGCGGTGGTCATGGCGTCGCACAGCGACCAGTCGCTGCGCATGCTCGCAGACGCGAGCGCCGCGGAGCGTTCGGTGCTCGCCGCGGTCCGCTACCAGAAGAACGACGTCGTGCTGCACACGGACGAGAGCCTGCTGCCCGATCGCAAGCTCGCGTGGGCCGCGTGGAACTACCGCATCCCGGCGAAGGCGCAGGAGACGGTCAGCGTCAGCTACTGCATGAACCACTTGCAGGGGTTCGACGGCAAGACGACCTACGTCGTCACGCTCAACCAGAGCCCGCAGATCGACCCCAAGAAGATCCTGCGCACGTTCGTCTACGACCATCCGATCTTCGATCGTGCGGCGGTCGATGCGCAGAAGCGGCTGCCGCAGGCGCAAGGCGAGAACCGCGTGTGGTTCTGCGGCGCATGGTGCGGGAACGGGTTCCACGAGGACGGCGTGCAGAGCGCGCTCGCGGTGTGCCGCGACTTCGGACTCTCGCTCGACGACCTCGGCCCGGCCGCCGGAGTCGCAGCGCGATGAGCGATTCGCAGCGGAGCTGCCTCTACGAGGGTTCGGTGCACCACAAGCGGCACGACCGCGTGGGGCACGCGTTCGGCTACCGCATGTTCTCGTTCTGCATCGACCTCGACGAAGTCGGGCAGTTGACGCAGAGCGGCGCAGTGCTCGCGCCGCGGTGGTGGAAGCCGATCCGCTACGCGCGCGAGGACTATCTCGGCGACGCGCGCGAAGACCTGCGCGAATCGGTGCGCGGCGAAGTGGAGCGGCTCGGCGGCGAGCGGCCGCTCGGGTCCATCCGCATGTGGACGAGCCTGCGCACGTTCGGCTACGTCTTCAACCCGGTCACGTTCTACTACTGCCATCGGCCTGACGGCCGGTTGCAAGGCGTGCTCGCGCAGATCACGAACACGCCGTGGCGCGAACGGCACTGCTACTGGACGCCCGTCGATGCGTCCGGCGAACGCGCGCACGCGACGATGAAGAAGGCGTTCCACGTGAGCCCGTTCCAGCCGATGGAACAGGAATACGAGTGGCGGTTCTCGGCGCCCGGCGAGGCGCTCTCCGTCCACATGCAGAACCGCCAGCAAGGCAACCTCGTGTTCGAGGCGTCGCTGGCGATGCGTCGCGCGCCACTCGATGCGCCGACGCTGCGCCGTCTCTGGCTTCGCCACCCGTGGACGACCGCGAAGGTCATCCTCGCCATCCACTGGAACGCGCTCGTGCTCTGGTGGAAGGGCGCCACGTTCCACACGCATCCCGACAAGCGGAAGGCTGCAGCATGACGACCACGTATCTCTCGGACGCAGCGGCGACGGCCGTGCGGCTCCCGTTCTTGCAGCGCCTCCTGCGCGACCGCGTGGTGGAACGGCTCGCCGGACTGCAGAACGGCGCGCTGTCGTTCTCGGGGCCCGGCAGCGGCGGCGACGCAGTGTGCGGCAAGCCTGACGCCGAACTGGGCTGCGCGCACATCGAAGTGCGCGACGGCAAGTTCTGGAGCGCGGTCGCGCTGCGCGGCGCGCTCGGCGCGGGCGAGAGCTTCTCGGCAGGCCACTGGCGCTGCGAGGATCCGGCTCGCGTCGTGCGCATCATGCTGCGCGACCGGCAGGTGCTCGACGCGTGCGAGAGCGGCATCGGTTCGCTGTTCGCGCCCGTGCTCAAGCTGTGGCACGCGCTGCGTCCCAACTCGATCTCGGGATCGAAGAAGAACATCGCCGCGCACTACGACCTCGGGAACGACTTCTTCGAGCTCTTCCTCGATCCGAGCATGACCTACTCGTCGGGCGTGTTCTCGCCCGAGGACGTTGGCCTTGGGCCGCAGGCACTGCAGAAGGCGCAGGGCAACAAGTTGCGCCGCCTGTGCCAGAAGCTGTCGCTGTCGGCGAAGGACCGGCTGCTCGAGATCGGCACCGGCTGGGGCAGCATGTCGATGTGCGCGGCCGGCGAGTTCTCGGCGCGCGTCACGACGACGACGATCAGCAACCGGCAGTTCGAGTTGGCGAAGGAGCGCTTCGCGAAGGCGGGGCTGCAGGACCGCATCGAACTCGTCGAGCAGGACTACCGCGCGCTGCAGGGCCAATACGACAAGCTCGTGAACTGCGAGATGGTCGAGGCGGTGGGGCACCAGTTCCTGCCGGGGTTCTTCGGCCGTTGCGCGTCGCTGCTGCGTCCGGGCGGCGCGATGGCGATGCAGGCGATCACGATCCAGGACCAGCAGTACGGAGCGGCGCTGCGGCACGTCGACTTCATCAAGCGCTACGTGTTCCCGGGCAGCTTCATCCCGTCGGTGACCGCGCTCGTCGACGCGGCGACGAAGGGCTCGGACTTCCGGCTCGTGCACATGGAGGACTTCTCCCGCCACTACGCGGAGACGCTGCGCCAGTGGCGCGTGATGCTCGTGCAGAACCGCGCGGCAATCCTCGCGCGCGGCTACGGCGAGCAGCTGTTGCGCACGTGGGAGTGGTATCTCGCCTACTGCGAAGGCGGCTACGCGGAGCGCTACCTCGGCCTCGCGCAACTCGTCTTCGTGCGCCCCGGCTCGGAGCATCGCGTCGATTCGTCCGCGCTCGCGCCGGTCGCGGTCGATCCCTACCAGGGCTGATCCGCGTCGCGGACTCGCCTGGTGCGTCCGGTCAGAAGGTGACCGTGACGCCGAGTTGGAAGCCGTCGATGACGAGGTCGGTGTCGTGCGCGAGTCCGCCGCGCGAGCCGCCGCCTTCGAGCATCGAGTAGCGGTAGCCGGCGAACACGGTCACGTCCTGGAAGGGGATCGCGTAGGACAGGCGCGTCTCGAAGTCGTGCGCGAGCCCTTCCCAGTCGCCCGTGTGCAGTTCCGGGCACAGCGAGTATTCGAGGTCGAGCGACACTTGCTGCAGCGTCGCGCGCACGCGCGCGGTGCCGTAGAGCGAGTCGCCGCTCTGGTCGATCCCCTGGCTCGCAGTCGTCGACTGCAGATCCATGGACAAGTCCCGGTTGGCCCATGTGGCGCCGAGCGCTCCACGCACGCGAACGGGGTCGCCGCGCCAGGCCAGCGCGCCGTCGAGGACCGACTGCGTCCACGCGAGGCGCCATTCGTCCATGCGGGGCTCGAGCGTCGCGGCTTCGCCAGCCGGCAGCGCGCCGAGCTCGTCCGTCAGCGTGCCTGGTCCCGCGGGGCCCAACTCCATGCGGTAGTAGTCGACGCGGATGCCCGAGAAGCCGTCCCCGATGTCGGCGCGCACGCCGAAGTCGTCGCCGTGGCTGCCTTGGCCGAGCGCCGCGATCGACTGGTCCGCGTTGTTCTCGACTCCCGTCCCCGGGTTGTTCTGCATCGCGACGTCGCCGCGCAGTTGGTACCTCGCCAGATAGGGCGAGACATGGACGGCTGGGTTCGCCGGCACGGGGAACGAGTTGCAGCTGGCGAGGGCCAGCGCCGATCCGCAGAGGAGGACTCGCATCGCCGCAGCACGGTACGAGGTGGCCGCGCGTGGGCAAGGCGCGGCTCGTGCGCGATTCGCGCGGATGCAAGCCGGTGCGCGCAGCATCGTGTCCCCGTAGGCTCTCGCGGATGCCCGAAGCCTTCCTCGAACGCGACTTCAAGGCCTACGAAAAGCACCGCCAGGACGACCCGGAGTACAACGCGCTCCGTCTCTCCGTCCGCCGCAAGCTCAAGGCGATGGCGGACGCCGTGCAGAAGGAGGCGAAGGGACTCGGCGTCGAGTTGAGCGCGCAGGCCGGCCTGCACCATCCCTACACCTTCAACTCCTACCGCGTGCGCGAACAGCGCGCCTACCTCTGCCGCGGCCCGAAGGAGCGCAAGAAGCTCGCGTCGTTCTTCGGCGAAGCGCTCGGCAAGGACGCGGAGACGCACTACATCCAGACGGTGCTCGAGGTCTGCCTCGACGACATGGTGGTCGAGGCGTCGTTGCGCATCCATCCGCAGGCGTGGTGGGACGGCGAGAACCTCAAGAAGAAGTGCGCCAAGGACGAGGACGCGCTCAAGGACTTCTGCGC
>CAZEQF010000160.1:0-1644 GCA_964514315.1 uncultured Singulisphaera sp. | reverse complement strand
AAAGAGGGGGAATTCAGTCAATAAGTCTGCGCGCGGCTCCGCGCGTTGCCGCCCGGCTTCGACCTCCGCATCCACGACTGGAAGAAGAGCAACTGGTGCGCCCAGGCGCAGCCGTTGCAGATGAAGGAGACGCTCGCGCTCTACACGCCCGGCAACCACTGGCTGCACGTGCAGCGCCTGCTGCCCAAGGAGGACGCGCTCGAGATGGGCGAGCAGGCGGAGGCGTGGGTGAAGAGCTCGCTGCTCGCGCTGTTGCCGGTCTACCAGTTCATCCTCTGGGACCCGAGCTGACGCGGCGCGGTCGCGTACGGGTCACTGCGACGGATACGTCGCCTTGACCCATTCGACCCACTTCTCGTCCATCTGCAGGATCGAGATGCCGTAGGCCTTCTGCAGCGCGTCGCGCGTCGCTCCCACGAGGTCGTCCGAGTTGGGCGACCAGTCTTCGTTCACGCGGCCCTTGACGAGGAAGAGGAACTCGCGCCACTTCGCATGGTCCTGCGACAGCAGGAAGTCCATGCGCGACCAGATCGCGACGTGGTCCTCGAACTTGAGGTCGCCGAAGTCGCGCCACTGGTAGCACTCGGAGAACGTGCGGTACTTGTCGGATCCCGCCATCGCCTTCATCGTCTGCTTCCACTTCCACGTGGTGCGGATGTCGGCGGGCGATCCCTCCGTCTGGTCGTAGCTGTTCCACTTCTCGTCGACGCGGCGCTCGAACCAGTGCGCGATGCCCTCGCGGATCCAGACGGGAAGGTCGTAGTTGTAGTAGCGGAATCCGTCGAGCAGGCACTGCGAGACGTTGAACGCGAGCGTGCAATGCAGCGCGGTGTCGTGCTTGAGCCGTCCGCCGTCGCATTCGGTCGCGATCGTGAAGATCAACGCGCCGACGTCCTTGAAGTGCCACCGTTGGCCGAACTTCGAGTCGCGGCCGAGGTACTCCTTCATGTAGGTCGAGAACGGCGTCATGCTGTCGAACAGAAGGACGAGGTACTTGTCCTTCATGCCGAGGTAGGGGCCGAATCCCATGTACGCAGAGCCCGCGGTCTTCACGACGTTCTTGGGGTCCTGCGGGAAGTCCTCGTCCTTCACTCCCGCCATCGTGCGGAACTCCTGGTAGAGGTCCTCGCACCGCTGCGCGTACAGGTGCGCGCGCAGCCATGGGTCGAGCTTGCGCGTCTTCGGATCGACGCCGTCGATCTTGGTCGCGAGGCGTTCGAGCTCGCCGCGGATCTTCGCGCGCGTCTGCGGATCCATCGGCACGGTCCACTCCGGCAACTCGACGCCGATGCGGAAGTGCGCGGTCTCGATCCAGCGGATCTGGCTGTAGGGGATCGTCTTCTCGATGTCGGTCGTCTGCGCGACGCCGGAGCCCTTGCCGCCGCACGGGAACGGCCCGTAGGACACATAGCCCGCGCGCTGCAGCGCCTCGGGCTTGTTCTTCGTGTAGGGATCGAGCTTCCACTTCGGCAGCTTGTCCTGGGCTGCGAGCGGGCTCGCGACGGCGAGCGTCGCTGCGAGCAACGCGAGCGTTGCGCGCGCGGCGACGGCGATGCGGCGTGGTGTGTTCATTTGCCTTGCCACTCCTTGGCCATGCCGATCGCGTCGAACGCCGAGAGCTTCTCGAGAGGTTCCTGGCCGTGC
>CAZEQF010000159.1:0-9199 GCA_964514315.1 uncultured Singulisphaera sp. | reverse complement strand
CGCTTTGCGATGGGCATCGCGATCGCGCAGGACCTCGCGGTCGTGCCGATGATCCTGCTGATCCCGATGCTGGTCGGCGAAGGGCAGGCCGGCGGCGTGGTGGAGACGCTGGAGCACCTCGCGCTGCTCGTCGTCGTGCTCGCCGCCGCGCGGTTCGCGTTGCCCAAGGTGCTCGCAGTCGTGGCCCGCACTCGCAGCCGCGAACTGTTCGTGCTGACGCTCGCGACGTTGTGCCTCGCGATGGCGGTGGTCACCGCGCATCTCGGCATGTCGATGGCGCTCGGCGCGTTCTTGGCCGGCATCCTGCTCGCGGACTCGGACTTCCACGGCCATGCGATGGCCGAGGTGGAACCGTTCCGCGACGCGCTCGCGAGCTTGTTCTTCGTGTCGATCGGCATGCTGTTCGACGGCAGCGCGATCGTCGAATCGCCGCTCGCGGCGGTCGCTGCGCTGGCGGCGGTCGTCGCCGGCAAGGCGGCGATCGTCGCGGTGGCGGCGAAGGCGCTCGGCCAGCCGGCGTGGATCCGCATCCGCTCCGGCCTGCTGCTCGCGCAGATCGGCGAGTTCTCGTTCGTGCTCGCGCAGGTCGGCGGCGGAACCGGCGTGCTGCCGCCCAAGGCCTACAAGCTGTTCCTCGTCGTCGCGGTGCTGTCGATCGCGTGCACGCCGCTGCTGCATCAGTTCGGTCGCTGGCTCGTGACGCGCGGCCGCGGCAAGGACCACGCGCCCGTGAAGGAAGACGGCGCGCTCGCCGACCATGCGATCGTCATCGGCTACGGCCCGACGGGGCGCACCATCGTCCATGCGATGCAGAACCTCGGATTGCCCGTGGTCGCATTGGAGATGAACGCCAAGACGGTGCGCGACGAACGCGCGCGCGGCGTGCCGATCGAGTTCGGCGACGCGACGCGCGCTTCGACGTTGAAGGGCCTCGGCCTCGCGCGCGCGCGACTGCTCGTGCTGGCGGTCAACGACATCGATGCGTGCAAGCGCATCGCGCAGCTCGCGAAGGACATCGCGCCCAACGTGCACGTGCTCGCGCGCGCCGTCTACATCGGCGAGGCCGAGCCGCTGCTGCGTTCGGGCGCCGACGAAATCGTGCCGCAAGAGCTCGAAGCCTCGGTCGAGATCCTCGCGCGCACGATGCGCAGGTTCCTCGTCGCCGACGACGAGATCGGCCGTCGCATCCGCGAAGTTCGCGAGGCCGCGGGCGCGATCGACAAGAGCGCTCCGATCGCGCGCGTCGAGGCGGCGCGCATCCAAGAGCTCATTCCCGGCATCGGCATCGGCGTGCACCGCGTCGGCACCGGCGCGTGCGTCGCGGGCAAGAAGCTCGCGGAATGCGGGTTCCGCCATCGCACGGGCTGCACGATCGTCGCGGTCCGCCGCGGCCACGAGAACCTGCCGGCCATCACGCCGGACACCATGCTGCAGGCGAACGATGCGGTGGTGGTGATCGGTCCGCAGTCGCAATTGGACACTGCGGCGGCCATGTTTGCGGCCCCGTGCCACGTGGCCGACAACCTCGCGATGGTTGCGAGCGGAACGTCGCACGGCGCCCTCGGCCGCGACAAGGAACCCGCTACGTGAAGCTCCAGTACGGCAAGCTCACCGTCATCTGCCTCGCCCTCAGTCTCCCGCTCTCCTGGCTGCTGCTGCAGCGCGACATGGGCGGTTCCGCGATCCCGACCGTGCGCATCGCGAGCTTCAACGCGGCGATGAACCGCGACGAACCCGGGGCGATGTTGCAGGAGTTGCGCAACGGCAGCGACCAGGCGCGCAAGATCGCCGAGATCGTGCAGCGCAACGACATCGACGTGCTGCTGCTGTGCGAACTCGACCGCGACGACGCGGAGGAGTCGGCGCGCGTGTTCGCGACGGACTACCTCGGCGTGTCGCAGAACGGCCAGAAGCCGATCGAGTTCGCGCATCGGTTCGTCGCGGCTTCGAACACCGGAGTCCCGAGCGGGCTCGACCTCGACAACGACGGTCGCACGGACGGACCCGGCGATGCGTTCGGCTACGGGCGCTTCCCGGGCCACTACGCGATGGCGGTCCTGTCGCGCCATCCGATCCGCAAGGACGCGGCGCGCACGTTCCAGAAGCTGCCTTGGAGCGCGATGCCGAAGGCGCTGCGTCCGGATGGCTACTGGCCGGACGCGACGTGGAACGCGCTGCGACTGTCGTCGAAGAGCCACTGGGACGTCCCGATCCGCATTGCGGGCCGCGACATCCATCTGCTCTGCAGCCATCCGACGCCGCCTGCGTTCGACGGCGCAGAAGACCGCAACGGCTGCCGCAACCACGACGAGATCCGTTTCTGGGTCGACTACCTCACGCTGGATCGCGCTGCATGGATCGTCGACGACGCGGGCGCGCGCGGTGGACTCGCGAACGATGCGCACTTCGTGCTGCTCGGCGACCTCAACTGCGATCCGATCGACGGCGACAGCAAGCGCGACGCGCTGCTGCAGTTGCTCGCGCATCCGCGCGTGTTCGATCCGAGTCCCTCCAGCGCGGGCGGCAAGCAAGCGAGCCTCGACCAGTGGGGCGCCAACTCCGTGCACCGCGGCGACGCTGCGTGCGACACGAGCGACTGGGAGGACGATCCGTCGGCGAAGGGCGGCGCACCGGGCAATCTGCGCGTCGACTATGCGTTGCCGTCGCGTTCGCTGCACTGCGCGGGCTCAGCCGTGTACTGGCCGACGAATCGCGAGCCCGGCGCGCAACTCGTCGTTGCCAGCGACCACAGGCTCGTGTGGGTCGACGTGGGGTTCGCTCCAGGCAAGTGACGCTTGCGGCGCGCATGCGATGCGATGCGCGCCGGAGGGGCTGGCCAACTCGCGCGCCGCGCACACCATGGGGTCATGGAAGCCCCTGCGCGCGAAGCCGATTTCCCGTCGAGCCCTTGGACCGGGTTCTTCCAGCTCTCCGGGCGGCGCATTCCCGAGGACCTGGAGCTCACGTTCGACGGCGGCGTCGTGCGCGGCTCGGGCTGGGACCGCAACGGCGACTTCGTGGTGAAGGGTTGCTACGACCTCGAGTCGCGCGAAGTGCGCTGGACCAAGATCTACGCCACGGGCCGCAAGGTCGTCTATCGCGGGTTCCGCGAAGGGCGCGGCATCTGGGGCACGTGGCGCGAGGACGCGCAGCGCCACGCGGGCTTCCTCGTCTGGCCGCTCTGACGCGCGCGACGCGCGGTTGCTGCGTCGTGCGCTCGCAGGCGATCAGCTGCCGGTCAGCGTCTTGAGCAGCGCGCGCGCGTCGGCGATCGCGCTCTCGCCGTCGAAGCCGAAGCGAGCGCCCGCGCCCGGCCACCAGTGCCGTTCGGGCTTCTTCGGCGCCGCCGCGATCGCGCGTTGCAGCCAGACGATCGCTGCGGCGCGGTCCTCGGCGTTGCCCGTGCGCGCGAGCGCGCGACCGATGCCCGCGTAGACCGTGGCGAGCTCGGCTTCGACGAGCGGCGGGAACGGTTCGACGGTCTCGCGTTCGCGAACGGCCTGCGCCGCAGCGCGCGCGACTTCGGCGGACGGCGGATCGTCTTGGAGACGCACGAACTCTCCGCGACGTTGCTCGAGCCACGTGCCCGCGCGGCTCAGCGGGGTGCCCTTGCGCGCGAACGTCGCAGCCTCGCCGCGCTCCGCGTCGCCGACGCGCACCGCCGCGACGACGGCAGGCTCCGTCGGCAGTTCGAGCGTGATGCGCGCGCGCGGCCCTTCGAGCCACGTCTTGCCCCACGTCACCGCGCCGTCGCGGTCGAATGCCGCGATCTCGACGGCCCACGGCGCTTCCGGCGTCGGCGCTGCGCCGTTGGCCACGACCTCGAACTGATGACGGCCCTTGCCCGTCGCGTCTGCGGCGACCGCGCGGCTCGTCGCGAGCACGCGCTCGGCGTTGCCCGCGAGCGCGCCCGCGAAGAACTGCGCGACGATGCGTTGGTATTCCCCGTCGTGCGTGAGCAGCGAGTTGGGCGGCGAAGCTGCGCCATGCAACGCGAGCAGTTGCTTGTCGCCGCCGGCGTCGAACCATGCGCGCAACGTCGAGACGCGCGTCTCCTTCGACGACTCGGATCCGAGCAGCCACAGCGAGGGCACCTTCAGTTCCTTCGCGTTCTCGCCTGGGTCTGTGCTCTCGGGCAACGCCGAGAACTCCGTGAAGCCCGTGCCGATGGTGGACACCATCTCGCCGCGCCGAAGTGCGCGTTCGACGATGAAGTCGCGCGGCGCGGGAGCTTCGTCGACCACGATTGCCTTGCACGGCGCATCGAAGCGCGCGACGCGCAACGCCGCGGAGCTGCCGAGGCCGATGCCGTAGAAGGCGATCTTCTGCGCATCGACGCCGCGCTGCTGCGCGAGCCACGCGACGAGTTCTTTCCCGTCGAGGAACATCGCGCGCAGCGACACTGCGCCGGTGCTCTTGCCGAAGCCGCGATAATCGAACACGCACACGTTGAAGCCCGCCGCGTTCAAGAACGTGTAGTACGGATGCAGCGCGCTGACGTTGCCCGTGCGGTCGTGGAACAGCACGACGGTGCGCCCGTTCGCTTGCGGGGAGCGGATCAGGTAGCCGTAGAGCGACGCGTCGCCGACAGGCACGGTGAACGCTTCCGCGTCGAGGCCGAGGTCTGTCGGTTCGACGAGCCATTCCTGCTGCGGCTGCAGCACCATGCGGCTCAAGTCGTCGTGGGCGGTGCTGCACGCGGCAGCGGAGAGCAATGCGGCCGCAAGGGCTGCGGCGCGGAGGTTCGACATGGCGCGGGACCATACGGCGACGGCGCGCGGCGCGCATCGGTGCAGTGTGCGGGCCTGCGCGAACTGCGGCCGCGGATCGTCGGCGGTTCGACGCAGGCGGCCAGCGCCACGTCGCTACGCGAGGTCGATCGCGGCCGCGAGCAGGTCGCCTTCGGTGCCGCGCGAGGACGGCACGCCGAACGGCAGGAAGCACGCGTCCTCGGTCTCGACTGCGACTTCGATGCGGCCCGTGTCGACCAGCGTGACTGCGGCCGCGGATCCACCGTGCTGGATCTCGACGCATTGCAGCCCGACGTTCGCGCTGTTCGCTTCGATGGCGACGTGCGCGGACAGCCGCTGCTCGAGCCAGCGGCCGAGCAGGATCGAGGCCGCCGTGGCGCCGTCGCCGTGGCGCACGACCGCGGTGGTGTGGAGGTTGGGTTGGTAGCGGATGCGTTCGAACACCTCGGCCAGCGCGCGGCGCCATGGCCGCAATCGCATCCATTCGAGGTCGACGACCTGCATGCCGCGGCGGCGCCGCGTCTCCAGCGCGTCGAGGTCGCTCGCCGGCAGCAGGAAGCGCGACGAGTCGAGGATCGACAGTTCTGCCATCGACGCGAGGCTGTCGAAGCGCCGCGGGTCGCTCGGCCACGGCGCGCCCCAGTAGAGGCGGGTGGGGATGTCGCTGATGAGCAGCGGTCGCACGAGTCCCGCAACGCGCGCGAACGAGGCCTCGGGCACCGTCAGTTCGATCTGTTCGAGCACGAGGTCGCGGATCGTCCCGTGCAGGCGCGCGGCGCCGTGCACTTCGGAACGGATCGCGCCGTCGCCGGGCGACACGACGACGAGGAATGCGCGGCACGGCAAACGCGCGGAGAGCGACTCGAGCAGGGCGCGCAGCGTGCGTTCGCGGTCGGCAGTGACGACGGCGACGAGGTTGGTGATGAGCGCGCGGCTCACCGAATTGTCTTCGTCGCCCTGGCAGCACTCGCGCCAGATCTTGCGCAACGCGTCGGGGATCGCGTTGGGCGCGACGTGGTGCCGCGGCGTGACCAGCGCGGTCACGGCTGCCTCCACGTGCGGCCTTCACCCAGCAGTCGCGCGCTGCCTTCGGGGCCCCACGTGCCCGCTGCGTATGGCTCGGGCTTGCGGCCGTCCTTCTTCCAGCCTGCGACGATCGAGTCGACGATGCGCCACGCTTCCTCGACTTCGTCGCGTCGCGCGAACAGCGTTCCGTCGCCGAGCATCGCGTCGAGCAGGAGGCGCTCGTATGCGTCCGCGGACTCGCCGCCGAACGCGGCGCCGTAGCGGAAGTCCATGCGCACGTCGCGAACGCGCACGTCGGGTCCTGGCACCTTGCTGCCGAAACGCAGCGACACGCCTTCGTCCGGCTGGATGCGCAACAGCAGCACGTTGGGCTGCACGCTGCCGCGGTCGAACAGCGTGAGCGGCGGCCGCTTGAAGTGGATTGCGACTTCGGTGACGCGACGCGGCAGGCGCTTGCCCGAGCGCAGGAAGAACGGCGTGCCGGCCCAACGCCAGTTGTTCGCCTGCAAGCGCACCGCGGCGAACGTCTCGGTGCTCGAGTCCGCGGCGACGCCTTCCTCTTCGAGGTAGCCGTTCACGTCCTCGCCGCCGAACGAAGCTGCTGCGTACTGGCCGCGCACCGTCGCTGCTGCCACTTCTTGTGGCGCAAAGGAGCGGATGGCCTTGAGCACCTTCACCTTCTCGTCGCGCACCGAGTTGGCCGTGAGCGCGATCGGCGGCTCCATCGCCACGAGCGTCAGAACCTGCAGCAGGTGGTTCTGGATCATGTCGCGGATGATCCCGCTCTCCTCGAAGTAGCCACCGCGCGAGCCGACGCCGATCGACTCGGCGACCGTGATCTGCACGTGGTCGACGTACTTCTCGTTCCACAGCGGCTCGAAGATCCCGTTCGCGAAACGCAGCGCGAGGATGTTCTGGACCGTCTCCTTGCCGAGGTAGTGGTCGATGCGGAAGACCTGGCCCTCGTAGAACGCGGCGCGGATCTGCTCGTTGAGCGATTGCGCGGTCGCGAGGTCGCGGCCGAACGGCTTCTCGACGATCACGCGCGCGAAGCGGTTGTTCTCGAGGTCGTCGCGTGAGAGGCCGACGCTCGCGAGGTTCTGCAGGATCTGCGAGTACGCGCTCGGCGGCGTCGCGAGGTAGAAGATGCGGTTGCCCTTCGTTCCCCGCTCCTTGTCGAGCCGGTCGAGCCGCTCGCGCAGCGCGAAGTACCCGGCTGGATCCGAGAAGTCCGATTGGTGGTAGGTGAACGCGTCCTGCAACGCGTCGAACATCGCCGGCGTGCCGCGGCGTCCGAACTGCTGCACGCCGTCGCGCAACTCGTCGCGGAACTCTTCGTCCGTCCACTGACGTCGCGCGAAGCCGACGACTGCGAACGACGGCGGCAGCAGCCCGTCCTTCGCGAGGCCCATCAGCGACGGCACGAGCTTGCGCGTCGTGAGGTCGCCGCTCGCGCCGAAGATCACGAGCGCGCAAGGTTCTGCGCGGCGGCCGGTGGTGAGTTCGTCGGCGAGCGGGTTGGTGGTGGCAGCGAGCGCCGTGGGCATCGGGGGACTGTAGGGACCGCGGGCCTGGGGTCAAAACGACCGATGCGCCTCGGCGACCAGCGCGATGGGATCAGGTCGCGGCGACGAAAGTCAGAAGCGTCGTTCGACGCGGCTCAGGCCCACCAGTCGGGCGCGAGGAACGGCGAAAGGGCGTAGGCGACGAGCGGCTCGTAGGCGCGTTGCCGATCGACGAGGCCCGCGGTGAGGAAGCCGACCGCGCCCGCGCCTTGCTTGGTGTCGAGTTCGCCGGAGATGCGGTCGATGGCGTGGCCGAGTTCGACGCCTTCGCGCACGAGCGCTGCGACACGCGGGGGCAACGGCATGTGCAGCGAGCCGCCGACCGACGCGCGGTCGTTGCGATCGACGACGACGACCCATGCGCATGTCGACATGCCGTGCTCGGTCTCGACGCAGCCGCCTTCGATGCCGACGCCGAGGTCCGCGTCGAGCTGCCGCCGCGCCGCGATCGCGCGATTGCGCGCGCCGCGGATCGTCTCGTCGTCGCCCATCGGCTGGTCCGGCACGCCGGACGGAACGTCGATGCCCGTGATGGTCGCATTCCATCCCGCGCGCGTTAGCACGGACTCGACGGCCGCGATCTTCACGCGGTTCTTGCTGCCGATGGCAACGGTCTGGATCGAACGCATCGGCGCACGATAGCGAGCACATGGAAGCGATCGAGACCGCGAAGCGTCCACCCGGTCCGCAGTTCTGGCGAACGCGCCGCAGCGGATCGAAGATGCCCGCATGAACGACCCTCGCAAGATGCGGAAGGCTGTCTACATCCCGTTCGCGTTCTCGATGGTGTTGATCCTCGTCGAATTCGCGAAGCTGCTGCTCGTGCCGGGCGACGCGGGGAACACGGCGTTGTGGTTCTTGCCGATGTGCTTCTTCTTCGTCGCGCAGACGCAGTTGATGCTGATCCGCCGCATCGAGGAGCTCGAAGCGAAAGCGAAGTAGCGAAGGCCATCGCCTCCTGGCTTTTGTGCACGCCTTCGTTTGTCGGCGAAGTGCTGAACCTCGAACGAACATGCGAGATCCCGATCCTGTGCCGCCCCCTGGAACACCGGCGTCGTTCGACGTGCCGGGCGTCGGGCGCTTCGTCTACAGCGGCTTCACCTATGAGCTGCGCGGAGACGAGCGCAGTCGGTTGTTCGTTGCGCGCATCGGCATGGGTGGTCGGGAGCCCGCGCAGGTCTTCGCCTACCTGCAAGACGGCCATGCGCTGCCGGCGCCGAGTTACGCGGAGCACATCCGCCGCACGGTCGCAGTCGTGACTCCAGACTGCCGCGCGTTGCTGCGTGCCGCGCAGTCTCGTCTGTTGCAGTTGATGGCTGACTACGGGCTCGACGCAAAGGGCGACTACGACACTCTCGTCGACGAGTTGCTGCTCGAGGACATCAAGCCGTTTCCCCATGGCGGCGCGGAGTTGGTCTTCGGCACGGGCTCGCGGTTCAGGAGCTTGGACGTGAACGTCCGCCTGGATGCAGAGTTGCAGTTCGAGGACATCTGGTTCGACGGGTAGCCGTTCGCGTTGCTGCGTTGCGAGGTGCGCGCTGGCGACGGTTCGCGCGATGCGGGTTGACGCATCGCGCGGGCCCTCGATCAGAGCGACCGCAAGAACGCGACCAACGCCGCGCGATCGGCAGCAGGCATCGTGCGGAACGCTTCACGCGCTGCGTAGCCCTCACCGTCGTGCCACAGCACCGCTTCTTCGAGCGTGCGCGCGCGGCCGTCGTGCAGGTACGCCTCGCCGCCGCTGACATCCGCCGTGAGGCCGATGTTCCAGAGCGGCGTCGTGCGCCACTCGGAGCCGCTGGTGTTGCCGTCGCGCATCGTGTCCGCGAGGCCGGGGCCCATGTCGTGCAGCAACAG
>CAZEQF010000158.1:1687-9206 GCA_964514315.1 uncultured Singulisphaera sp. | reverse complement strand
CGATCTGCGTCTTCGCGGCGTGGCCGTGGTAGAACGCGTTCGCGACCAGGGAGATCTCCTGGACGTCGCCCGCGACCGCGTTTCCGTTGTTCGAGGTAACGCCAAGGCCGGCGATGCTGTTCAGGTTCGCCATGGTGTTGTCGGTGTCGACCATGTTGATGCGGGCGCCGAAGCCCCACTGGATCGCGCTGTCACCGCTCTTCGGGAGCGTGTAGGTGCCCATCGCGTACCAGCCGTCGCTGTCTTCCTCCGTGCCACCGGCGCCCTGGGTGTCATCGGTGCGCATGAAGCACTCGCCCGGGGCCGTGAGGCCATTGCCGAGCATCCAGCCGGTGTTGAGGTTGATCTGGGTCGACTCGACGTCGCGCGTGTCGTTGGCCGCGACCGTGCGACGGTTGTTGCCGAGCTGGTAGCCGAGGCCGACCGTGCCCTTCACGTCCTTCGCGCCATCCAGGTCGCCCTGCATGACCGACTCGTTGCCCTTGCCGCCGGTCGTGTCGCCCATCGGGTCGAACGACAGCGCGCCGATGTAGGTCAGCTCGTTGTCCGAGTTGGCCGCGCCTTCGGTGCTGTGGATCGAACCGGCCGCGACGTCGTCGTTCTGCGCGCCGAGGACCCAGCGGATCGAGTTCTCGCTGTGGTTGCCGTGGACCCACGCGCCGGTGTCACGGCTGCGGTCCTGGCCGAACGTGCGCGACGCCGTCGAGCGCTCGACGAAGAACAGGCCCGTCTCCGAGCCCGTCGACTCGAGGCCGTAGCCCGAGAGGCCTTGGCCCATGCGCAGCGACAGGTTGCCGCCTTCGTTCTTGCTGAAGGCCCACTGGGCCCAGCCGTCCTTGAGGGCGCCGTCCGTGTCGGTGCCGTCGAGCATCAGGCGGTAGGTCAGGTCCTTGCTGACCGCGTGGCCCGTGAACGCGAGACGCGCACGGGGGATCTCGAAGCTGTTCGTGTCAGCGGCGTTCTCGTTGTTGGTGAACGCCCAGCCGGCCTGGATCTGGCCGGAGAGGTTGAGCGAGTAGTCCTCGCCCTGCGCCAGCTGGAGGCCCTGGCCGGGCTTCCAGTTCGAACCGCCCTGGAAGGGGTTCTTCTTGTCGCCCTCACCGCCGTTGGCGAGCGCGAGGGACGTGGTGACCGCGAACGTGAGCAGAGAAGCAATCGACTTGGACATGGGTTTGATGATCTCCTCCCTAGTGGGATCTTCAGGAAGCAGTCGACTCGGAGGCGACGACAGTGGTTTTGTTTGGTTGACCGTTTGGGTTGCTACCGCCTCCGAGGCGGCTGATGGGGGGAAAGGCTAGAAACCGCCCATGCCATGGGAGAAGCAGGATCTTCGAGAAAAATTCGGCGGACCCGAACTCCCGTTAGGGTGGAGAGAAATTGGGGAAACCCGACAAGCCACTGCAAACACACGGCTTGGGCGGTGGAAAGTCGCCAACAGCGTGTGAAGTTCGGGTTGCTCGTTCGCGCACTTGGGCGCGGAGGGCGGTTGGCTAGCCCTTCGAATTCGAGGGGCTAGGGGCGGTTTCTCGCGTGAGTTGCTCGGCGGTGTTGTTCGGACTTCGGCGAGGCAGGGCTGCGCAACGTGGCCCAGCCTGCATCGCAGCCGTGCACGGAGGGTGGCTCGGCTCACGGCGGTTTCTGGCTGTCGCGGGCCCGGTTCCACCGCGGGTCGCGAGCCGTGCTTTTTCTGCGACGGGGCGGTTGATCAGGCCGTCGGAGGTCGGGTTTTGGGCGGCAAACCAGGTGGCGCATCCCCTCGCGGCCTCGGCGCGGCGCCGGGATCCCGCGGTTCACGACGGGGTCAACTCGTGCGCCTTCCCTGCCGGTGCACGCATGTTCGTCGGCCGGCGACGGAGCCTGGCGAGGAACCCGAGCGAGCAGCCCGTGGACGAACGAAAGCCCGTGAGCCTGCACCCGGGCCGATCTCTGCGTCGTTCGGGCTGCTTCGCACCCGTGGATCTGGCTCCGCGCGCACTGCTGGATGTCGATCCGGCTGCCGGGCCCTCGGCGACGCGGCCGTTCTCCCCCGGGCTGCTAGCAGTCCGTGGAAGAACGCATGCTGCCCGTGAGCCTGCACCCGGGCCGGTCCCGGCGTCGTTCGGGCTGCGTCGCACCCGTGGATCTGGCTCCTCGCGCGCTGCTGGATGTCGATCCGATAGCCGGGCCCTCGGCGACGCGGCCGTTCTCCCCCGGGCTGCTAGACTCCGCGCCCTCCGATGGCCCACGAACTGCGCCGCACCACCTGCAGCCGCGACTGCCCCGACGCCTGCGGCATCGTCGCCACCGTCGAGGACGGCCGCGTCGTCTCGGTCGCGGGCGACCCGGCCCATCCGGTGACGCGCGGGTTCCTCTGCTTCCGCACCAGCCGCTACCCCGACCTGCTCGCGGGGCCCGCGCGCCTGCGCGAGCCGCTCTTGCGCAAGAACGGCCGCCTCGTGCCCGTCTCCTGGGAGGAGGCGCTCGCGACCGCCGCGTCCTGGCTGCGGACGGTCCGCGCCGAGTCGGGGCCGGAGGCCGTGTTCCACTACCGGTCCGGCGGGTCGCTCGGGCTGCTCAAGCAGCTCGCGGACCTGTTCTTCGACCAGTTCGGGCCGGTCACGGGCAAGGTCGGCGACATCTGCTCCGGCGCCGGCGAGGCGGCGCAGATCGAGGACTTCGGCACGAGCGACAGCAACGCGCTGCACGACCTGCGCAACAGCCGGCACATCCTGCTCTGGGGCAAGAACCCCACGGTCAGCAACACGCACCTCGTGCCCGTCCTCAAGGAGGCCAAGGCGAACGGCGCGCAGCTCGTCCTCGTCGACCCGGTCCATCACAAGACGGCGAGCCTCTGCGACGAACGGATCCAGCCCGCGCCCGGCGGCGACTTCGAGCTCGCGATGGGCATCGCCCGCGTGCTGTTCGAGCGCGGCCACGTCGTCCCGGACGCCGCGTCGTTCTGCGACGGGTTGCCGGAGTTCGAGGCGATGGCGCGTTCGCGGTCGGTCGCCGACTGGGCGCGCGCGGCCGACGTGTCGGTGGCCGTGGTCGAGTCGCTCGCCGCGCGGCTCGCGGACGGCCCGACCGCGATCCTCGTCGGCTGGGGCATGCAGCGGCGGCTCCGCGGCGGCGCGATCGTCCGCGCCCTCGACGCCCTGTGCGCGCTGTCGGGCAACCTGTTCCGCAGCGGCGGCGGGTGCTCGTTCTACTTCAAGCGCCGGAAGGCGTTCTCGCCGTTCGGCCCCGCTGTCGTCCCGCCGCGCGTGCTGCGCGAACCCGTTCTCGGCCACGACCTGCTCGCCGCGACCCCCAAGATCCGGCTGATGTGGGTCACCGCCGGCAACCCGGTCGCGATGCTGCCTGACAGTACTACTGTGGCTGCTGCGCTCGACGCGGTGGAGCATCTGGTCGTGGCGGATGTCTTCTTGACCGAGACCGCCAAGCGCGCCGCCCTCGTGCTGCCGGTGCCGTCGCTGCTCGAGGACGACGACCTGCTTGGCTCCTACGGCCACCACTGGATCGGCGAATCGCGGCCCGCGGTCGCGCCGCCGCCCGGCGTGCCGCACGAGGCGCAGATCTTCCAGGACCTCGCGAAGCGGCTCGGGATGGCGGGCTTCCCGCAGGGCTCGATCGACGACCTCAAGCGGCTGGCCCTCGCGGAGTCCGCGCCACTCGGGTTGTCGCTGGAGGCGCTGCGCCAGAACGGCGGCACGATGCAGAGCCCGGTGTCCGGTCCGCTGTTGTTCCCGGACGGCAAGGTGCTGACCAGGAACGGCAAGGTCCAGCTGCTGCGCGAGGCGCCGTCGCCGCAACGCGACGCGGGCCTGCCGCCGCCGCGCGTGCCGGGCGGCAGCGCGCCGTTGTGGCTGTTCTCGAACTCGACCGAGAAGAGCCAGGCTTCGATCTGGTCCGGCGCGGGGCTCGGCGACCACGTGTGGATCGCGGTGCACCCCGACGCGGTCCCCGGCATCGCCGACGGCGCGCTGGTCCGCGTCGCGAGCCCGCGCGCAGAACTCACGGCGCGGCTCCGCCACGACCCGGCGCAGCGGCGCGACATCGCGATCATGCCGAAGGGCGGCGCGTTCGAGCGCGGCCAGTCCGCCAACGCGCTCGTCGACGCGCGCACGACGGATCTCGGGCTCGGCGCCGCATATCTCGACTGCCTCGTGACGCTCGCCCCGGTAGAAGGGCAGCCCCGATGAGGCGGATCACCGGCACGCACGTCTACTCCTACGCCAAGTGCCCGCGGCTCGCGGCGCTCGACCTGTCGCTCGACCGGTCCGAGCGTCGGCCGCCGCACGCGTGGGAGGAGTTCTCGATGCAGCGCGGCCGCGACTTCGAGGACCGCTACGTCGCGCAGCTCGACGCCGTGCAGCCGCAGTATGCGCCGCGCGACTGGGAGGCCGGCGCGCGCGCGACGATGGAGCTCATGCGCAACGGCGCGCCGTGGATCCACCAAGGCGTGCTGCTCGCGGAAGACCGTCTCGGCATTCCCGACTTGATGCGCAAGGTCGAAGGCGCATCGGCGCTCGGCGCGCACCACTACGAAGTGATCGACGTGAAGTCGTCGGGCCGCGCGCGCGGCGACCAGGTCCTCCAGGTCCTGTTCTACACGCGGTTGCTCGCCGAGGCGCAGCAACGAATGCCCGCGCGCGGCGGCATCGTGTTGAAGACCGGCGCGGAGCACACGTTCGTCGTCGCCGACTACCTCGCGGTCGCGAGCGACGTCGAGCAGCGCGTGCTCGAGCTCGCGCGTTCGCCCGACGGCGCGCGGCCGTTCTGGCAACGCGGCTGCGAAAGCTGCCATTGGAACGAGCGTTGTCGCAGTGAGCTCGAACACAGCGACGACCTCTCGCTCGTCACGGGCATGAGCCACGGCGCGCGCGCGATCCTCGAAGCCAACCACTGCAAGACGGCTCGCGACCTCGCGGAGTTGCACACGGACTCGCGGTTGTCGGCGCAGATCGATCCCGCGTTGCTGCGTCGTTTGCGCAAGTCGGCGCAAGCGCGCGTGCAGCGAAGCCACGTGCTCGAAGCGCGGCCGCGCTTGCCCAAGAACGCTCCCTCGCTCGACAAGGCGGCGCTCGTGCATTTGCTCACGGATCCCTACGCGGATCGCGTCGTGCTGTTCTCCGTTCGCCATCCGATCGCGGAGGAGCAGGGAGCCGTGGTGCGCACCGCGTTGCCGCGTTCGCGCGACGAGGAGTGGTCGTGCCTCCGCTCGCTGCTCGCGGAGTTGCCGCTCGACGCGCCGTTGCTGCACTTCGATTCTGCGCTGCCGCGTTGGTACGAAGCGCACGCATGGGATCGCGAGGCCGAGGTCGGCTTGTCGTCGCGCTTCTTCGACATGCAGCGCAGGCTGCGCGCGTGGGCGTTGATGCCGGAGCCGGTCTACTCGCTCGGCGACTTCGTGCGCGTCGTGCTGGCACGCGATCCGTTGCGCGCAGGCCATTCTTCGCAAGCGGCGATGTGGGCCGAAGCCGGCGACGACGACGCGCTCGTGCAGAAGGCGCGCGCCGACCTCGACGACCTCGCGGAGTTGAAGCGTCGCATCCTCGACGCGGCGCCGCTCACGTTCGCCACCCTGTAGCGACATCGCTCGCGTCTCCTCTTCCTGCTGCGCCGACGACCTTGGACCTCACGCTCGAACAACGGCTGCTGCGCTACCTCGCGCGCGAACAAGACAGCGAACGCCACCAACGTCGCGAGTTGCGTTCGCAGCCGGTGGACCTGCGCGTGCTCGAAGGCGACTGCATCCACGATGCCGTCTACGTCGGCCGCGACGGGACTGCGCACGCGTTCGACTGCCGCGAGAACGGATCCAAGTTCCGCACCGGCGACAAGGTGTGCGTCGGCGACGGCCACGACCTCGACGCGGGCAAGCCGCTGAACTACCGCTCCTACGACGCGCGCACGGGGCGATTGTTGCTCGAGCTCGATCCGTACCAGAAGGGCGCGGTGATCGAGTTCGAGCCAGGCCGCGCCTACGTCGTCGACCGTCGCGAACAGGAAGGTCGCGGCACGCTCGCATCCGCGGTGCGCGAAGCGTTCGACCACGAGTGGACACGCGCAGCGCTCGAAGGTCGCCGCGCGCCGCAGTTCGACGAAGCTCGCCGCGAACGCGCGCGCGCGGCGTTGTTGGCGCGCGGACTCAATCCTGCGCAAGTCGAGGCCGGCGCCGCTGCGATCGCGACCGACGGCTTCGTGCTCGTGCAAGGCCCGCCCGGCACCGGCAAGACCAAGCTGCTCGCAGAAGTCATCGCCGCGCTGTGTTCGAAGGGTTGTCGCATCGCGCTGTCCGCGTTCACGCACAACGCGGTCGACAACGCGTTGCTCGCGATCCGCAGGGTCGCGCCGGACCTCGACCTCGTGAAGATCGGCGGCGACACCGGCGGCGTCGCAGAGTCGCGCGCCGAGTTGCTGCGCGCGCGCGTGAAGCTCGGCGACGCGCGTCGCATGTATCTGCCGCAAGAACGTGCAGTCATCGCGGGCACGTGCTTCCAGTTCGCGAAGCTGCCGGCCGAAGTGCGCTTCCACTACACGGTGATCGACGAAGCGGGCCAGATGCCGATCCCGCACGCGCTGCCGCCGATGCTGCGCAGCCAACGTTGGCTGTTCTTCGGCGACCACCTGCAGTTGCCGCCCGTCGCGCAGGCCGAGCACAAGGACCGCGACGCCGCGGACTCGATCTTCGGCCTGCTGCACGCGCGCTACGGCGGGCACATGCTCGACGTGACGTATCGCATGAACGAAGGCGTGTGCGGCCTCGTCAGCCAGACCTACTACGGCGGTCGCCTTCGTCCCGACCCGACGTCCGCTGCGCGTCGCCTGCCGTTCGTGTCCGGCGGCATGCTCGACGAAGCGCTCGATCCTTCGCACCCCGTCGTGTGGCTGCGCGTCGACCATCGCCAGCCCGGCAGCCGTTCACACGAAGAGGCGCGCGCCGTCGCCGACGTCGTCGCCGAGCTCGTGCGCCGCCACGGCGTGCCGACGCGTGAGATCGCCGTGATCGCGCCGTTCCGCGCGCAGGTTCAGGCGTTGCGCGCCGCGATCGGGAGCAAGGAACTGCCCGCGATCGAAGACCTCGTCTGCGACACCGTCGATCGCATCCAAGGCCAGGAACGCGAAGCCGTGATCCTCTCGCTCACCGCCGGCGACCCCGACGAATCGCGCGGCCGCGGCGCCTTCCACCTCAACGAGAACCGCCTCAACGTCGCGTTGTCGCGCGCGCGCACCAAGGTCGTCGTCGTCGCGAGCAAGCACACGTTCGATTCGGTGCCGGAAGACATCGACGCGTTGCGCACCGCCTCGCGATGCCGCGAACTGCGGGACCGCATGGCGATGGTGGACATGACGCGGCTGTATTGCGGGCGGTAGGGGGGGGGGAAGACGACGGTGGGCGGGAGGGGGGGGGGGGGAAGGGGGGGGGGGGGGGGAAGGAAGTAGCAGAAGTAGAGGGCCGCGGCGCCGGAGCCGAGGAGGCTGGCGAGGTAGCCGGCGGACTGCACCCGGCCCCAGAAGTCGGAGGGCTGCAAAAAGG
>CAZEQF010000158.1:0-1677 GCA_964514315.1 uncultured Singulisphaera sp. | reverse complement strand
TTGCGGGCGGTAGGGGTGGTTTGACTCGCGGCCGCGCGGCGGCGTTAGCGATCGCCGATTCGAGCGGCGATCCCGTTTGAGAGCGTTGCGAAACGCGAGTAGCCGAAGCCTTCGAGCGCCAAGGCCTGCAGGTAGATCTCGACCGACAGGAACACGGGGTCGTTGGGGATGCTGAGGCTCCAGCTTGTCGAAAGCGGATTGCCGGTGGGGAGTCCGATCGGCATGTCGATTTCTGCCGAGTGGTAGGCGCTGCAGCCAGGAATGCCGACAGGCGTGAGGTCGATCGGCAATGGGATGCCGTTGATCGACTGATCCGAGAACCCGACGAAGCCAACGCCTGCGGCGAAGCCCGAGGACAAGCCGGTAAGCCTCGTCGTGAAGGACTGGCCTAGGACGCGAAGCTCGAGCGGGCCACGGCTACCCACGCCCGCGGTGCCGTACTCCCGGTAACGCGAGAAGACGGGTAGCTGCACTTCCCACAGATCCTCATATGCGAAGCTGCTGGTGCCGCCGGCGTGGATCATCAGCTTGCGACTCGTGGGGTCGTAGACCATCTGCGTGTCGCTTCGTCCGCCGGGGATGCCGGTGGTGTTGGTGTGCTGCTGCCAGCTCTGGCCGTCCCAGGACCACAGGTCGTTGGAGTAGGGGTTGCTGTTCGGGTTGTTGCCGCCGAACAGCACCACTCGCTCCGCGCGGGGCTCGTAGGCCATGCCGAAGCCGAAGCGGGCTTGTGCAGTCGTCCCGCCGCACTGGCCGAGCGAGTTGATAGGCGACTTGATCGCCCACGACGTCCCATCCCATTCCCAAGTGTCCAGTTTGGCGCCGATGGAGTCTGTGCCACCGTAGAGCACTGCGACCGAGCGGCGGCTGTCGAACGCGAGTCCGTGCCGGTAGCGACGAGCCGGCCTCAGGGTCACGGACTTCTGGCTCCACGCGGTTCCGTTCCACGACCAGAAGTCGTCAAGGTAGGAGCCTGTGGCGCTGAGCCCACCGAACAGCAGCGCCTCGTTGCGGACAGAGTCGAAGCACATGCGGTGCCCGTGGCGCGCCGATGGACCTTGCGGCTGCGGGATGTTCTGCCACTGACCGTTGGCGTAGGTCCAGGTGTCGTTCAGCGGCACGCCATTCGGGTTGAGGCCACCGAACATCACATTGTTCGAGCGGGCCGTATCGAGGATCAGAGCGTGCTCGCTTCGAGTGGACGGGTTGAGGAGGGAGTAGACCTTGCTCCACGAGCCTTGCTGCCACTCGTAGGTCAGGACGGGTAGTGGCGCGGAGAAACTCTGCCCGCCGAACATCACGAGACCTCCCTGCGGCAGCGGTGCGGTTGCGTGCAGGTAGGGATAACGGGGCGTGCCGTTGGTGCTCAATTGCGTGTAGCCAACGGAGGGGTTGGATCCGGAAGCGCTGAGTTCCACCGTCGCACCGAGGCATCCTTGAGACGGCGAGTAGCCGATGTGCATCAGCATGCGCCCGCGGGTCTGGTCGTAGACCATGGGCGATTGGTAGCTGATGTAAGTCGAGGAGACCTGGGACCAGGCTGTTCCGTCGTATGTCCAGGTGTCCCCTAACCCTCCTTGGCCACCAGAGCCGCCGTGCAGGACGGTGACGCGGCGCACCGGGTTGTAGGCCATGCCGTGTCCGGAGCGATTCGTTGGCCAGCTTCCGGCCTGGGGT
>CAZEQF010000157.1:0-9221 GCA_964514315.1 uncultured Singulisphaera sp. | reverse complement strand
CCTCTCATGGGTCCCAAACAGGTTCCGCAACCGGGTCAAATCCCTCAGCATTCCCCACCTCCGGCCTTCGGAGAAAGCACGGAAAGAGTCCTGTGACAGGGAGCAGGCCAATGGCACAGACGCGCCTGCCAGGCATCAACCATCGCGAGATCAGGGGGCGCTCAACCGGCCTGGAAGCCGAGGCACTTGTAGCCCCACGACGCGAACAGCAGCAGCACGGCAGACAACGCGATCGCCGTGCGCGGCAGCTGCACATAGACGTCGAGGAACGAACGCGAACGCAGCAAGCACCAGCCTGCGATCGCGCCGAGCGCGATGCCCGCGAGCGCGAACGCGGCGCCGAACGGCTGCGTCGCGAATGCAGCGAGCAGTCGGCCGTGCACCACCAACGTCGCCGCGGTCGTCGCGCCGCACGTAGGGCACGGATAGCCGTAGACCTTCGGCCAGTTGCACGCGGACATGCCGAGCTGCGTGTGCGTGTCGTAGCCCTTCGGATCGGGCTCGATCGACAGCAGCGCGACGAAGCACACGAGCGCGGCGGCGAACACCACGCCTGCGACCGTGCGGTCGAACCACACGGGCCGCGGCCCTTCGTGCACTGGGATCGTCGAGATCACGCGCGGCGGATCATGCCGCACGCAAGCTCGCGCACAACCGCGCGTCGCGCGCGGCGGTGCTCGCGACGGACCGTCGCGGCCTCAGCCGCGGAAGTCGTAGACGTAGGCGAGCTTGTCCTTGCGGACGATCGCGTACTCGAGCGTGCCGAGCACCTGCAGTTCCTGCGGCGACAGGTCGAGCCCGCGCAGGATCGGCGTCTGCATGATGAAGTACTTGCGGTTCGAAACCTGCTGCTCGTATGCGCCCGGCTCGACGTTGCCTGTCAGCTCGAACTGCACCGCGCCGTTGTAGAACGCGCGGATGCGCACGGCCTTGTTGGGCTGCGCGAGGCGGCGAAGCATGTCGTCGCCGGCGAAGTCGATCAGCTCGTGCGCGCAGATCACTTCCTTCTGGTTCACCTGCACGCTCGGCGTGCGGATCACCTCGCCGTTGCGCAGCGAGACCATCGTCGCGTCCTCGATCGTGAGGAACGTCTTCGACCAGTCCTCCAGCACGTTCGAGAGGCGCTTCGTCTTGTTCGGAAGCCGTCCCTTGATGAGGAACGAATCGGTCAGGAACAGGTCTTCGACGATCACCGGCGCGGACGCGCCGCCGGAGTTGCGGTTCGGTTGGTTCATCGTGCGGCTCGCGAGGCGAGGAGCGCGCGCGCTTCGCCGGCGAGGTAGAACGAACCGCAGCAGAGTCGCGGCAATGGCACAGCGCAGACCGCAGCGACAGCCTCGGGAACCGATCGGATCACCGAGACCGCGCCGCCTTGCGCGCGCAGCCAGTCCGCGACGACCTGCGGGTCCTCGCCGACGGTGCCCGTGAGCTCCGTCAGGACGAAGCTATCGGCGATCGGCAACAGCGCGCTCAAGCCCTGCCGCCAACGCTTGTCCGAAGCCGAGCCAAACAGCACGACCGCCTTGCGATCGGGCCATCGGCGACGGAATTCGCCCGCAACCGCGAGCAGCGACTGTTCGGTGTGCGCGCCGTCGAACACGAACGGCAGCCCGTCCTCGCAACGAGCGACGTCGAAGCGACACGGCAATTGCCACGGCCGCGGCGCGGGATCGAGACACAACGCCGCGTCCGGCCGAACGTGCGCGAGCGCCGCTGCGGCGAGCGCGAGCGCCTGCGGCTCGTAGCCGCGCGCGTCCGGCAACCAGACCGGCAGTTCGCGGCCACCGGGCAACACGAGGCGCGCGCGATAGTCCGCGCCTTCCCAACTGGCATCGACGAGATGCAGGTCGGTGCCGAGCACGTAGAGCTTCGCGCCACAGCCCTTCGCGTGGTTCTCGACCACCGCGAGCGCATCGCCGCGCGCGGCCGTGAACGCGACGCCGGAAGGCCGCACGATCCACGCCTTCTCCGAAGCGATCGCCGCGACCGTCGAGCCGAGCACCGCGGTGTGCTCGAGCTCCACGCCGGTGAGGATCGACGCATCGACCGGGATCGCGGTCGTCGCATCGAACCTGCCGCCGAGCCCCACTTCGTAGATCGCGAGGTCCGTGCGCGCGGCGACGAACGCCTGCACCGCCGCGACCGTCAGCGCCTCGAAGAACGTCGCCTTGACGCCGAGTTGGTCCGCGCGCGCCAGCACGAGGCGCAACTGCGTCTCCATCGCTTCCGTCGTCACGGTGCGGCCGTCGAGCAGGATGCGCTCGAGGATCGTCGTCACGTGCGGCGACAGGTAGGCGCCGGCGCGAAGTCCGCTCGCCTGGCCCAGCGCGCCGAGGAACGCGCACACCGTGCCCTTCCCCTTGCTGCCGCCGACCTGGATCGCCTTGCCGTGCGCAGGCGGGACGCCGAGCGGAGCCAGCAGCGCGCGCGCGTTCGCGAGGTCCCACACGCGACGATCGGGGCGCGACCGTTCGAAGTTCTCCAACTGGCTCAACAGCGGAGCCAGTCGTTCGGCGGCAGGATCGTGGAGCATGGGAGGAGGCTCTCGTTCGCTGGCGGCAAACCGCCCTGGGGCGCCGAAACGTAGATGAGACATCCACGAAACGCCACGGCGACGAACGGCGCGCGAAGCGGCACTCCCGCGCGGCTCCCTGCGCCGCTACCGTTGCGCGCCCCACGAGGACCGCATGCGCCCGACCCAAACGATCCTGCTTCTCGCCGTCGTCTCCACGCTCACCGCGCACGCGTCGGCGCAGGGCGGTCGCGGCCGCCGCAACGTCGACCCTGACAGCATCAAGCTCGAGACGATGACGTTCGCGGAGAAGACGTTTGCGAGCGAGTCGGTCGGCGACGACGTGCAGTACGGCATCTACCTGCCGAAGGACTACGACGACGAGAAGAACAAGGACGCGAAGTACCCGCTCGTCGTGTGGCTCCACGGCATGTTCGAGGACCACATGCGGTTCCACGGCCGCGGCGGCGCGCCGGTGCTCGACGCGGCGACCAAGGACGGCAAGCTGCCGCCGTGCGTCTTCGTGTGCCCCAACGGCGGCCGCACGTCGATGTACGTGAACCGCAAGGACAAGAAGTACGAAGACCTCGTCACGAAGGACCTGCTCGCGCACGTCGCCAAGACCTACCGCGTGAGCGACCGCCGCGAAGACCGCGCGATCCTCGGGGTCAGCATGGGCGGCATGGCTGCGCTGCGCATCGCGCTGCAGGCTCCCGACCTGTTCGGCGCAGTCGGGGTGCACAGCGCGGCGATCCTGCCCGAGGACCCGAACAACCTGCCCGACCGCATGAAGGGCGCGGCGAAGCAGTTCGGCCTCGTCGAGGTGTTCGGCGACCCGATCGAGAAGGAGCCGTGGCAGAAGGCCAACCCGCTGTGCATCGCGCGCACGCTGGAGCCGAAGACCCTGAACGGCCTGCGCATCTACTTCGACGCCGGCACCGAGGACCGCTACGGATTCGCGGTCGGCAACGAGGCGCTGCACGGCGTTCTCGACGAGAAGAAGATCGAGCACACGTGGCGCCTGATCGAAGGCGGCGGCCACTCGTGGGGCGCGGGCTTCCAGGACCAGACGCTGCCCCACAGCTTCGCGATGGTCGGCGAGATGTTCCGGCAGGCGAATGCGAAGAAGTCGGCCCTCGACGGACTCGGCGGCGCGGTCGACGGATCCGCCGACACCAAGGGCGGATCGAAGACGGACGGCGGCAAGTAGCGCGGGCAGCGCGATCCGGCAGGGGCTTCCTGGATCGCGACGGGTCGAAAAAAATCGTACTTCGGGCCTGCGCAGGTCGGCATCCCTGCCGATCAGCAGGACTAGCCATCCTGGAGTCCGAACGATGTATGCCCTCGAACACCGCGTCCGCGTGTTCGTGTTCCAGATCCTGGAACAGGGACCGCAGTTCCTGCTGTTGCGCCAACGGCCTCGCGCCGAGTGGCCGCTCGGCCCCGTGATCGGCACGGTCGCCCCTGGCGAGAAGACCGAAGACGCGGTGCTTCGCGAAGTGCGAGCCGAGACCGGCCTGCGCCGCCCGGTGCACCTCATGGAGATCGCCGCGCCGCAGAAGGAGCTGTTCGGCGACATGGGCCTCGTCGAGTGGCCGTTCGCGTGGCAGGCCGGCGTCGCGGGCGAGCAACTCCAAGGACTCACGCCCGGCCCGATGGTCGGCGAACTGCAGTGGATGCGGTTCGAGGAGGCGTATCGACGCATCGAGACTGCAACAGACCGCGATGCACTGGTGCGCTTGCAGCTCTCTCTGCAATAATCCTCGCCCCTGATCCGCACGCAGTTCTGCGCCGTCCGGCGCAGCCGCACCCATTCATGAGCGACACTCCCAACAAGCCGCCCGCCGACGGCGTTCTCGGCGACGGCCGCCTGCCCAGCTCCTCGATGCGCAGCTACGCGCTGCTGACTCCCGAGCTGAAGCAGCTGTACATGAGCTTCTACAAGGCCACGTACGGCAAGTCGAAGCTCGACATCAAGACGAAGGAGTTCGTCGCGATCGCGGCAGCGCTCGTGAGCGGCTGCAAGGGCTGCCTCGAAGGCCACCTCAAGAAGGCCAAGAAGGAAGGCGCCACGAGTGAAGAGGTCGCCGAAGTCATCGCCATCGTGCTCGGCGTGAACGCCGCGACGATCGTCGACCGCTCGGACATCGCCAACTTCCACCTCGGCGGATTGTTCGACAAGCCCGAAGGCGCCTGAGGCCTTCGCCGCACTGCGCGCGAACCGCGCAGCCCTTCGCTCCGTTCGAGCCGACGAGTTGCCCTCGCCGGCTCCCCCGGCAGGCGCTTTCCCCCCTGCGATTTCCGGCGAAGCCCCCACCGCTCGCCGACCCCTTGGCCTAGATCCGCCATGACGATGCCTGCGCCGAAGCAGAAGCCCGCCGAAGTGCCGTTCATGCCGCGCGGCTCCGCGATCCGCCTGATGGCGACGGCGGCGTTCTGCGCGCTCGCGCTCTACCTCGTCGTGTTCTGGAACCCTGCGGTCGAGATCCAGCAGGGCTCGATCGCAGAACCCGAGGCTCCGCTCGTCTCGGTGCCACGCATCGATTCCGCCATCCTCGACAAGGCGAAGGACGCAACGCGCGAACAACGCCTGTTCCTCGAAGCGGAGCCGCTGTCGCACCTGCTCGCGCAGAGCCTCAACGTGAGCCCGGAGGCGGCGCGCGCGCTCGGCATGCCCGCCGACATGGTCCCGCTCACGGCGCTGCAGACGAACATCGGCGAGTGGCGCGGCCGCTGGATCTACTACCGCGGCAAGATCGAACAGATCGCGGGGCCGCGGCCGGGGCATCCGGTGCCGGGCTACGGCATCTACGAAGCGACGCTGCGGCTTCGCGACGGCTCGCTGGTCCTGTTCACGTTCTCGAAAGCGCCCGAAGCCGAAGTCGTCGAAGGCGCATGGGCGCGGGCCGAGGGCTACGTGCTCAAGCTGCGCGATGTCGCCCACCCGACGGAATCCACGAAGACGCCGCTGCTCGTCGGCGCAGAACTGAAGAAGGACTACGAGGACTGGGCGCCCGTGACGACGCTCGACCCGAACGCGCTCGCGAAGGTCGACGACGTGGTGCGCGAGGGCGGCGAAGTCCTCAGCTCCGACAACTCGTGGAAGCCGATCGACGAGGACCAGTCGAGCGCGTTGTGGCACCTCGGCGCATACGCGCGCGACGTCACGCCGATGACGAAGGCGGAATGGCGCAAGGTGCCCGCGCTCAACGCGCAGGACATCTGGGACGCGTTCAAGAAGAACGAAGTCGCGCACGGCACGCCGATGCGCATCCTCGGCACGCTCGCCGCCACGCGCACGATCACGGCGAAGCCCAACCCTGCGGGAATCCGCGAGTGGACCGAAGCGTGGGTCCAGGTCCGCGACGTCGGCGGCAAGACGATCCCCGTGTGGTTGCCGCACGGCACGAAGCAGCCGCTCGGCTCGTCGCTCGAGGTCAACGCCTACTACTTCCGCCGCTACAGCTACGAGACGCGCAACGGCAAGCAGATGTGGACGCCGCTGTTCGTCGCCAACTCGCTCGACCTGTTCGTGTTCGAGACCGGTCGCGGCATGCGCGAGATCAGTTCGTGGGCGTTTGGCGGAACGGTGCTGATCGTGCTGTTCGCATGGTGGGGCGCCCGCCGCGAGAAGCAGCGCTCGCTCGCGCAGGAAGACGCGCTCATCGAACGCCGCCGCAAGCGCCGCCGCGGCACGGCGAACACGGCACAGCAATCGTGATCGACTTCTCCTGCAGGCCGCCGCACGAAGCCCCCACGCACGTGCGCATCGGCGAAGGCGCGCTGCGCCAGATGCTCGCGGACTCTGCGGGCCGCCCCGTGTTCGCGCTCGTCGACGCAGCCATTGCGGAACGACGGCCGGAACTGGTCTCGAAGGACTGGACCGCGCTGCACGCGCAAGCCGGCGAGAGCCTCAAGACGCTGGCGCAGGCGGAGCTCGTGCTGCGCGCGATGGCGTCCGCCGGAATCGACCGGAAGGGACTCTTCGTCGCGATCGGCGGCGGCACCATCGGCGACCTCGGCGGCCTGTGCGCGGCCCTCTACCTGCGCGGCATCGAGTGCTGGCAAGCGCCCACCACGATGATGGCGATGGTCGACAGCGCCGTCGGCGGCAAGACCGCGGTCAACCTGCCCGAGGGCAAGAACCTCGTGGGCGCGGTGCATCCGCCAGCGCGCGTCTACGTCGACCCAACGATGCTCGAAGGGCTGCCCGAAGCAGAGTTCCGCAGCGGCCTCGCGGAGGCGATCAAAGTCGGCATCGGCCTCGACGCGAACCTGTTCGCGATCCTCGAACGCCAGTCGGACGAAGTCACGGGCCGGCAAGGCGCCGTGGTCGAACGCGTGATCCATCGCGCGCTCGCAGCCAAGGCCGCAGTCGTCGAGTCCGACCTTCGCGAAGAGGGCCCGCGGCGCCTCCTCAACCTCGGGCACACGCTCGGCCACGCGCTCGAAGCCTGTTCTGGCTACCAGGAGCCGCACGGGTTGTGCGTCGCGCGCGGACTGCACTTCGCGCTCGATGTCGCCGACGCGCTGTCCGCGATCCGCCGCGAGGACTCGGAACGGTGCCGCAACCTGCTGCTCCGCTACGGCCATCGGCGCACCGAACTGCCGTCGGTCGACGCGCTGTTGCCCTACCTGCTGCGCGACAAGAAGGCCGAAGCAGGCACGATCCACTTCGTGGTTCCGACCGGCATCGGCCAAAGCCGCGTCGAGCGCCTGCGGACCGACCGGATCGCAGCCTTGTTGCAGGTCGGCTGAGCGGGACCCGATCCGCCACAAGTCCTTGCCGGGACTTGCCGTGCGGGATTCCGTCCAGGCACGCCATCCCCCCGCTGCCACCCTCGCAGCGGAGCACCCGGAGCGGGTCGATTTTTCTGCTCGCGCGCATTCCGGGGTTCCGGTGTAGTCCCGCCCCCGATGCCACGCCGCGACGACCTGAAATCGATCCTGATCATCGGCTCTGGCCCCATCATCATCGGGCAAGCCTGTGAGTTCGACTACTCGGGCGTGCAGGCCTGCAAGTCGCTGCGCAGCGATGGCTACAAAGTCATCCTGATCAACAGCAACCCGGCGACGATCATGACCGATCCCGAGACGGCGGATCGGACCTACATCGAGCCGATCACGCCGGAGACGGTCGCGAAGATCCTGGAGAAGGAGCGCCCCGATGCCGTGCTGCCGACCCTCGGCGGCCAGACGGCGCTCAACTGCGCGATGCAGCTCCACGACATGGGCGTGTTCGAGAAGCTCGGCATCGAGCTGATCGGCGCGAAGCCGCACGCGATCCAGAAGGCCGAAGGCCGCCAGGAGTTCCGCGCGGCGATGGAGAAGATCGGCCTCGAATGCGCGCGTAGCCGCCTCGCCTACAGCATGACGGAAGCGCGGCAAGCGCTCGACGAGATCGGCCTTCCTGCGGTCATCCGACCGGGCTTCACGCTCGGCGGCTCCGGCGGCGGCATCGCCTACAACCTGCAGGAGTTCGAGGAGATCGCGGCGCGCGGCCTCGAACTGTCGCTCAACAGCGAGATCCTCGTCGAAGAGTCCATCGCCGGCTGGAAGGAATACGAGCTGGAGGTGATGCGCGACACGAAGGACAACGTCGTCATCATCTGCTCGATCGAGAACTTCGATCCGATGGGCGTGCACACCGGCGACTCGATCACCGTGGCGCCCGCACAAACGCTGACGGACCGCGAGTACCAGCTCATGCGCGACGCGGCGATCGCGGTGATGCGTGAGATCGGCGTCGATACCGGCGGCAGCAACGTGCAGTTCGCGATCAACCCGAAGGACGGGCGCATGATCGTGATCGAGATGAACCCGCGCGTCAGCCGCAGCTCGGCGCTGGCGAGCAAGGCGACCGGCTTCCCGATCGCCAAGATCGCCGCCAAGCTGGCCGTCGGCTACACGCTCGACGAGCTCGACAACGACATCACGAAGACGACGAAGGCCTGCTTCGAGCCGACGATCGACTACTGCGTCGTCAAGTTCCCGCGCTGGGCGTTCGAGAAGTTCCCGACCGCCGACTCGGTGCTGACGACGCAGATGAAGTCGGTCGGCGAGGTGATGGCGATCGGCCGCACCTTCAAGGAGGCGATGCAGAAGGCCCTGCGCGGCCTGGAGACCGGCCGCAACGGCTTCGGCAACGTGCCGGGCAAGCCGCACTGCAAGCCGGAGGACTGCAACGCCGAGGCGATCCGCCCCCACCTCGTCACGCCGCGCGCCGACCGCATCGACTGGGTGCGCACGGCGATGCTGGTCGGGATGAGCAACGACGAGATCCACGAGACGAGCCGCATCGACCCGTGGTTCCTCGACCAGTTGCGCACGCTGGTCGCGCACGAGCAGGCGATCGTCGCCGCGTGCGGCAACGGCATGCACGCGCTGACGGCGGAGTTCCTGCGCACGACCAAGAAGCTCGGCTTCAGCGACCGCCAGATCGCCGCGGCCTTCGCCGGCAAGGTCAGCGAGTGGGAGGTGCGCGAGCACCGCAAGAAGCTCGGCGTCGTGCCGGCGTACAAGCGCGTCGACACCTGCGCCGCCGAGTACCCGAGCCACACGCCGTACCTGTACTCGACCTACGACGGGACCGAGGACGAGGCCGGGGCGGAGCCCAAGGCCGGCAAGCCCAAGCAGCGCGTGATCGTCATCGGCGGCGGCCCCAACCGGATCGGCCAGGGCATCGAGTTCGACTACTGCTGCGTGCACG
>CAZEQF010000156.1:1465-9273 GCA_964514315.1 uncultured Singulisphaera sp. | reverse complement strand
GCCTCCAAGCCGAAGCCCCCGCAGGGCGGCCAGGCCCCGCAGCCCTGAGCGGCGAGGCAGCAACACGCAATGGCGTCGGAGTCGCGCGAGACCGTCCGCGCACTCGATGGAGCACCAGCCCTCACGGCCGCACGGCCTGCGGCGTTCGGCAGCACAGCGGCTTGCGCGTTGCGGCTACGCGCCGGCGCCGACTTCGCGGTCTTCGTCGACGTGCACGCCCGTGAGGATGCTCGTGTGCACGACCGCGCGCCGCTCGACGCCGCCCGTGTCGCGATAGCGCACCGCGTAGATCGTCTCGTGCAGCGAGCCGAGCCAGCCGCGGCCGAACGGCAGCCAGCGCATCGACGACACGACGCCGCCGCGTTCTGCGAAGTGGCGCTTCAGGCGACGCCGGTCGAGCCGCATCGACGCGAACAGCGACGCGAGCATGGCGAACAGCGCGATGACGAGAGCGACCTCGGGCTTCACAGCGGGTCAGCGAGTTCCACGGGGATCGGGCGGAAGTCGATCGCGTCGACCGAAGCGAGCACGTAGCGGACCCCGTTGGAGTCGCCCTGGTAGCCGTGCTTGAGGTCGCGGCCGTGCAAGTGGCCGTAGACGCAGAGCCGCACGTTCGCGTCGCGCATCATCTGCACGGCGGGCGTCTCGCGGCCGTCCGCATACTTCGGCGGATAGTGGATGAGCGCGACGGTGCGCGAGCCCGGGACGCAGCCGCCGAGCGCCTTGCCCGCCTCGATCGACTGCTGCAGGAAGCCGAGTTCGCGCTGGAAGATCTTCGCCGCCTCGGGCTCGGCCCACGGCGCGTCCGGCGGATCCCACAGCCGCGAGCCCACGACGACGGTGCCGTCGTCGAGACGGAACGCGTTCGACTGCAGCATGTGGATCGACGGGTGCACGAGCTTCTGCAGCTTGTCGCGCACGCCGGTGCCGCGCGGCCACCACGTGCAGTGGTTGCCGCGGATCAGGACCTTGCGGCCCGTGCGCGCGCCGAGCCATTCGAGGTCCGGCGCCGCTTCCTTCCAGGTCAGGCCCCAGGACGTGTCGCCGCCGACGAGCACCCAGTCGTCGGGACCGACGATCGTGTCCCACGCGGCCTGCATCTTGCCCGCGTGGTCGGCCCAGTGGTCGCCGAAGATGTCCATCGGCTTGTCGACGCCGAAGCTGAGGTGCAGGTCGCTGATGGCGAAAAGTCGCAACGTCGTCGAGGCTCCGGACTGCTTTCCAAAGCAAGAGGCATAGGGGACCATCCGCGAATGCTCAAGCGCGCATACGCAGCGTCGTTGTTGTTCTCCGCAGTGCTCGCAGGCCAGGAGCCTGCGACGCCGATGCCAGAAGGCCTCGATCCGGCGCTGTGGCAGCGCGCGCTGAAGGTCCACCACGACGCGGTTGTGGTCGACACGCACACGGACACGACGAGCCGCATCCTCGACGAAGGGTTCGACATGGGCCCGCGCGCCAAGGACGGGCACATGGACCTGCCGCGCATCCGGCAAGGCGGGCTCGACGTCGCGTTCTATTCGATCTACGTCGCGTCGCGGTTCTACGGCGACGAGCAGGGACTGTTCCGCAAGGACGAGGGCGACGAAGACTGGCCGCGGCCGAAGGACGCAGGCACGGCGAACGGCAGCGCGCGCCGCGCGCTCGCGATGATCGACGGGCTCGTCCGAACGGCGGACCGTTATCCGGACCAGATGGCGGTGTGCGATTCGATCCCGTCGATCCGCACCGCGCTCGCGAGCGGCAAGCACGCGGCGTGCATGGGCATCGAGGGCGGCCACGCGATCGAAGGCCAGCTGGCGCTGCTGCGCATGTTCCACCTGCTCGGCGTGCGCTACATGACGCTGACGCACACCAACCACAACGAATACGCGGACTCGTGCGCCGACTCGGTGCCGCGCTGGGGCGGCCTCAACACGCTCGGCCAGAAGGTCGTCAAGGAGATGAACCGGCTCGGGATGATGGTCGACGTGAGCCACGTGTCGGACCGCACGTTCTTCGACGTGCTCGCGGTCACGCGCGCGCCGGTGATCTGCTCGCACAGCTCGCTGCGCGCGATCTGCGAACATCCGCGCAACGTCACCGACGACATGCTGCGCGCGCTCAGCAAGAACGGCGGCGTCGTGATGATCAACTACAACTGCGGCTTCGTCGACGCGGAGTACGGCAAGCGCAGCTCGCAGGTCTCGCAGACGAAGCGGATCCAGGAACGCGAGGCGCGCAAGAAGTTCCCCGACGGCAGCGAGGACCTCGCGCAGGCGTTGAAGAAGCTCGACGAGCGCTTTCCCGCGCCGGAGCGGCCGACGATGGCGATGCTGATGCAACACATCCTGCGCGCGATCGAGATCGCAGGCCCGGACCACGTTGGGCTCGGCAGCGACTTCGACGGCGTGCCGTGCGTTCCGCAAGGCATCGACGACGTGACGCTGATGCCGCGCATCACCTACGAACTGCTCGCAGCGGGCCAGAGCGAGGAGACGGTCAAGAAGGTCCTCGGCCAGAACCTGCTGCGCGTGTTCGAACGCGTCGAACAGGTCGCGCGCGACCTCGCGGGCGAGCCCGCGTGGCAGAACGATCCGAAGACCGACAGCGCGCCGATCGCGCGCTGAGCCGCGCACCAATGCAACGAGCCGCGTCGCCGCGGCTCGTTCGCTTGCAGTTCGCGCGACGCAGAGGGCTCAGAGGCCCGTGATCGTCATCGTGTAGGCCGGCGCGAACCGGAAGTTCGTGAAGTTCTCGTAGCCGTGCGTCAGGCTCGTCCAGTGGAGTTCGAGGCCGATGATGCCCCAGTCCATCGGGATCTGCAGCGGCAGCTGGAACTCGTGCTGGTTCTGCGGGAAGTAGCCGAAGTCCAGCGTGAACAGGATCGGCGTTCCGATCGGCAGGATGTAGTCCTTGAAGAGCTCGGGGCCAGGCGTGGCGCTGACACCGATGAAGGACCGGCACTGGTTGTTGCCCGCGACGCAGAGTTGCACGGCGTCACCGATGCGAGGCAGGCCGCGCAGGAACACCGCGGTGTTGCACTCGTGGCCGTTGCCGACCGTGGCGCGGTTGGTGCAGTTGCCGTCGGTGAACGTCGCAGCGATGTTGACCCGGCGATGGCTGTGCGAGCGCGAGGCCGCGGCCGCGAAGCTGCTGGAGTCGAGGCCGCTGACGCCAGGGCCTTGCAGTTGGATGCGGAAGGTCGGTTCGACGAGGAAGGGGCCGACGCCGATTTCGCAGGTCTGCGTGGCCGTCGCGCTCGCGACGCCGTGGCCGTTGCTCTGCGCCATCAGGCAGAAGTTGAACTCGCCGAAGCAGCTCGACGTGACGAGCACCGGCGCAGACTCCGAGTCGTCGTCGAAGTCGAGGCGGAAGTTGGGCTGGACGGAGCCGTTCGCGGTCTGCGCGATCATCGTCGCCGAGGAGATCGTGCCTTCGGGCGCATTGAAGAAGATCTCGTCGATCACCGGCGTGGTCGCCGTCGCGCCGCCTGCGAGCAGGTTGGCGACCGTGACTTCGAGGATCGCGGTCGACGCGTCGTAGGCGAAGCGGACCGAAGCCGAGGCGGTCTGGCCGTTGGGCAACACAGCGCCTTGCTGGCCGCATCCGTGTGCGAACGAGTCGACGAGCACCGTGGCAGGGCCTTGCGCGAGAGCGAGGCCGGACAGAAGGACCGAGGCGGCGAGAGTGCGTGCGAACATGGTGAGGCTCCAGTTGCGCCGTCGTTGGTGAGATCGACGGTCGCAGAATCTGCGGCCCGCGAACTGCGAGGACCGCAAAGGAAGCTACCTCCTCACGCTGCGCCGCAACGTGACGCGTGTTCGGCGCCACGAGCACGGGCGCGGGTCGTTCGCGGACGGATCGATGGCGTGGGCAGTTGGCCCACACGGAGCGGCGTCCCGAGTCGGGACGTCGTGGCATGTCGCAATCGCTCGCGGCGAACGAACTGCGCGAAAGCGCGCCGCTCACGGCCTCGCGGACGCCCATTCGCATGGGCCGCCGTCCCGTGCCTGCGCGCGAACTTCGAGCGGAATGCACCGAACCGACGGCGGCCGCGACGCGCAGCAATCCCCGCGACCTCTCGCAGCAGCGGTCGACGCTGCGCGAAGCCACTTCTATGCTCCTCGCCCCCATGACGACCGTCGTACGCGAACTCGAGGCGCTGCTCGGCAAGGCGCGCGCGATCACGAAGCGCGACGCGCTGCTCGCCTACGAGTGCGACGGCTACACGATCCATCGGCAACCGCCGCTCGCCGTCGTGTTCCCCGAGTCGACGGAAGAAGTGCAGAAGGTGCTGCGCATCCTCCATCGCCATCGCGTGCCGTTCGTGCCGCGCGGCGCAGGAACGTGCCTCTCCGGCGGCCCGACGCCCGTGGCGCCCGCAGTCGTCGTCGAGCTCGCGCGCATGCGCAAGGTGCTCGAAGTCGACGTCGTCGACCGCATCGCCGTCGTGCAACCCGGAGTCGTCAACCTCGACCTCACGACGCACGTGAAGCACCTCGCGCTCCACTATGCGCCGGATCCGTCGAGCCAATCGGTGTGCACGATCGGCGGCAACGTCGCGGAGAACAGCGGCGGCCCGCACTGCTTCAAGTACGGGATGACCGTCGACCACGTGGTCGGCGCGACCGTCGTGTTGCCGGACGGCGAGATCGCCGAACTCGGCGCCGTCGCGGGCCCGCGGCCGCCGCACGGCCTCGACTTGATGGGCATCTTCTGCGGCTCGGAAGGGACGTTCGGCATCTGCACCGAGATCCGCGTGCGGCTGTCGACCGACCAGCCTGCGGTGCGCACGTTGCTCGCGTCGTTCTCCGACATGACGAAGGCCTGCCGCGCGGTCTCCGACATCGTCGGCCGCGGCCTCGTGCCCGCGGCGCTGGAGATCCTCGATCAAGCGACGATCCGCGCGGTCGAAGCATCGGTCTACAAGGCTGGCTATCCCGAGGACGCGGCCGCAGTGCTGCTCGTCGAACTCGACGGCGATCCGGCCACGCTCGCGGAAGAAGCGGCCGAAGTGCGCGAAGTGTTCGCTGCGCACGGCGCGCTGCGCGTCGAGGAAGCCACCGACCCGAAGGAACGGCTGCGCCTGTGGAAGGGCCGCAAGGGCGCATTCGGCGCGATGGGCCGCCTCAACACCGACCTCTACGTGCTCGACGGCGTCGTGCCGCGCACCAAGCTCGTCGAAGCGCTCACGGGCATCGCGGCGATCGGCAAGAAGCACGGCGTCGTGTTGACCAACGTGTTCCACGCCGGCGACGGCAACCTGCACCCCAACATCAGCTACGACGGCCGCAACGCGGACGAGACTGCGCGCGTCGTGCAAGCGGGCCACGACATCCTGCAGCTGTGCATCGACCTCGGCGGCAGCATCAGCGGCGAGCACGGCATCGGCACCGAGAAGCTGGACCACATGCCGATGATGTACCGGCCGCAGGACCTCGACGTGATGGCTCGCGTGCGCAAGGCGTTCGACAAGGACGGCCTGTGCAACCCCGGCAAGGTGCTGCCCAACCGCAGCGCGTGCGCCGAGTCGCAGAAGTGGCCGGCGATGGTCGCGCGCGTGCTCGGCGAACAGGAGGCGCGATGACGGAACTCGCCCCGAAGTCCGCGGCGGATGTCGCGGCCTCGTTGCGCGAACTGCACGCGGCGTCGCGCAAGGTCCGCATCACAGGACTCGGCACGCGCGCGCGCTTCGTCGCGCCGTTGCCGGAAGGCACAGCGCGCCTGTCGCTGCGTTCGCTCGCTTCGATCGAGCGGCTCGAGGCGGACGACCTCACGTGCTCCGTGCAGCCCGGCGTCACGTGCCGCGAGCTGTTCGACGCGCTGCAGAAGGCGCACCTCGAACTCGACTGCATCGACGAGGCCGACGCCGGCACCATCGGCGGGCTCTACGCATGCGATCCGCTGCCGTGCGCGAGCCCGCATGCAGCATCGCCGCGTTCGACGTTGCTCGGCATCGACGGCGTGCTCGCGAACGGAGCCGAGTTCCGCTCGGGCGCGCGCGTCGTGAAGAGCGTCGCGGGCTTCGACGTCCATCGATTGCTCGTCGGCAGCCGCGGGACGCTGTTCGCCGCGACGCTGCTGCACCTCAAGCTGCGGCCCGCGCCGCGCGCGAAGGCGGTGTTCGCAAGCGAGCGCACGACGCTCGCCGCCGCAGTCGAGACGATGCACGCGCTGCGCTGCCATCCGTCTTCGCCGAAGCGGCTCAGCCTCGTGCGCGACGGCGATGCAGCGACCGTGCTCGGCATCGCGACAGGACGACCGCGACCGGTGCAGGCGCTCCTCACGCAGTTCTCGCTGCGCGAGTCCTCCGCGGCGCCTGCCCCGCACCTGCCTCCGCCCACGCACGGCCGCGAACTCGTGGTCGGCGTCGTGCGCCCTTCGCGCATCCTCGCGCTGTGCGCAGCGCTGCCGCCGAACGCGCCGTTCCTCGTGCACGGCGGCGGCCACTTCGAAGTCGAATTGGACCCAGCGCACGCCGACGTCCTGTTCGCCGAGATGATGCGCATCGGCGGCCACGCAGCCGTCGCAATCGGCGCGCAGGATCGCGTCGGCACGGGCACGCGCCTCGACGCTGGCGCCGAACGACTCCAACGAGAACTCCGCTCCGCGCTCGATCCGGGCGCGCTGCTCGCATGACCACTTCGTCCGCTCGCCCCGTTTCCGAAGCTCCGTGCGGCAACGGCTCGTCGCCGCTTTCGGCGCTGACCTACGAGCACACGCTCGGCTGCGTCCACTGCGGGCTCTGCCTGCCCGCGTGCCCCACCTACAAGACGACGGGCGCCGAGACCGACTCGCCGCGCGGCCGCATCTACCTCGTCCGCGCGCTCGCCGAGGGCCGCATCGAGGATCCCGAGGTCGTGCGCCATCACCTCGACCGCTGCCTCGACTGCCGCGCATGCGAGACTGCGTGCCCGTCCGGCGTGCACTATGGCGCGATCCTCGAGACCTCGCGCGCGGCGCTCGAAGCGAAGAAGCCAGCGACGGGCATGCGCGTGCGCATCGCGAAGTTCATGCTGCGCCACGTGGTCGTCCACCAACGCCGCGTGCGTGCGATGTTCGCGCTGATGGGCCTGGCAGAACGGCTGGGACTTCGCCGCCTCGCGCGCGCGATCGGCCTGTTGCCGAAGGCCGTCGACGACATCGCGCCGCATGTTCCTCCCGCTGCAGAGCGCGCGCCGTTGCCGACCGGATGGCACAAGCCGAAGGGCCAGAGCCGCGGCAAGGTCGGCCTGTTCACGGGCTGCGTGATGGAGCCGATCTTCGGCCGCATCAACCGCGCGACGCTGCAGCTGCTGCTCGCGAACGGCTTCGAAGTGTTCGTGCCCGCGGCGCAGAAGTGCTGCGGCGCGCTGCTCGTGCACGCGGGCTTGCCCGACGACGCGGCGAAGGTCGCGCGCGAGAACACGAAGGCGTTCGCCGAGGTCGACTTCGTCGTCAACAACTCCGCGGGCTGCGGTTGCGCGATGCGCGAGTACGGCGAACTGCTCGGCGACGACGCGGGGCGCGCGTTCGCAGCGAAGTGCCGCGACGTGTCGGAGTTCCTCGCCGAACGCGGCCTTGTCGCCACTCCTGCACGCTGCGAGTCGAAGGTCGCCTACGACGATCCGTGCCACCTGTGCCACGGCCAGAAGGTCCGCACGCAACCGCGCGAACTTCTCGCCAAGGTTCCCGGCATCGCGCTGGTGCAGCACGAGCGCCCCGAGGACTGCTGCGGCTCGGCCGGCATCTACAACATGCTGCAGCCGGAACTCGCGCAGGACATCGGCGCACGCAAGGCCGAAGCGCTGTGCGCGGCGAAGCCCGACCTCGTCGCAACCGGCAACCCC
>CAZEQF010000156.1:0-1455 GCA_964514315.1 uncultured Singulisphaera sp. | reverse complement strand
GCTGCATGATGCAGATCGCGGCGCACCTCAAGGCCGCGGGCAGCAATGCCCGCGTGGTGCATCCGGTCGAACTGCTGTTGCCCGAAGCGCGCGACTGAGCGCGCAAGCCGGCCGGGCCGCGGCCGACGATCAGCCGCCGACCGGCGTGACGATCGACCACAGCGCTGCGGTGCCCGACATCGAGCCGTTCTGCGCCGCGGAATCGAGCACGAACCACTGCGAGTAGAACGACACGCCGATGAACTCCGACAGCGGCGGCACCTGCAGCGACAACGTCGCGCCCGCGGTGCCCGGACCGCCGACGGTGAACAGCGAGAACTGGATGTCCGGCGAGACGAACAACGAGCAGCCGAACGCGTTCAGCAACGGGCCGAGATCGAGCGGCAGCGCCGCCGTGCCGTTCGGCGTGACCCACTGCGTGCGGCTCGCGCCGAGCGCGAACACCGCGATCGTCTGCGCCGCCGAGTTCGCGAGCTGGTGCGTCCAGATCGCGCCGGGCGACGGCAACTGCAGCGTGTCGGCGGTCGGCATCACGTTGTTCACGCCGCGGCAACCGTTGCCGAAGCCGAGCTTCGCGCCGGGCCGCGTGTTGAACCGCATGAACAAACCCTGGTTCTGCACCAGCGTGCCGGTGTTCGCCGCCGGATTGCCGCCGGCGTAGCAGCGCATCGATAAAATCCTTGGTCACTTGTGAATTGTTTGCACCAGCTCGGTTCGTGCTCTGGTCAAACACGATCGTAATCGTGTCGCGCGGTCCAGCGCCAACGTTGTTGCCATCGTTGGCCGCCGAGATGCTGACAATCACCGGAGCCGATGTCACTGTGCCGCCAAGCACGCGCGGGCCAGAAGCTACAGCGCCGCTGCTCTCCGTCACATCCTCCAGATCGCCACCAGCGAGAATCGACACTGTCGTCGTGCCCGGAACCAGGCTGGCTCCAGTAGCATCGTCCAGCGTAATCACAAGCACGCTGCTCGAGCTCCACACGCCGCTGTAGTCAGCGCCAAGACTGCCGCTGCTCAGTGTCACAAGCGCATCAATGTTCGCCTTGGTCATCGTCGCGCTGCTCGCATACTCGGTGGCCTGGTCAAACGTCAGCGTGATCGTATCGCCGTCGCCAGCGCCAACATTGCTGCCAGCGTTGGCTGCCACGGCCGTCAAAAGCACAGGCGCAGACGTAAACGTGCCGCCCAATACCATCGGGCCGGTCGTCGATGCACTGCCAGACTCGGCCACATCCTGCAGACCAGCTGCACTCGCCACAGTCAGCGTTGTCACTCCAGGCACAAGGTTGGCTGCGCCTGCTCCAAGTGTAATCACAAGAGTATCGTCAGCAAACGATGTACTTGTCCACAAGCCGCTGCAGTCGTTGCCCAGCGTGGCTCCTGCTCCGCCAAGCGTGAACATGGCGCCCCAGAACGCTGCGTTCACGCTAGCTCCGCTGGCGCCAGCCCGGT
>CAZEQF010000155.1:0-9292 GCA_964514315.1 uncultured Singulisphaera sp. | reverse complement strand
GCCTGCGCGCGAAGGGCGGCCATCCGTATCCTTCGCCGCCCATGGTTCCTCTCACATCGCTCGTTCTCGCCGTGCTGCTCGCCTCCGTCGCGGTCTTCGTCGTCAGCAGCGTGATCCACATGGCGCTGCCGCTGCACAAGTCGGACATGAAGGGCATTCCGCAGGAAGACCTCGTCCTCGACGCGTTGCGGAAGGCCGGCGTCACGGCTGGCGAACACATGTTCCCGTGGTGTTCCTCGATGCAGGAGATGGGCAGCGAGGCGATGAAGCAGAAGTGGGACCGCGGCCCGACGGGGACGTTGATCGTCCGCCCCGCTGGCGGGCTCGCGATGGGGAAGTGCCTCGCGCAGTGGTTCGTGCTGTGCGTCGTCACGAGCTTCTGCGTCGCCTACGTGCTGAGCCTCGTGCTCGCGCCAGGCGCGCAGAACGTGTTCCGCGTCGCGAGCTCGGTTGCGTTCCTGGGCTACGGCTTCGGCAGCGCGTCGAACTCCGTGTGGAAGTCCGTGCCTTGGGGCACGACGTGCAAGTTCGTCGTCGACGCGCTGCTCTACGCGCTCGCGACGGGCGCGGTGTTCGCGTGGATGTGGCCCGCTGCCTGAGCGTTCGCCTCAGTCCTTCCGGAACGCGCGCTGCGGCATCGGCACGACGAGCGTCGGCTGCTGCGCGCGCTTGACCACGCGATACGCCGTGCTGCCCAGCACATAGCGCATCAGGCCCGTGTGGCCGTGCGTGCCGAGCACGACGAGGTCGCCGCCCTCGATGCGGTCGAGGATCGCAGCGGAGGCTTCGCCTTCGCAGAACTCTGCGGTGATCTGTGCGGACGTCTCCTTCTGCGTCGCCGCGACGAAGGCATCGAATGCGATGCGCGCTTCGCGTCGGATGTGCTCGACCGCGTAGTAGGGCTCGATGCCGCTCGCGAGCGTCGGCGCCTCGAACGCATGCACGAGCCGCATCGGCAGCCGCAGCGCGGTGGCGACGCGTTCCGCGGCTTCGAGCACCGGCTTCGTGTGCGTGGACAGGTCGACGCAAACGGTCACGCGCTGGAAGTCGTGCGCGTCGCAGGGCTGGATCCACACCGGGCACTTCGCATGCGCGAGCACGCTGCGTGCCGTGGAGCCGAAGTGCAGGAATCCCATCTGGCGATGGCCGCCGAGCGCGATGAGGTCGGTGGGGCGGTCCGCGCGTTGGAGCAGCGCTTCGGCTGCGGTCCCTTCGACGACGTCGACCGACGGCGTGTCGTGGACGGGGATGTCGGCTGCGCGCATCGTCGCCGTGATGCGCTGTTCGAACGCAGCCTTGCACGACGCGAGGCTCTTCTGCTTGACGGCTTCCCATGCGGCCATGGCCGGAGTCGACCAGCTGCGCCAGAAGACGGGGATCGAATGGACGAACTTGAGTTCGCCCGAGAAGCGCTGCTGCAGGCGCGCTGCGGCGACGACAGCGCGGTCGCCTGCGCCCTCGGCATCGACGCCGACGAAGATGCGTTCGAACATGGTCTCGCTCCTGCCGCGCTTGCGGCAGGGGCGTATGGGCCGCATCACGGCCCGAGGCCATCCGACGCACTTCGTAGGATCCGGTGCGACAGAGGAGGCAGCTTCTGCTTGCTGCCGCAGCGGAACCGCGGGCGGCGCAGCGCGCCGAGCCGGGTTCCGCGGTGAGGGCGCGCGCGGGGCGAAGTCGCCTCGCAGCAGCGCGCCGCCCGGATCAGGCCTTGATGTGGGCCGAGACGAGCTTGGTCATCTCGAACATCGTGACCTTCGTCTTGCCGCCGAACACGGCCTTGAGGGCGTCGTCGGCGTTGATGTTCGTCTTGACCTTCGTGTCCTGAAGACCGTTCTTCTTGATGTAGTCCCAGATCTTCTTCGTGATCTCGCTACGCGGAATCGGCTTGCTGCCGACGATCACGGCCAGCACGTCATCGGGCTGGACCGGCTTCATCAGGGCGGGGTTGGGCTTCTTTGCGGCTTTCTTGGCGGCCATGGAAATCGTCTGCGTGGTTCGGAAAGGAGCCCTCGGGGAAGGCTCCGGGGGCCGTGCACCTCGCACGGCAACGGGCGGATGATGCTGCGGAACGGGCCCGCGCGCGAGTCCCTGCTGGGCGAAGTTGCCCAGGATCGGTGGCCAACAGCCCGGAGCCCTTCCCGGAATCAGCCCGTTGCGAGGCGTTCGCGGATCGCCTCGGCGAGCAAGAACAGCGTCTTCGGCGCCGAGCCTTCGGCCTTGTTGTTGGCGACGACGGTGACCGGAAGTCGTTGTGCGATCGCCTTCGAGCACAGTTCTGCAATCTGCGCGCGGCGCACGGGATCGGGGTCGACGAGCTCGTCGAACGGCGAATAGCGATCCTTGGCTTCGTCGTATTCGAGGCCCGGCTGCAGCATCCAGCGCACCACGGCCTCGCCGTGAAGCGGCGCGAGTTCGCATTGTTCGAGGACGCTCGGCATCGTCGGGTGCACGGAGTGGCAGTGCCGCGCGCCGCTGTCGCGCAGCGCGTCGACGTAGTCCTGCGTGAACAGTTCCGCGTCGCGCAACTCGACTGCGTAGCACGGGCCCTTCGGCAACGCGGAGAAGAACGCGTGGAGCCGTTCTGCGAAGCGCGCGGGCTCGCGCGTGATCGCCTTGCCTTGCGGCGGGAACTGGAACAGCAGCGGGCCGAGCGCGTCGCCGAGGCCGAGCGCGGCCGGCGTGATCACGCGGTCGATCGTCGTCTCGACGTCGAGGAAGCGCGGATTGGCGCCGGCTGGGCGGCCGCCGGGCCCGCGCATCCGCGGCGTCGTCACGTCGCTCCATGCCTTGACGAGGAACCGGAACGACTTCGGCACGCTGCGCGCGTAGCCGGCGAAGTCGCTCTCGTCGATCGGCGCGTAGAACGTGCGGTCGACGCCGACGGCCTGCAGCAGCGGATGCTGCGCGTAGGCCAGCAGGCCGTCCTTCGCGAGCCGCGTCTGCTTGCAGCCGTGCGCGTAGACGAAGCCTGCCCAGCCCGCGAACGACCACGATGACGTGCCGAGGCGCAACGTCTGCGGCAGCGCCGCGGCGAGTTCGCGCAACGCGGGCGCAACCTCCGCGGGCCGTGTCGCAGAACGATCGTCGCGCGCGTCGTCCTCTGCGGGCGCGCCGAACAAGAACTGCTGGCGCGGCTTCTTCGGCGTCTCGTCGGCCATGCTCGCTCGCCTGCGCGGGCTATGCGTCGGCGCCGCTCCGCAGAGCGTCTGCGCGCATGCGCTGCGCGAGTTCCTTGCCGAGCCAGCGTTCGACGATGGCGTGGCCGAGGTAGAGCAGCGGCGTGCTCAGCACCGCGACGAGGAACTTGTAGGCGTAGCTCGTCAGCGCAAGCGCGGTCGCCTGCGCCATCGGCATGCCGCGGAACAGCGCGAACGCGATCCACACCACGCAGAGGCTGTCGACGAGCTGGCTCACCAGCGTGCTGCCGGTCGCGCGCAGCCAGATGTTCTTCTCGCCCGTCCAGCGCTTGAAGCGGCGGAACACCATCGCGTCGACGAGCTGGCTCACGAGGAACGCGGCGAGCGAGCCGATGATGATGTTCATGCCTTGGCCGAACACCGCAGTGAACGCGGCCTGCATGTCGGGCACGCCCGCGTCCGCGCTGCTGGTCATCCACCAGTCGCGGTCCGGCGGCATCTCGATCGCGATCCACAGCACCGGGAACACGAGCGCGATGAGCGCCGCGGTGACGAGCGTGAGGAACCGCACGCCGCGCACGCCGAAGTAGTCGTTGACCAGGTCGGTCACCAAGAACACCAGCGGCCAGCTGAGCACGCCGGTGCTGAGCTTGAAGTTCAGCCCGTCGTAGCCGAGCAGCGAGATGTTCGCCTTCTCGATCCCGAGCGCGTCTTCGAGCTGGAACAGCTTGACGCCGATCAGCTCGGCCACGACCGCGTTCGCGAGCAGGAACGCGCCGAACAAGAAGAACAGCACCGCGCGCTTGTCGCGCAGGATCGAGTCGTGGCCGTTGGGCGGTGCGTTCATGGGCTGGAGATGGAAGCGAGGCTTGTGCGCGAAGTCCCGCGCCGAATGCCCCCAGGGGGCGCGCGTCTCAGCGGGCGGCCTTTTGCGCGTCTTCGGCCATTAGGAAGTCCACGCGGCCGGTGGAGATGTCGTACATCGCGCCGATCATGCCGATCTCGCCCTTCTCGAGCATCGTTGCGAGCACGGGGCTGTTCTTCTGGATCCATCGCATCGTGAGCCGCACGTTCTCGGCGGCGACGCTGTCGACGAAGTCCTTGTTGCTCGCGTCGCGCGGCCCGCCGACGTGCTGGTGCGCGCCGGGGCTCTTCACCGCGTGCGCGATCGTGTCCGTGATCGATCCGAGATTGGTGAGCCCGGTCGCGGTCGCGGCGTCGACGCCCTTGGCGACGAAGTCGCAGCTGGCCTTCACCGCGCCGCAGCTCGTGTGGCCGAGCACGACGATCAGCTTCGCGCCCGCGACCTTGCACGCGAACTCCATGCTGCCGAGCACGCGTTCGCTCGCCACGTTGCCGGCGAGGCGGCAGTTGAAGATGTCGCCGAGGCCGACGTCGAACAGCAGTTCTGCTGCGCTGCGCGAGTCGATGCAGCTGAGCACCACCGCCATCGGGTGCTGCCCGTCGGCGGTCGCGTCGATCTGGCGCGCAAGGTCGCGGCTGAGTCGCCTGCCCGTGAGGAAGCGCTCGTTGCCTTCGCGCAGCAGATGCACGACGCGCTCGGGCGTCAGCGATGCCTGGATCTCGCGCGTCGTCCAATCGACGAACTGCACGACGTCCTGCATCGGGTAGCGCTGCTGGAATCCCATCGTGCTCACGCGCACTCCGCGCGCGGGTCCGCTGACGGTCGCGAACTCCTGCATCAACGACAGGATGTCGGGGTCGATGTAGTCGGCGAGGCGCGCGTCGAGCACGACCTGGTCGTCCTTCTTGAAGCGGGCCAGCGTGTTCGCGAGTCGGGCGCGGTTGAGGAAGCTCGTCTGGCTCGCGAGTTCGATGCGGTGCACGAGGCCGCCGACATGGGCCTCGTGGATGAGGTGGAAGCCGCGGCGCAGGCTGCTCGCGAGGATGAACGCGAGGCTCGTCATCAGGCCGATCGCCACGCCGACCAGCATGTCGGTGAAGAGGATCGCCACGATCGTCACGATGAACGGGATCGCCTGCGCCTTGCCTTCGCGCGCCATGGCGCGGAACACAGCGGGGCTGGCGAGGCGGATGCCGGTCGCGATGAGCACCGCGGCGAGCGCGCTGAGCGGGATGCGGTTCAGGAGGCCCGGCACGAGCCAGATGCTCAGCAGCAGCAACGCGCCGTGCGTCATCGTCGCGAGCTTCGTGCGGCCGCCCGCGTGCGCGTTGACCGAGCTGCGGATGATCGTGGTCGCCATCGGCAGTCCGCCGAGCAGGCCGGCGGCGAGGTTGCCCACGCCTTGCGCGACGAGTTCGCGGTTGGGCGGCGACACGCGGCGCAGCGGGTCGACCTTGTCGGAGGCCTGCAGGTTCAGCAGGGACTCGAGCGACGCGAAGGCGGCGATCGTGAATCCTGCCTGGATCACCTTGGCGTCGAACATCTTGGCGAAGTCCGGCGCATGCAGCAGGTCGCGCATGCGGACGCCTTCTTCGCCGATGACGGGCAGCGCCACGAGATGCTCGGGCTGGATCGCCCACTGCGAGCCCGTCGCGCGGAGCGCTTCGCTGATCGCGAGGCCCGTCGCAAGCGCAGCGAGTGGCGCGGGAATGCGCGCCGAGAGCGACTTGGAGCGCGACCACAACAGCATCACCGCGAGGCCCGAGAGCCCGACCAGCGTCGGTCCGGGCAAGAAGGCCTTCACGGCATACGCGATTTCACTGAACGTGTTCTGCTTGTCCGGCTGGTCGAATCCGAGGTCGCCTTCATAGTCGGTGTCGACGCCGAGCAAGTGCGGCAGCTGCTTCAGCACGAAGACGATGCCGATCGAAGCCAGGAGGCCACGCGTCACGTTGCCCGGGATGAAGTTGGCCAATGCGCCGCCGCGCGCGACTCCGAGCACGATCTGCAGTGCGCCCGCGAGGATCACGGCGCACAAGAACGCCTCGAAGCTGCCGCACTGCTGGATCTCGTAGACCAGCACGCCGGACAGGCCGGCCGCAGGCCCGGTGACGCTGATGGGCGAGCCGCTCAGCGCGCCGACGAGAAGGCCGCCGAGGATGCCGGAGATGAGGCCGGCGTGCAGCGGCGCTTTGCAGGCGTGGGCGAGGCCCAGGCACAATGGAATGGCGACCAGGAAGACGACGAGGCCGGCGACGAAGTCCGGCAGGCGGCCCGGCAAAGAGGGCCTGGGGACGTTGGAGAACGGCATGGATGCTGATGGTGTCTCGGCCCGGAGAGGTTGGGCGGACGGGAGAAGTCTCGGGATCGTCCCGACGAGGACAAGCCTGCGTCCTGGTGCGCGCGCAGGTTTCCTCGCGAGTCCGGTCGAGGCTGCGCGGTTCCACGCGTTCGCCGTGCCGCCGCAGCGCGGCTATCCTGCGCGGCCTCGGTCTTCCGCCGATTGCCCGCTGTGCGGGCGCAACCCCAAAGGACGTTCATGCGCATCCTCCTCTCCGTGTGCAGCGCCGTTGCGCTGCTTCTCTCGCCTGCGTTCGCCCAGGCCCCGACGCTCGACCAGGTCCGCGAGCTGCACGCCGCCTACGCGAAGGCCCGCGAGGCGGCCAAGACGGAGATGGCGGATGCGATGAAGGCTGCGCGCGGCGCGGAGAAGGGCAGCGACGAGCAGAAGCAGCTGATGGCCAAGATCACGGACATCCGCAAGCAGGTGCAGTCGACGCAGGAAGCTGCGTTTGCCTCGTTCGCGAAGTGCGAATGGACGAAGTTCGACGTGGCCAAGGACGGCGACCTGCTCAAGGACTGCCTGCCCGAACTCGTCCGCGACGCGTCGGATCCGAAGGCGGCCGTGAAGGCCGGCGAGTTCTTCCTCGCGAACTTCGCGTCGGATCCTGCGGCGGACGCGATGCGCGGCAACGCGCTGCCGATGGCGATGCTGGCGGCCGGCCAGTTCGACGGCGCGAAGGCGATGCTCAAGGACGCGGCGGACGCGGCCGAGGGCTCGGGCAAGGTGCGCACGATGCTGACCTACGGCGACGTGCTCGCGGTCGGTGGCGACCTGGAAGGCGCGCGCAAGGTCTATGCGGAAGCTGGCGACCTCGCGGACAAGAACACCAAGGACTACGTCACGCTGCGCCTCGAACTGATCGGCAAGCCGGCGCCGGACATCGACAGCAAGACGTGGGTCGGCGGCGAAGCGAAGCCGCTGTCGGCGATGAAGGGCAAGGTCGTGCTCGTCGACTTCTGGGCCACGTGGTGCCCGCCGTGCCGCATGGTGATGCCCGGCATCAACGAGCTCTACAAGGAGCACAACGCGCACGGACTCGAGGTGATCGGCGTCACGAAGTTCTACGAGCGCGGCTACATGGCGAAGGACGCGTCGCAGATGCAGGCCGGCGGCGAGCCCGTGCAGGGCCTCACCGAGGAGACGTTCGTCCCGCACGTGACCGAGTTCCGCAACAACACCGGGATCGCGTATCCGTTCGTCGTCGCGGCGGACTCCGACTTCAAGAACTACAAGGTGCGCGGCATCCCGACGCTCGCCGTCGTCGGCAAGGACGGCAACATCGCGCTGATCACGGTCGGCGCGGGCAGCGAAGGCCTGCTCAAGGCCGCCGTCGCGAACCTGCTGAAGGCGAAGTGACCTCCTTGCGCACAGCGGCGGTCGCGGCGGCGTTCGTTGCCGTCGCCGCGTGCGGCAAGGACGGGGAGCGCGCGGCAGCCACGCCGGCTGCCGCCTACGTCGGATCGGCGGCGTGCGCGGCGTGCCATGCGCAGCAGCACGGCGATTGGAGCGCGTCGCAGCACGCGCGCGCGATGCAGCCGGCGACGGCTGCCAACGTGCTCGGCGACTTCGCAGACGCGCAGATCGAGCACGCAGGCGTCGTTACGAAGTTCTCGCGGCGCGGCGGCTCGTTCTGGGTCGCGACCGAAGGCGTCGACGGCGCGACGTCCGACTTCGAGGTGAAGTGGACGTTCGGCGTCTCGCCGCTGCAGCAATACCTCGTCGAACTCGATCGCGGCCGGCTGCAGGCGCTCGACATCGCGTGGGACGCGCGCGAGAAGGCGCAAGGCGGCCAGCGTTGGATCCTGCTGCATCCCGACGAGCGTGTGCGGCCCGGCGACCCGCTGCACTGGACCGGGCCCAACTTCGAGTGGAACCACATGTGCGCCGAGTGCCACTCGACGGACGTGAAGAAGAACTTCGATGCCGACTCGATGCGCTACGCGACGGCCGCGAGCGAGCACGGCGTCGGCTGCGAAGGCTGCCACGGTCCTGGTTCCGCGCACGCAGCATGGGCGCAGCGCGGCGCCGACCGAACGGTGCGCGGCGCAGGCTTCTCGCATGCGATGCCGAAGCCGGGCCAGTTCGTGTTGCAGCCGGGCGAGAAGAACGCGAAGCGCGTCGACGCTGCGCGCGAGACGGAGTTGGAGACCTGCGCGCGATGCCATTCGCGGCGCACGACGACGGACGAAGGCTATGTGCACGGCAAGCCGCTGCTCGACACGCATCGGCTCGCGTTGCTCGACGACCCGCTCTACTTCGCCGACGGGCAGATTCGCGACGAAGTGTTCGAACACGGTTCGTTCCTGCAGAGCCGCATGCATCGCATGGGCGTCGTCTGCTCGGATTGCCACGACGCGCATCGCGGCGGCCTTCGCGCGGACGGCAACGCGCTGTGCGCGCGTTGCCACGATGCCCAGCACTACGACCAGCCGTCGCATCATCATCACGCGGCGGGCAGCAAGGGCGCGCAGTGCGTCGAGTGCCACATGCCCGAGCGGACCTACATGGTGGTGGACCCGCGCCGCGACCATTCGATCCGCGTGCCGCGTCCCGATCTGTCCGTGCTGCACGGCACGCCGAACGCGTGCACGCAGTGTCATGCCGACAAGGCCGCGCGGTGGGCGGCGGATGCGATCGCCACATGGCGCGGCGCGGATGCGCCGCCGCTATCGGACCACTGGGCCGCGGCGATCGCCGCGGGCCGCAGCGGATCCCCGCGCGCGCGGCAACTGCTCGTCGCGGCCGTTCGTCGTTCGGAGTGGCCTGGGATCGTGCGCGGCACGGCGGCGCGGCTGCTCGGCGCATTCGAAGGCGACGACGTTCGCCGCGAACTCGCGGCCGCGTTGCGCGACGAAGACCCTGTGGTGCGCTTCGGCGCCGCGTCGGGCTCGGCCGAGCGGGCGCGCGAGGAGCGCGTCGCGCTGCTCGCTGCGGCGCTCGCCG
>CAZEQF010000154.1:0-9326 GCA_964514315.1 uncultured Singulisphaera sp. | reverse complement strand
GAGTTGGAAGCGGATCTACGCAGACCCGTGGACGTTCCCACCGACAAGGCCGAGGTCCGTGCGCATTCCGCTGCGGCGCAGCACCGCAACCTCGAGCAACCCTGTGGCCTCGAGCATGGGTCGCTTCGCGGGCTCCTCGCGCGCCCCGCCGCCAGCCGGCCTCAGTAGCGCCCGATCGTCGACTGCAGCCCGTTCGAGCCGCGGACCGACTGCAGCGAACCGTTCGCCGCGGCGTCGAGGCGCACCACCTGCTGCCAATACGTGACGCCGAGCAGCGCCTGCTGCGCCGGGATCGGCAGCAACCACGTGGCCGAACCGTTCGCAACGGACAGCCAGCGATCCTGGTCCGGCGCGACGAGCAGGTCACAGCCGGGGACGCCCTGAGGCAGGATGCCGTTCAGCGGGACCGACAACTGCCCGAATCCGAGCACGCCGATCTGCAGCGCCGTCGGACTGGCCCCCGCGCACCGCGTCTCGGCGACATTGCCGACATAGGGAGCGCGAATCGACTGCAGTTGCATGGTTCCCTGCGCGCTGACGCACGCGACGCCATAGGAGACGACGGACGCGGGATTGGCCGGGAAGCACACGACGAAGGCCTGCTCGCAACCTGCGGGATTGCGCGCAGTGCCGACGATCACGCGTCCGTCCGCGGACACATCCGTGGCGCTGAGCAAGGTCCAACCTTGCAGCTCATTGCCCAGGTTCCACCGTGCGACCAATTCTGACTGCAGGTCGCGGAACCCGAGCGTCGGCGTCCACAGGAACGGCTTGGTGCCTGCGACGCCGAAGTTGATGTAGTCGCCGACCACGACATCGCCAGTCGCGTCGCACGCATAGGCGGCGCTGCCGGAGGGGCCGAAGGCAACCAATCCACCCGCAGGCGTCCAACGGAACGCAGCCATGTTGCACGCACTCGTCTCTTGCGTGCCCACCGCGACGGAACCGTCGAAGCTGAGGTCCCACACGCCCGTGAAGTTGCAGCCGCTCGATTGCGTCGAGATTGCCGTGCTCCCCGCCGCAGTGACCAGCACCGCGGCATAGCGGCTCCCGAACTGCGGAGCAGGCCGCTGCACCGAGCCACCGACGACGAGTCCGTTGCCGCTGATTGCGTGGAATCGATAGTAGTCGGGCCCGAACTGCGCGTTGGTCGGCAGGATCTGCAGCTGCGGCGAGCCGACCTGCCACAGGAAGTAGTCCTTCCGGTTGTTGATCGGGTCTTCGACGATGCCCGTCACGACGCTGCCGTTCTGTGAACTGCTGAAGATCAGGATCTGGGACCCGAAGAAGTAGCCGGCGTTGGTGGCAAGCGATCGCAACGTCTGCGACAGGGACTGAACGCCCGTCGCGCGGTTCCACATCCACTGGTCGCCGAAGACCGTGTTGCCGTCCGCCGAGATGCCGGTCGGCACGAAGTATTCCGACGAGATCGCGAACAGGTCCTGCGCGATCACCTGGGTGCCACCTGCTTCCGTCCAGACCACGGCGCTGCGCGGCGCCGCGCCAGGAACCAGCAACGGGCTGTAGACGACCGACGCCACCGTGTTGCCGTCGGCGCTGACGCGCACCGTGGACCACCCGCCCGATCCGCCCGACGCGTAGCACGATCCGTCGAACGGCATGATCGCCGGCTGGAAGGGACTCGGGATCGGCGTGAAGACCGCCTGCGCCGAGGCCGTGGAGCCGAGCGCCAGGGCGGAGATGAGGATGAGGGCGCTGCGGAGCGAGAGGAGGTTGCGCATGGAAGGACTCGCTGAGGGGTAGCGGTTCGCGAACAGTGCCATCGTGCGACCCGGATGTGAAGTTCCGCCGGGGCGGACAGCAACGCTGGACCGCGCCTCGCGGCGACCCCTTCGCTCCGTGCGCCAGACCGGATGCGAAGGGAATCGAAGCCCGGATCTCGAGCCCATGGGGCCAAAGGACGCATCGGGCGCGCTGTCGCCAGCTCGGATGCAACCCGCGCCACCGCCGCAGATCGTCGACGCGGCGGCCTGCCCACGAAGGCGAACGATCGATGCGCGCCGAGCCGAGGCGTTGCGGAGCGGCGTGCAGCCCAGACAACGCAAGGACGCGATGGCGCGAACGAGCCGCGCTACTTCCCTTCGCGCTGGAACTCGAACCGCCGCGGCGTGCCGCCCTTCGTGTAGCCGATCGTCGCGCTCAGCGCGCCGTCGGCCGACAGCTCGTAGACGATGCGCTTGGGGTAGTCGTGGCGCGGGTTGTCGAACACCGCGCGCGTCGGCGTCACTTCCGTCATCACGAACTCAGTCGGCTTGGCGCCGCCGGGTTGCGCGACATACACGAGCCCCGAGTCGCGCTCGACGATGCGCAGATACTCGAACGCGACCATCCGGCCTTTCGTGTTGACCGTGCGCGACACCGCGAGCATCGAGCCGCCGAGCGGCGGGCTCCAACGCTCCTCGACCGACGAACCCGAAGACCGCTTGCCGACCCAAGCGCCGGACAGCCACGCGAGGTCCTGGATCGTGGCCTTGGCTGGCGTCGGCAGCGCGATGTCCTGTTCGTGCTGGTAGAGGCCGAGCGATTCCTGCCCTTCGGGCGGATCCACGACGACGCCCACGAGCAGACCGTCCTTGGTCATGCGGAAGCTCCGCCGGATCAGGCCGATGCCGCCCGGGGCGCTGCCCTCGAGCCGTTCGAATGCGACCTCGTAGGCGAAGACGCCGTCCTTCCACGAGCCGGTGTAGCGGACGATCGCCTTCGGCTCCTTCACCTCGGTGACCGAGCCGTCGAGCGCGACGCGCACGTCGCGATGCCCCGAACCGTGGCCATTGAGGACGACAGCGCCTTCCTCGACGCGCAGCGAGAACTTCGACGACATCGGCGGCCCGAGCCGTTCGAGAGCGCGACCCTCGGTGCGGTCCTCGACGTAGGTCCACTCGCCGTCCAACGCGCGCAGGTCGGGAGCGTCCTGCGCCGACGCGGTCGGGGTGAACGCTGTGAGCGCAACGACGAGGGTGGCGACGAGCGGGAGGATGTTCTGCAGGCGTGTGCGCAAACGCATGGAAGAGTCACCTTTCGAGTCGTGTGCTACGGAGAGGCCAAGCAGCGATGTCGCCGCATGCCGATCTCGCGTGGGACAGAGCGAAGCGAACCTTGCGGGCAGAGCGAAACGAAATGCCCCGGTTCGAACCGCAAGCACCGCAAGAACGCAGGTCAACGCGCCTGCTCGACCTTCTTCAGCCACGCGACCAGTCCCGTCATGTAGGCCTGCTGGTCGTCATACATCGCGAGATGGCTGCCGTTCTCGCACAGCAAGAACTCGGCGCCGCGGATCTGCTGCGACATCCACTCCATGTGCACCGGGTCCATCGTGTCGTGCCGCGCGCCGATCACGAGCGTCTTTGCGTCGATGCGCGAGAGGTCCTTCGATCGGTCCCAATTCTCCAGCAAGCCGCTCGCACCCATCTCGCTCGGGCCTTGCATCGGCACGTAGATCTTGCGATTGAGCCGCGAGAACGAACGCACCACCGGTTCGGGCCAGTCCGCCGCCGGCATGCGCAACAGGTGCTGCTCGTAGTAGGGCACCAGGAGCTCTTCGTAGCGCGGATCCTCGGTGCGCCCTTGCGCTTCCATCGCAAGGATCTCGGCGAGCGCCTTCTGGTCCATCGCCGGCTTGAGCACGCGGTCCGCGTACGCGTTGTATGCGGGCACGCTCGACATCATGTTGGAGATGACGAGCCCCTTCAGCTTGCCGGGATGCGCGAGCGCATACTCCATCGCGAGGATCCCGCCCCACGACTGCCCGAGCAGCACGAAGTTGTCGGGCCCGAGCCCCAGCGCCACGCGCACCTGCTCCACCTCGTCGACGAAGCGCGGGATGTTCCACAGCTCCGCGTCGTCCGGCTGGTCGCTATAGGCCGAGCCGAGTTGGTCGTAGTAGATGTACTCGACGCCCGCCGCGGGCAGGAACGAGTCGAACCCTTCGAAGTATTCGTGCGTCGCGCCAGGCCCGCCGTGCAGCAGCAGCACCTTGAGCCGCGGGTTGTTGCCGATGCGCTTCGTCCACACACGGAAGTCACCCTTCTTTGTGTGGATCGGAATCATGCGCACGCCGCCCGACAACGTGTCCGCGCGACCTTGCTGGTCGAAGTAGCGCGCGTCGACCGAAGGGGCGGAGCAGCTCGCGCACAGAAGCAACGCGAGCGCGCATCGACGGAGGGATCGTTCGATCATGGGCACAGCTTGTTGGGTTGGACCGCAGAAGCAAGCGAGCGCAACCGATGCCGGCCCCATGCGTCGTCACGCGCCGATCACCGCGGAGCCTTCGTGCGCGCGAGCAGTGCGTCGAGGTGTTGCTGATGCGCTGGCGTCGCGTCCGCTCGTGCGCGCAACCTCCAACGCGGCCTCGCCCCAGCCTCCTCGGGCTCGAACTCGAGCCCGAACCAGTCGAGCGCTTCTCGGTAGTCGAGTTCCTCGGTCGAGCGCAGCGCGCGTTCGAAGAACGGGCTCTGGTCCGCGCCCGCAACCTCGGCCGCAAGGGCCTCGAACTCCGCCGCCGAGAAACCCTTCGCCCCGGACCAGCGCACGAATGCGCGGCGCATCAGTTCGTCGAGACCGTGCGCACCATCGGTCGCGACGCGCAACCGAGCCTCGAGCACGAAGCCGACAACAGGGCCCTTCACGTAGTAGCTCACCGTCGTGCGCGGATCGCCGCCCACGCCCGAGGTCGTGCCGTTCCACACACTGCGCGATGCATCGGCCAACGTCTGCCGCTTGCGCCCAGGCGAGCCCTGGAGCGCACGCACGTTGCCCGACACGAGCGACAGCCAACCCGCACGATCGACGGCGCCCGTGCGTGCGAGCGCGAGGTCGCCGATCCAGGTCGTGAGCCCCTCGCTGATCCACAGGCTCTCGGTCGTCGGAGGGTTCTCGTAGTCGAAGGGCCCGAGCTCGACGGGCCGCAGACGCTTCACGTTGAATGCATGCGCGTATTCGTGCGCGACGAACGAGAGGAAGTCGGGATCGCTCGGCTGCTGCCGCCGGTCGACGCTGAGCAACGTCGAGTCGAGGTGCTCGAGACCGCCGTTGGCGCGCCGAAAGCCCGCGAGGAACACGTAGCGATCGAACGGCACGCTGCCGAACGTCGCGCAGAGCTCCTCGGCGATCGGCTGCAGACGTCGCACCATCGCCGCAGAGTCCCATTCGCCAGCGTTGCCGAACTGCGCCCACTCATGCCGCGCGCCGTGCACCGAGAATGCCGTCGTCGCCACAGTGCCGAGCACGAATGGCGAGTCGACGAGCCAGTCGTAGTCGCGCGCGACGAAGCGCGTGCGGGCTTCGCCTTCGTGCGGCAACCCTGTGGCGACGTCGTTCCAACCATCGGGCAGCGTCACGTCGACTGCGTGCGGCCGCGCAAGTCGGCCGACCTCGCCGATCCACGTGGCAGGGCCACAGAACACGGCGTAGTCCTTGGCGATCTCGTTCTCGGTCACCGAGGCGCGCGCGCACTCCAGACGATAGACGACACGAACACGGTCCGCGCCGCCGGTGGCAATGCTCCAGCGGTGGGCCTTTGGCTTTGCCACGACGAGCTCCGCACCGCCCGCTGTCGCACGCAGGTCCTGCACGTGGTCGGCATACGGCTGCGCGCGATAGAAGCCCGGCGACCAGACGGGCAGGAACAGTTCGACATGCGTGCGGCCCTTCGCAGGAAACTCCGCCGTCACTTCGGCGAGCTTCGCCTCGACGTCGGCGATGCGCAGTTCGTAACGAACCGTCTCGACCGCCTGCTGCGCAGCGAGCGGCAGCAGCAGGACGAAGGACAACAACGAGCCGAAGACGCGGCGCATGGTTCGCATGGTTTGCGGCACGCTAGACCACGACGAACTGCGTCGCCATCTGCGGCGCGGCGACAGCGGCCCCCGAGGCTCAGGTGCGAGGAAAGATGCGACGGTCGGTGGGCAGCTTCCCAGGCACGTTCATCGCGCAAACCGGCTGGCCCGGCACGCAGCAGAAGCGATCCAACTGCAATGGAACAAGCGCCACACCCGAGGCTGCGATCCGCGTCGAGTACGCACGCGCAGCGGACGATCGCCACGCATGCACACGGCGCGTCATCCCGGCGCCGGTGCCTCAGCGACAGCGATACGGATACCCGTAGCCCCAGTAGCCGAACCCATACCCCCACCATGGCCACGGATCGCGCCACGCGTAGCGGTTCGGATCGGGCACGTAGGCAACGAACGGCGTGACCTGCGCGTAGCTCGCGTCACCGCTGCGCGCGCGCCAGTGCACTTCGAACGCCTCGATCTCTCGCGGCATCCCAGCGTCGACGACGAACAACAGCCCGAGCCGCGCCGTAGCACCCGGCGCAGCTTCGACGGCCGCGAGCGGCGGCGCGCCTTCGACCGCGACCGCCTCGGCCGCACGCGCCTCGAACTTCGTGTTGTCGCCGACGACGGCGCGCACCGAGACGTCTTCGGGCTGCACGCGAATCGGCGTTTCGCCGGTGTTCTCGATCTCGATGCCGAGCAGCAACTCGGTGCGCTCCGCCATGCCTTCAGGAGCGCTGCGTCGCGCGCCATCGGACCAGATCCGCACGTCGCCGTGCATCGGCGCAGGCAGCGCATAGACCGCGGCCGGCGCGCCGGTCGGCCCGCTGCCGTTGCGGCTCTCGCGCGGCGCGAAGTTCTTCGACGACGAGCACGCTGCGAAGAGCATCGCAGTCGCGAGAACGGGGATGCGCGCGCTCAGCATCCGCACCCCCACGCCGCTTCGAGCGAACCGCGCGTGATCGCATCGTGGCTCGCGTTCCATACTGGCTTGCCCTGCTGGAACAGGATCGCCTGCGGCGACTCGTGCCGCACGCCACACAACTCCGCGAGCCCGCGCGCGACCGGCCGATTCGCGATCACGTCGACGAACAACGTCGGCACGTCCGGGTTGTGGCGCCGGAACGACTCGTATTCCTCGCGCGCAGCGTGGCTGACCGGGCATGCAGGCGAGTGCTTGAACAGCAGCACGCGCACGTTCTGCGCGATCGCAGCGGAGAAGTCGTCTAGGGCGCGCAGCACGTGTTCGTTCATGGTCGAGATACGCAGAGTCTTGGCCATCCTTCGCGCAACACAAGGGGCCGCAGGGAGAACAGCACGCAAGCAGACGGCGCTCGGCTGCATCGATCGCCTCCGAGAGTGGCCTCGGCCGACGCGATCGAACGCACGCAGCACGACGGCCAGGCGCCCACGCCGTCCGCATCCGCTGGCGATTCGGACGGCCGCACCTACATTCCCCCGCCGATGCAACCGACCGACGACGAGCCGCACGCCGACGCGCACTGGGACGCGGGCCACACGGGCTGCGGCGAACTCGTCGTCGACCTTCGCACGCGCATGCGCGCGCTCGAACCGCGGCAAGTGCTGCGGCTCGTCGCGCACGACCCTGGCGCGCGCGAAGACATCCCCGCATGGTGCGGCATGACGGGCCACGCGCTCGTGCACGCCGCGCATCCCGTCTACCTCATCCGCCGCAAGGACCACTGACATGCCTCGCTTCTGCGTCTCGCTCACTTCCGCCAAGGACAACCGCGACAAGGCCACCGTCGCCTTCGTCGTCGCCAACGCCGCCGCAGGCTCGGAACAAGAGACGATGGTCTTCTTGTCGACCGAAGCCGTCCGCCTCGCGGTCCCCGGCTATGCCGACGACATCCGCGAAGAGGGCTTTGCGCCGCTCGCCGAGCTGATTGCGAAGTTCACGGCGGCCGGCGGCAAGATCTACGTGTGCTCGCCGTGCTTCAAGAAGCGCGGCCTCGACGAGACGAAGCTCGTGCCCGGCGCGACGATCGTCGGCGGCGCCAAGCTCGTCGAGTTCCTCGCCGGCGGCTCGCCGTGCGTGTCCTATTGATCGCGGCGTGAACGCCAACGCCGCAACGCGCCCGCTGCCGACGTCGTCGTCCTCGCGGACGGCTCACAGCTGAGTTCGTGCCGATGACCGCCCATCCGTATGCACCGAATGCGAGCTTCGACGGCGGCGACCTCGACTGCGGCAACGGCCTGCTGCTGCTGATCCGCAAGCACATCGACCCGCTCGAACGCGGCCAACTGCTCGAGATCCGTTCGACCGAGATCTCGGTCCCTGAGGACCTGCCCGCGTGGTGTCGCCTCACCGGCAACGAGCTCGTGAGCCACGTTCGCGAAGGCAAGCAACACAGCTTCCTCGTCGCGAAGGGCGCGTTCGACGCTGCGCGCGCGAAGCCCGCGGCCGCCGCGCGTTCGATGCCGATGCGCCAGCCGGTCACCGCCGTGCGCATTCCGTCGTCGTTGCCGCAACCGAAGCCCGCGCCATCGATCGCGCCGTTGTCGGTGATGGGCGTCGGCAGTTGGCCGCGCCCCGCATGGTTGCTCGACGCGCTGCATCGACGGCTCGAAGGCCGACTCGACGAAGCGCAGTTCGCGTCCACGGCCGACGACGCGGTGCGGCTGTGCGTCGATGCGCAACTTCGCGCCGGCGTCGACGTGCTCACCGACGGCGAACAACGCCGCGACAACTACGCGAGCTTCGTCGGCGGCATCCTCGACAACTGCCAGCTCGTGCCGATCGTCGACCTGCTGCCCTACGTCGAGGATCCCGCCGAGTTCGAACGCGAACTGCGCGCGCTCGACGTGCCCGCCGAGAAGGTGCGCCATCCCGCGGTGTTCGGCCCGCTCGGCCGTTCTCGTCCGATCGCGCTGCACGAAGCGCGCTTCCTGTCGACGCTCAGCGACAAGCCGCGCAAGGTCGCGTTGCCTGGCCCGTATCTGCTCACGCGCACGATGTGGATGGAGTGCATCTCCGATCGCGCCTACGCGGATCGGCAACAGCTCGCGCGCGACATCGTGCGCGTGCTGCGCGAAGAGATCGCCGACCTGCTCGCCGACGGCGTGTCGCTCGTGCAACTCGACGAACCCGCGCAGGGCCTCGTCTCATCCAGCTTATCCTCGAGGTGGTGTTCGGCGCCGCGCGCGAGAAGCGATCGTTCATGTGCGGTGCACTCAGCGAGAAGCTCGACACAGAAGCCGAGCTCGCGTTCGCAGAAGGCCTGCTGCGCGACGTCGCCGACGGCTTTCCGCAAGAACGGCTCGCGCTGCACGTCTGCCGCGGCAACTGGTCGCCGGACGAAAGCGTCGCGCTGCACGGCGACTACTCGCCGCTGCTGCCGATCCTGTCGCGCGCGCCCGTCGACACGTTGTTCTTGGAACTCTGCACGCCGCGCGCCGGCGACGGCCGGCTGCTCGCTTCGTTGCCGCGCGACAAGCGCATCGGCATCGGCGCCGTCAACCAGAAGCACGCTGCGGTCGAGACACCCGAGGAGATCTGTGCGCGCATCG
>CAZEQF010000153.1:0-9358 GCA_964514315.1 uncultured Singulisphaera sp. | reverse complement strand
CGCGCGACAGCATCGCGACGAAGTCCGTGGCGTAGCCCGCCTTCGGATTCCGCCCTTTGAGCTTCTGCATGATGCTCATGGTGACTTCGGCGAGGTAGTCCAGCGCCAGATAGTCGAGGGGGCCTTCGCGGACGAGACGCACAGGGCCGAGGATCGAGTCGCCCCAGAAGCCCTGGCCGTAGCCGATGAGAACCTTGTCGCGCATGTTGGAGGCCGAGCAGAATAGCGGGGAAGGCCCAGGAATCCCCGAGCCGCTGCCGCTGCGCCGCATTCCGGTCGTTCGGTGGCGGTCGTGCGAATGTGTGGCGCCGGATTCCGGTCCCAGCATGATCCTGTCACAGCGGCACCCGCCGCGCATTCCGAGCCCCGCCATGAACAAGAACCTTCGCAACCTCCTCGCCGTGGGCATCGCGGCGTTCCTCTCCACTGCCTGCGCCGCGGGCCCGCACCAGCTCCGCCGCACCGTCGACGACTGGGACAACCGCCTCTACGTCCAGAGCCCCGTGATGAACGGCGTGCTCCACGTGGTGCCGGTGATCCCGCTCGCGGTCCTCTGCGCGGGCATCGGCGACTTCTTCGTCACCGACGCGGCCTGCTTCTGGCTCGACGACGCGTGGGACGGCCACGGCACGGGCTTCCAGCACCTCAAGGTCGAACCCACGGACGGCCAGCTGCAGAGCCTGCTGATCGAGGGCTCGGGCTGGATGGCGATCCAGGACAAGTGAAGCGAACGCGGCCCGCGTGCTCCGGAGAGGAGCACGCGGGCCGCTTGCGATCTGCGCCGACGGCGCGGATCAGCCCTTCTTCGCCGCGGCGCCCATGCGCTCGCGATCGCGGCCGCTGATAACCGTCGCGCCGGGGATGCCGGATAGATCCGGACCCTCGAAGCCCTTCTGGGCATTGCTGGCGGCGCCATTCGCGCGCTGTGCAGCAGGCTTCTGCTGCGCAGGCTTCTGCGCCGGAGCTGCGGCACGCGGCGTCTGCGCTGCAGGCTGCGGACGGGCCGGAGCCTTGGGCGCGCGGCCCTCGATGCGTGCCGACGGCACCGCACTGCGCGGCGCGGGCTGCGCAGCCGTGGCCGGACGCGCGGCGCGAGGCTGCGCGGCCTGCGGTTGCGCAGGTTGCGGCTGGGCCCCGACCGGGCGCGCACCGCGCATCGGACGCGGTTGCGTCTGGGCTGCGCCCTGTTGGCGAACTTCCGCGCGAGCGGGCGTCGCCGCGAGGTCGAGTAGCTTGCCGAGTCGTTCGCGGTGCACGTCGACGAACGTGCCGAGCACGCGCGCCGAGCCGAAGGCCGGCAGCACCGCGAGCGGGCCGACGACGGACAGCTGGATCCACGGCGCATGGCCCAACGTCGCCCAGAAGGCGATCGCGGCCGGCGCGAACGCGAGCCAGAACAGTCCGGCGACGCGCGCATAGCCGCGGCTGCAGCTGATGCCGCGCACGATCGTGACCGGCGACAGCGATGCGATGTCGCCGCGGTGTTGCCGCAGCACGAGCGCCATCGGCGCCAAGAACATGCCCAGCAGCAACGCGGGCAGCATCGACATCGCCGGAACGCCGAACAGCAGTGCGATCACCGCAGGCGCGACGTAGGCCCCGAACACTGCGAGGTGGTCGCCGAGGTGCCGCTTGCCGAGCTTCAGGAGCTCTGGCGCAGCAGGCAGTGCAGGAGGCTCGCCTTCGCCGTCGGCGCTGCGCAGGTAGACCTGTCGCGACATCGCGCCGACGAGTCCGAGCACGCCGAGCGTCAACGGCGCCGCGAGCGCAGCGAACAGCCACGGCGAGCCGCCGGTGACCATGCCGCCTGCGCTCACGACGAGCGGAAAGGCCAGCATCGTCGACAGCGCGACCGCGGGCATCGCGCCCTGCGCCATGTATTGCACGGCGTCGAGCACGTGCTCGCCGACCCGAGGCCCGGCCTCGGACCCTCGAGCCGTCGCGCTGCGAGGCGCAGGGGACGTCGCAGGCGAGTGCGCAAGAAGGCCGCGGCGCTTCAACCGCGACGCGACATGGTCGCGCAGCGAAGAAGGCTCCATGCCTTCGTAGATGCGCACGGCCTCGTCGAGATGCCCGAGTTGCAGGCAGATTTCGGCGAGTTCGCGGAAGACGTCCTGCGAAGCCATGCCTCGCTCTACGGCGCGATGGAGCGATGCGTAACGCAGCTCCGGCGTCGTCTCTTCTTGCGGTGTCGCGATGTTCTCCAGTTCCACGGTGCTCTCCTCGTCTTCTCTGTCGAGATTGCCAGCATGGTTTCGGCGCGCCGCGTCTCGACCTTGACCGAGGCGGTCCCGTCGCGAGACCGACCCAGGCGTTGCTCCACGCCCAGCGCATCAAGCTGCTGGCGTGTGCACGCCGATGGATGCCAGCGAGGATCGGCTCATGGCATCGACGTTGCGCGCATTCGTCAGCACCCTGTTCACGGCGGCCTTCGCTGTCGCGCAGAACGACACCGTGCCCTCGATCCTCAACGGTCTCGAAGGGGGATCGGCGACGAGCATCCCGTTCGGCACCAACCAGCCCGTTCGTGTGCAGTACATCTACGACGTGGAGGAGCTGCCTTGGACCGGGGCGCGCGTCATCACGCGGCTGTCGCTGCGCGCGGACAACACGGACCCTGGCGTCACCGCGTTTGCGCAGAAGGGCTTTCTGTTCGTCACGGTGCTGCTCAGCACGACGCCGGTTCGCGCCGGCGACTCCAGCGCGAACTACGCGGACAACTACGGCAACGATGCGATGGTCGTGCTCGACAACGTGCCGATTCAATTGCCAGCGCAGCCCGCGGTCGCCGGCGTTCGTCCGGCGAACATCGACTTCGTGCTGCCGCAGCCATGGGTGCACGGCATGACGCCGGTGCGGCCCAACCAGCCGCAGCCCGCCAACCTGCTCGTCGAACTGCGCATCCATTCGCAGCCGGCGGGGACCTACCGCATCGACAACATCGGTTCGTGCCAGAACGCCGCTGTGCCGTTCGGTTCGATCGGTCCTGCGTGCGCGAGCGGCGGACTGCAACTCGACCTGCAGCCTGGCGCGTCGCTGCTCGCGGGATCGACGTTCACCTGGACGGTGCGCAACGTCGTGCCGAGCGGGCCTGCGTTCCTCTACCTCGCGACGCAGCAGGCCCCGACGCTGTTCGGCATCGCGACGCTGCCGATGCCGGTTCCGTTGTTCGACGCGGCCAATCCGCTCTCTGCCAATCCCGCGCTCGCGCAGGTCGTTCCGACCATGCGCTACGGCGCGGCGGACTGCTGGCTCAACGTCCAGCCGGACATCTCCCTGTTCGCGCTCGCCGACGCAGCGGGCACGGCGGCGTTCACGGTGTCGATGCCCGCGGACCGCGGACTCGTCGGCGCCTCGGTCTACGCGCAAGGCGTCGGCTACTCGCAGACGGCCAATCCGCTGCAGATCGTCACGAGCCTCGGCAAGCAGTCGACGTTCTGCGGGCCGCTCGGCGTGGCGCGCATCTACAACTTCGGCAGCATCACGGCGACGAGCGGCCAGCGGTCGTTGGGCCAGGGCGCGGTGATCGAGTTCCACTGACCGAAGGGGCGCCGTCGCAGGGCCCCGCATCGTCGCGGCGGGCCGCGCTTGCCGCCGTGCGGCCCTTGGCCGACACTCTCCGCCCCCCATGAAGGTCCTCCTCTGCCGCCCGCGCGGCTTCTGTGCCGGCGTCGAACGCGCGATCGAGACCGTCGAGCGCGCGCTCACCAAGTTCGGCCGGCCCGTCTACGTCCGCCACGAGATCGTCCACAACAAGGTCGTGGTGCAGGACCTCGTGCAGAAGGGCGCGGTGTTCGTCGACCACCTGGAGGACGTGCCGACCGGCAGCCATGTGATCTTCTCCGCGCACGGCGTCGCGCCGGAAGTGTTCGCGCAGGCGCAGAAGTTCCGCCTGCACTCGATCGACGCAACCTGCCCGCTCGTGACCAAGGTCCACGTCGAGGCCAAGCGCTTCGACCGCCAGGGCATGACGATCCTGCTCATCGGCCACGAAGACCACGTCGAGGTCGAGGGCGTCGTCGGCGAGGCGCCGGAGCGCACGCTCGTCGTCGCGACGCCGGAAGAGGCGGAGACGGTGCAGGTGCCGGATCCCGACAAGGTCGCGGTGCTGACGCAGACGACGTTGTCGGTCGACGAGGCGATGCGCGTGATGACCGTGCTGAAGCGCCGCTTCCCCAAGCTGCACACGCCGCGCAAGGAAGACATCTGCTACGCGACGACGAACCGCCAGATGGCGGTCAAGCAACTGCGCGGCAAGGTCGACCTGTGGCTCGTCATCGGCGACAAGATGAGCAGCAACAGCAACCGTCTGCGCGAGATCGGCGCGGACTCGGGCGTGCCTGCGTATCTCGTGCTGCAGGCCGAAGAGATCGACCCGCAGTGGCTGCAGGGCAAGTCCTCGATCGGCATCACGTCGGGCGCGAGCACGCCGGAGAGCAGCGTCGCTGCGGTGGTGGATCGCTTGCGTGCGCTCGGCGCGACTTCGGTCGAAGAGGTCGAAGGAACGCGCGAGACGATCGAGTTCAGCCTCCCGCTCGAAGTGCGCTGAACGGAGCCAACGAATGCGCGTCGCGCTGTGCCAGATCGACACGACCGTCGGCGACCTCGCGGGCAACTGCGCGAGCATCGTCGCGTTCGCACAGCGCGCGAAGGCGCAAGGCGCCGAACTCGCGGTGTTCCCGGAGCTCGCGCTCTGCGGCTATCCGCCTGAGGACCTGCTCGTGCGTCCCGAGTTCCTGCGCGCCCACGAACGCGCGCTCGCGGAGCTCGCGGCGAGCGTGCCGCACGATCTGCCGGTGTTGCTCGGCTGCGTCGCCGAGAACCAGCACGCGCGCGCCACGGGCGGACGTCCGTTGCACAACGCGGCCGCGTGGCTCCACGGCGGCAAGGCGCGCATCGTCGCGCGCAAGAGCCTGTTGCCGACCTACGACGTGTTCGACGAAGGCCGCTACTTCGAGCCGTGGCGCGAGCCGAGGCAGAACATCGTCGAGCACGCGGGCGCGCGCATCGGCGTCGTGATCTGCGAGGACGGCTGGAACGACGAAGAGTTCTTCGCCGAGCGCCAGTATCCGATCGACCCGGTGCAAGAAGTCGTGCGCGCCGGCGCCGAGTTCGTCGTCAACCTCAGCGCGTCGCCGTGGAACCTCGGCAAGGATGCGTTCCGCGGCCGCATGGTCGCGTTTGCCGCACGCCGTCACGGCGTGCCGATGCTCTACGCCAACCTCGTCGGCGGGAACATCACGCTGCAGTTCGACGGCGGCACGCTCGCGGTGTCGCAGAACGGCTTCGCGTTCGTGCCCGTGCAATGGGAAGAGGCGATGCACGTCGTCGACACGAAGCAGCACCTGTCGTGGCGCGAGCAACTCGTGGAACGCCCGGCGCCGGAGATGCATTGGCGCGCGATCGTGCAGGGCATCCGCGACCACGCGCAGAAGTTCGGCCTGCCGCGCGCCGTGCTCGGTTTGTCCGGCGGCATCGACTCGGCGGTCGTGGCAGCGCTCGCCGTCGACGCGCTGGGCAAGGACAACGTCGCGGGCATCGCGATGCCGTCGCGCTACAGCAGCGACCACAGCCTCGAGGATGCGCGCGAACTCGCGAAGAACCTCGGCATCGAGTTCCACGAGATGCCCATCGAGCCGATGCAGTGCGCCTACGAGTCGACGCTCGCGCCGGTGTTCGCTGGCGGCGACAAAGGCTTCGCCGAGGAGAACCTGCAGTCGCGCATCCGCGGCGCGTTGCTGATGGCGTTCTCCAACAAGCGCGGGCATGCGGTGCTCACGACGGGCAACAAGAGCGAGTGCGCGGTGGGCTACTGCACGCTCTACGGCGACACGAACGGCGCGCTCGCGCCGATTGCCGACCTGTGGAAGACCGAGGTGTGGGAGCTCGCGCGCTTCTGCAACCGCGACGGCGTGCGCATCCCCGTGCGTTCGATCGAGAAGCCGCCGTCTGCCGAGCTGCGGCCCGGCCAGCTCGACACCGACAGCCTGCCGCCATACCACGAACTCGACCCCGTGCTGAAGCTGCTCGTCGAGCAAGAGCTGTCCGTCGCCGACGTCGCGACGCGCACGGGCATGGCGCGCGAACGCGTTGCGGAACTGTTCGCGAAGGTGCAGCGCGCGGAGTTCAAGCGCTACCAGTATCCGCCGACGATCCGTGTGAGCGGCCGCTGCTGGGAAGGCCGCTGCGTGCCGGTGTCGCACCGCTACCGCGAACGCTGATCGCCAGCTCGCGCGGGCGCTGTCACGACATGCCGCGCACTCCTGTCGTGGCTGCGCGCGACGTCGAAGCGCATCGCAAACGACGTCCTTGCCGCGCGCGCCTCACTGCTTCTTCGTCGGCTCGTCCTTCTTCTTCTTGTCGCCGAACAGCTTCTCGAAGCCCTTCTGCAGCAGCTCCTGGCCTTGCTGCTCCAGCAACTGCCGCGGCGCCGCTTGCAGCGCTTGCTGCAGCAGTTTGCCGAGGTCCGGCGCCGCGAACTTCGGCGCATCGACCGTGCCGGTGAGGTTGGCGGTGAGCGGCGAGTCCCCGAGGAAGCCGGCGATCGCCTTGCCGTCCTTGTGGCGTTGCAGCAGCTGGGTGACGTCGAGCGCGAGCTCCATTCCGCCGTCGAGGCGGACCTTGCCAGCCAAGCCGTAGTCCTGGCCCTTGCTGACCCACTTCATCGCGCGATGCGTGATCGCGCCTTGCTGCAAGGTGAACGTGCTGCCGAGCCGGTCGATCGCGAGTTCCTGCGGTTGGCCGAGCAGCGACAGCAGCGGTTGCAGCGCCTGCGCCGGGACGACGCGGCCGTTGGTCAGCGTGATCGAGCCGGATCCGGTCCAGCGGTCGAGCCACTGCAGCGCGTTCTCGTCTTGCTGTCGCAGCGCGAAGCCCGAGAGGCTCATGTCGAGGTCGCACACGCTGCGGAAGTCCGCGGCCTTGCCCGTCGTGCCTGCGAGCAGCGGCACGAAGTAGCGCAGCAGCTCGGCGGCTTCGCCTTCGACCGCGCCGCCCTTCCAGGCGAACGCGAGTTCAAACGGCATCTGCGGTTCCTTGCTGTCGGCGCGCAACGTGAGCCGGAGCGGCCCGGCGTTGAGCCGTGTCGCGTCGCCGGTCGCGGCCGTGAGCACGCCGTCCTGGAAGCGCGCAGTCGCGACTGCGTCCAGCACGGACAGCCCCTTGTGGCTCCACGAAAGGCCGGTGACGTTCGCATCCGCGGTGATGCTGCGGACGTCGCGCAGCGTCTCGAGCCCGCGTTGCACGTCGCCTTCGAGCAACGCCTTCGGCAGGCGAATGAGGCCGCTCGTCGTGCCCGTGGTCCCGCGCAACGACGTGAACGGGCCGCCGAGTCCTGCGAGCTTCGCGAGGTCCGCGGTGAACGCGCATGCGCCGCCTTCGGCGATGCCGCGCTGTGCGCGCGCGTCGGCGTCGAGCGATTGCAAGCTGGCGAAGCCGAGGTCCAACGACGTCTTGCCGAGGTCGATGCGGTTCGTGCCGTCGATGTCGGGCAACAGCGCGCGCACCGAAGGCCGCAGCGAGAACCGTTCCGAGCGCAGGTCTGCGCCCTGCAGCAGCGAACCCGCGAACGCCGGCGCGTCGATCGCGACCTCGCCGTTCACGTCGACGCGACGCGCGCTGCCGAAGTCCGTCTCGAAGTCGATGCGGCCCGAGAGCGCGCCTTCGCAGCGCGACAGTTCTTCGCGCGACACGATGCCGTCGAGGAACCTCCGGTAGGCAGCGAGGTCCATGTCCTCGATCTGCAGCACGCCGCGCGTGAACTTCGTCGTCGTGTCGGACTCCGCCGTGCACAGCAGATGCGGCTTCTTCCCCGCGCGTTGCGCTGCGCCGTCGAGCTCGACGACGGCGCGAAGGCGTGGCGCGTTCTTCGACTTGGAGACCGCGAACTTGACCTTGGTGAACGAGTCGATCGACGCGTCGTCGCGCGCGATCGCCACGTCAGTTGCTTCGAAGCCGAAGTCGAGGCTGGACGCCACGAGCAGTTCGTGCGGCTGCATCGGCGCGTCGGCGAGCGGCACGCGGTCGGTGGCGAGCCCGGGCCGCAACGTGCAGCGTCCGACCGAGACGTCGAAGCCCGAGAACAGCGATCCCGCCGCGCGAAGCCCGGTCAGCGTGATCTCGCCCTTCGATTCGGCGTTGCGTGCGCTGCCGTGGAAGCGCGCTTCGACGACGCCGTCGACAACTCCTGCGAGTTGCGTGACCGATCCTTGTGCGAGCGTCGCGTCGAGCAACGCGCGATAGCGGCCGATGTCGAAGTGGTTGGCGCGCAGCGTCGCGAAGCCCGCCTCGGTGTCGGCGTCGACGCGGAGGTCGGCGGACAGCGCGCCCGACGGTTGCCCTTCGCGCAGCGAAGGCAGCGTGGTCGAGAGCGACAGCACGAGTTCGGTCGATCCCGGCGCCTTCTCGATCACGGCGTCGCACTTCTCGATGCGTTCGACGAGCTGGCCTGCGCGCCGCAACTCGAACGATCCGTTCGTGAGCGCGAAGTGGAGGCTCAGCCTGCCCAGCATGTCGACGTTGTCCCGGTCTGTGCCGCGGCCTCTCGGTCGGTCGCCACCGGGCTTCGACGTGTCGTCGTTCGTGTCCACGTCGACCACCAATTCACGGTCGGTGTCGACGCCCGCGTTGCGCAGCAGCGTCTCGAGGTTGGTCTCGCCGCGTTCGTTCTCCTCGATGCACACTGCGAGCCCGCGCACGTCCGCGACGATGCCGAATTCGCCGGAGAACATGCGCAGCAAGCCGAGGTCGGCGCGCGCGCTCTGCATGCGCAAAGCCGGACGCGAAGCGTCGAAGCCCGGCGCGTTCGCGATCTCGATTCCTTCGACCGCAACGCCGGACATCCAGCCGAAGCGCAGCGCGTCGACGCGGCAAGGCACTCCGAGCGCGTCGCTGAGATCCTGGGAAGCGCGCCGTTGGAGCAACGCCACCACGCCGTAGGGCGCGAGGATCAAGAAGATCGCAAGCAGCGTGAAGATCGTGAACGCCAGTCGCAGCGGCCGCTTCCAGAACGGCGGTTTGGCGATGGCCGGAGGCTCGACGTTCATGTGCTACCTTGGCTGTAGTCCCGAACTGAGACACATATGAATGACGCAGGTCTGCCAGGGTCGTTGCTCGACCGCCTCGATATCGCGCTGGTCCAGCGGATTGCGGGCTTCGATGGCGACGCCGAGCAGGAAATGCTGCAGAGCGCACATCTATACCACGACCGTCTGTTCCGGCCCTCGTCGCTCGACCCGCACTTCATGGCGGCGCTGCTGCGGCTGCGCGGTTTCTCGGTGCAAGACGACGATGCCATCGAGGTCTTGGAGGGTTCCAGCCGTCGGCTGATGCCCGCGAGCCAGGAGAGCCAGCTGCTGTT
>CAZEQF010000152.1:0-9370 GCA_964514315.1 uncultured Singulisphaera sp. | reverse complement strand
CCATCACCGTCTATGGCGACGGCACTCAGCGCCGCTGCTTCTGCCATGTCGCCGACGTCTCCCGCGCCCTCATCGGCCTGGTCGACTCCCGCGAGGCCGAGGGCCAGGTCTTCAACGTCGGTGGCTCAGAAGAGATCTCCATCGCGGACCTCGCCCAGCGGGTCATCGAGCGTCTCGACTCCTCCAGCCCCATCATCAAGGTCTCCTACGACGAGGCCTACGCGTCGCCGTTGCATCGTGCACGCGGTCCCGTCGCGTGACGCCCATCGCTCTGCGCTCGGCTACCTGCTGCTCGGCCCCGGACGCAAGGGAACGGTCCCGACCGAGGCAGACCTGTCCGCTTGGAGAGGAGACAGCAAGAAGGACACTTCGCACTGGCTGCAAGGCGCACAGGACCTCGCAGCAACCAGCAACGGCGCGATCGAAGCGCTGCTTGTCGCTCCGCGCAGCGGCTCCAGTTCGTCGCAAGGCGCCACGACGCCTCGCGTCCCGCAACGTCCGCGCGCGGTTCCGAAGGACATCAACCCCGGCTATCGCACGACGAGCTACTCGCAGATCGCCGCAATGGAGCGCGTGCCCGACGAAGGCGAGACGATGGCCACGATCCGCGCCGACGACGAAGCGGACGCGCCGAAGCCCGCGACCGAAGTCGCAGCGAATGCGGCGCCGACCGGCATGTTCGCGTTCGCGAGCGGCGCGGCGGCCGGCATCTGCCTGCACGGGATCTTCGAGCACATCGACTTCTGCGGCGACGACGATTCGCTTCGCGCCGTGGTCGAGGACGAGTTGCGCGCAGCCGGCCTCGACCGCGCGAGCGCACACCGCGCCCCCATCGATCCCGTCGACGTCACGACGGCGAACGTGCGCGCGGTGCTCGATCGACCGCTGCCGCAGTTCGGCTTCCGCCTCGCGGACGTTCCCGAAACGCGCAGGATCCCGGAGTGGCGCTTCCTCGCCAGCGCCAGCCGTCTCGTGCCGCAACGGCTCGCCGACGTGTTCAGCAAGCACGGCGGCCCGAACTTCTCCGGCTATGCGCGACGGCTTCGCACGCTGCCCGCGCACGTCATCGACGGCTTCCTGAACGGCTCCATCGACCTGCTCTGCGAACACGACGGCCTGCACTACGTGTTCGACTGGAAGTCGAACTGGCTCGGCGACCGCGCCGAGGACTACAGCGCGTCTGCGTTGCAGGCCTGCGTCGAGGAACAGGACTACGTGCTGCAATACTGCCTCTACCTGCTCGCCGTGCACCGCCACCTGCGCGCTCGACTCGAGGACTACGACTACGACCTCCACATCGGCGGCGTGTGCTACGTGTTCTTGCGCCCGATCGGATCGGGCGACCACGACCACGGCTTCCACGTGAGCAAGCCGCCGCGCGAGTTGATCGAAGCGCTCGACGCCTGGTTGTCGGCGGGCAACGGAGGCGCAGCATGAGCCGCACGAACGCAGCCGACGCGCTCGCGAACGCGCTGGCGAAGCTCCTGTTCTCGCACGCAGAATCCCACGCCAAACCGCTCACGCCGCATGCCCAACGGCTCGTGCGCGACGCGCTGCGCTGCCTGTTCTCGCTCGTCCACGACGGCCACACCTGCGTCACGCTCGCCGAGGTGGCGCGCACGATCCACGCGGACGAGGAGCCGACTGCACAGCAACTCGCAGAGACCGAGGCAGCGCTGCGCACGAGCTTGCTCGCGACCGGCGCCGTAGCTGAGAACCCGGCCGCGGACGCAGCCCCGCTCCCGCTGTGCCTCTCTGCGAACGGTTCCTTGTCGCTGTGGCGGCATGCGGCGAGCGAACGCCGCGTGGCGTCGTTCTTCCGCGAAGCGTGCAGCGCCGTCCGCGAGCCGAGCGCTGCGGCGCTCGCTGCCCTTCGCGCGCTCGCGCCGAAGAGCGGCGAACTCGACCTGCAGGCAGCAGCGGTCGCAGGCGCGTTGCTGCGCAACGTCTCGGTCGTCACGGGCGGCCCCGGCACCGGCAAGACGACGACGATCCAGCGCATGCTGCGCGTGCTGCTCGCGGATGCGCCGACCTTGCGCATCGCGCTCGCGGCGCCCACGGGCAAGGCTGCGGCGCGCATGGACTCGGCGCGCGCGAAGCTGCAGGAGGCGATGCCCGAGGCTCAGGTCGCGCGCGCCACGACCTTGCACCGGCTGCTGGGCTACCGAGTCGGCGACGACGCGTTCCGGCACGGCAAGGGCTCGCCGATCGCGTTCGACGTCGTCGTCGTCGACGAAGCGTCGATGGTCGAACTCGAACTGTTCGACGCGCTGATCCAGGCGCTGCCGCCTTCGTGTCGACTCGTGCTGCTCGGCGACCGCGACCAGCTCAGTTCCGTCGGCGCGGGCCAGACGCTGCTCGACCTCTGCGCCGCAGCGCAGCCGGAACTGGGCGCAGGCCCACAGACGGCAGCGCGCTGCCGCGAGTGGCTCGGCATGGAGCTGCCGGCGCAGACCGGCGGATCGCCGCTCGCCGAGTGCGTGACGTTGCTGACGAAGACGCACCGTTTCCGCGACGACTCCGGCATCGGCGCGTTCGCGCGCGCGATCGCGCAGCGGCGCTCCGTCGATGCGCTCGCCGCGTTGCGCGCGCAGAGCGGCGACCTGCACGTGTTGCGCCCGGCGCCGTTGCGCACGTTGCTCGAGCCGTGGCTCGACACGCTGCGCGAGATGATGGAGTGCACGAGCCCGCAGGAGGCGCTCGAGAAGCAACAGCGCTTCCGCGTGCTGTGCGCGGCGCGCCAGGGCGCCCTCGGCGTCGAGCCCTGCAACGAATTCCTCGAAGCTCGCCTGCATCGGCGGGATCGCGGCGGCGGCGAGGCCTTCTACAAGGGCCGCCCTATCCTCGTCACCGCCAACGACTACGGCACCGGCCTCATGAACGGCGACCTCGGCGTGATCTTCCCGGACGCGCAGGGCCGCCTCATGGCGTGGTTCGACCAAGGCGAGAAGGAGCCGCGCGCGTTCTTGCCGCAACGCCTGCCGCCGCACGAGACCGCGTTCGCGATGACCGTGCACAAGAGCCAGGGTTCGGAGTTCGACGAAGTGCTCGTGCTGATGCCCGACCGCGAAGGCCCGCTCGCCAACGTGCAGTTGCTCTACACCGGCGTCACGCGCGCGCGCAAGCAGGCCACCGTCGTCGCCGACGACCGCGTGCTCGAAGCGGCGATGAGGACGCAAGTCGAGCGACGTTCGGGACTGCTCGCGTTGCTGCAAGCAGAAGGCTGACGGCAACGCGCTTGCTCGCGGCGCGCGTTGCTGCACGATCCTCGCGTGGATCCCGTCCTCGTCGTCTTCGTCGCCGTCTACGCCGGCATGATCCTCGGCGGGATCCCGTTCTTGCGCATCGACCGTTCGGGCGTCGCGTTGCTCGGCGCGGTGGCGCTCGTCGCAACCGGGGCCATGAGCCTCGAGCACGCATGGGCCAGCATCGACGCGCCGACGATCAGCCTTCTGTTCGGGCTCATGCTCGTGTCGGCGCAGTTCCGGCTCTCGGGGTTCTACGCGCGGATCACGCGCGCGATCGCCGCGAAGGACGGCCCGCCCGAACGGCTGCTGCTGTCGTTCATGGCTGCCTGCGGCCTGCTGTCCGCGTTCTTGACCAACGACGTCGTGTGCCTCGCCGTCGCCCCCGTGCTCGTCGACGTGTGCCGGCGGCGCTCGCTCGACGCGGTGCCGTTCCTCCTCGGACTCGCCGCCGCAAGCAACGTCGGATCCGCGGCGACGATCCTCGGCAACCCGCAGAACCTGCTGATCGGCGAAGCGCTCGATGTCCCGTTCGCGCGCCACCTGCTCGACGGCTTCGTGCCTGCGGCGCTGGGCCTCTTGTTCTCGTGGTGGATCCTCCAACGCGCGTGGCGAGGACGATTCCATCGCGAGCCCGTGGGCCACGGCCTCGACGACGTCGCGCACGACTCCGCGCGCACGTGGAAGGGCGCGCTGATCCTCGCGCTGTTCGTGGTCGGCTTGCTGTCCTGCCCGCTGCCGCGCGGCGCGCAGGCATTGCTCGCAGGCTCCGCGGTCCTGCTGTCGCGCAAGACCGGCACGCGCTCCGCGCTCGCGTTCGTGGACTGGCCGTTGCTCGTGCTGTTCGCAGGCTTGTTCGTCGTCAACGCGGCCTTGCAGGAAGCAGGCCACCCGGCGCGCTGGCTCGAAGCGTGCGCATCCGCAGGCGTCGACGTGCGCGATCCCGTCGCGCTGTTCGCCGTGACCTCGCTCGGCAGCAACGTCGTCTCCAACGTGCCCCTCGTGATGTTGCTGTTGCCGGCCGCCGAGCACCCGCAGGCGGCTGCGATCCTCGCGCTGTCGAGCACGCTCGCGGGCAACCTGCTGCTGATCGGCTCGATCGCCAACCTCATCGTCGTCGAACAGGCGCGCATGCTCGGCGTGGAGCCCGTTCGCGGCAGTTGGACGTCGGTCCACCTGCGCACCGGGATCCCCATCACGATCGGAACGCTCGCGATCGCCGCAGCGTGGCTGTGGCTGCGCGCCGCCGTGTAGCGCGTTCGCAATTCCGCAACGCCGAGGACGAAACCTTCACGCGCCCCCGTGCGCGCCTTGGCCGAAGCAGCGATGCTCTTGCTTGCGATGCGTCACGCGCCACACGATCGCCCGTCCACCAACACCCGCCGCGAGTTCCTCGCGCTCGCGAGCTCTGCCTTGGCACTGCCGTTCGCGGGCTGCGCGCTGTTCTCGTCGAGCCTGAAGAACCCGTTCACCCTCGGCGTCGCGTCAGGCGACCCGGATGACCACAGCGTCGTGCTGTGGACGCGCCTCGCGCCCGAGCCGCTCGCGGCGGACGGCGGCATGGGCCAGCGCACGGTCGACGTGGCGTGGGAGATCGCCGAAGACGAAGGGATGCAGCGCGTGCTCCAGCGCGGAGTCGTGCGCACCGGCCCCGACGACGGGCACTCGGTGCACGTCGAGCCCGCATCGCTGCCGAGCGACGCGTGGCTGCACTTCCGTTTCACGTGCGATGGTTTCGCGAGCCCCATCGGCCGCACGCGGACGATGCCGAAGGGCGACGCGACGCCGTCGAAGCTCACGTTCGCGCTCGCGTCGTGCCAGAGCTGGGAACAAGGGTTGTTCACGGCCTACGAAGCGATGCAGAAGGACGAGCTCGACCTCGTCGTGTTCGTCGGCGACTACATCTACGAATACGCAGCGGGCGTGCAGGGCAAGGTTCGCCTGCACCACGGCCCCGAGTGCACGGAGCTCGCGCACTACCGCGTCCGCTACGCGCAGTATCGCACCGACCCGCTGCTGCAGGGCATGCACGCGCGCTGCCCGTGGCTCGTCACGTGGGACGACCACGAAGTCGACAACAACTACGCGGGCGTGCATCCGGCGAAGCTCGAGGCGAAGAAGGAGCAGTTCCTGCGCCGTCGCGGCGAGGCCTACCGCGCGTATTGGGAGAACATGCCGCTGCGCGCGAGCGCCGCGCCCAAGAGCGACAGCATGCGGCTCCACCGCCGAGTCGACTTCGGCACGCTCGCGACGTTCTTCGTGCTCGACGCGCGGCAATACCGCACGGACCAGCCGAACGGCGACAAGCCCGCGCCCCTCAACGCCGCGGCGCTCGACCCGCGCCAGACGATGCTCGGCGACGAGCAGCAGGGCTGGCTGCAAGACGGACTCGCGCAATCGCGCGCCGCTTGGAACGTCCTCGCGCAGCAAGTGATGATGGCGATGGTCTCGACCGACCTCACCAAGACCGGCGCCGAGCGGCCGTTCAAGATGGACCAGTGGCCCGGCTACGCGCACGAGCGCATGGAGCTCGTGCAGTTCCTGCGCGATCGCAAGGTCCAGAACCCGGTCGTGCTCACCGGCGACATCCACTCGAACTGGTGCAACGAGCTGCGCGTCGACGACCGCGATGCCGCGACGCCCGTCGTGGCGACGGAGTTCGTCGCGACGTCGATCTCGTCCGGCGGCGACGGCGAGGACGCGCCGGACAACCTCGATGCGTTGCTCGCCAGCAATCCATGCGTGCGGTTCCACAACCAACAACGCGGCTACTTGCGTTGCACGGTCACGCAGGAGAGCTGGACCACCGACTACGTCGTGATGGACCGCGTGAAGAAGCCGGGCGGCATGGCGAGCGTGCGCGCGACGTTCGTGGTCAAGAACGGCGACCCGCGCGCGCAGCGCGTCGAGCCTTCCCGCTAGCGGCAGGCCCAGGGCCTTCGGACACGCAGAACCGGACGCGAGCGGGCCTCGAATCGGACCGCGACCGGCGCCGGGCGCTGGCGTGTGGCCCGAGCGTCAGACGTCGCCGTCCTCGTCCGAACGCGCTGCGCCCGACTGCTCCCCATCGGCCTCGAACTGCTCGTTCTCGACTTCTTCCAGCTCCGCCCCGCCCTTGCCGAGGATGCGGTTGCGCAGGCGCTTGTTCTGCCGGCGCAGGCGGTCGTTCGCCTGCTGGAGCCGCCCCACTTCGTCGATCAGCAGCTCGGCCTCGGCGGCGGTCAACGTGACGACGTCCTTGCCGTCGCGCAGTTGCGCGCGGAGCTGCCGGCGGAGTCGAACGCCGGCTTCGTGGGATGCGTGGCTCATGCGCTTTGGCTTACTGCATCCGCATCGCGGCGAGAAGCCGCAAGGGCCGCTATCCTCCGCGCCCCCATGCTGGCCCCGGACCTCTTCGCCGCCGTCGACCGAGCGCTCGCGCGCCGCAGCGACTTGCTGCAGCGACTGCACCGCGAAGGCACCGATTGCTATCGCCTGTTCCACGGCATCGCCGAAGGCGAGCCGGGCCTTTCGATCGACCGCTACGGCCCGCTGTTGCTGGCGCAGACCTGGCGCGCGCCGTTGTCGCACGACGACGCCGAGGAACTGCTGCTGCACGTGCAGCGCGCGCTCGGCATGGAGCTGCATGGCGTGGCCAACCATCGCATGGGCGCAGGCAAGTTCGGCGCGCACATGCCGACCGAACTGGCGCTGCAAGAACATCGCTGCAAGGAAGGCGGGCTCACGTTCTGGATCCAGGCGCGCCATCGCGGCCAGGATCCGTGGCTGTTCCTCGACCTGCGGCGCGGCCGCGCGGCCGTTCGGCAGCTCGCGAAGAACCGCACCGTGCTGAACTTGTTCAGCTACACGTGCGGCGTCGGCGTGACCGCGGCGGCGTCGGGCGCGCTGGAGTCCACCAACGTCGACTTCGCGCAATCCGCGCTCGAAGTCGGCCAGCGCAACGCCGAGGCCAACGACATCCGCGGCGCGCGCTTCGCCACGGTGCAGAGCGACTGCATCCCCGTCCTGCGCCAGCTCGCAGGCAAGCCGGTGCTGCGCCGCGGCCGCGACTTCCGCTTCGTGAAGTTCACGCCGCGCCCCTACGACCTCGTCTTCCTCGACCCGCCGCGTTGGGCGAAGGGTCCGTTCGGCGCCGTCGACGTCGTGCGCGACTATGCGTCGCTGTTCAAGCCGTGCGTGCTGACGCTCGCCGACGATGGCATCGTGATCGCGACCAACCACGTGCCCGAGGTGTCCGCGTTGGAGTTCACGCAGCAGCTGCGGCGCATCGCCGAGAAGGCGGGCCGCCCGATCAAGGAACTGGACCTGCTGCCGGTCGACGAGGACTTCCCCGCCTTCGACGGCAACCCGCCGCTCAAGGTCGTCGTCTGCCGCATCTGAACGTTCGCTGCCCCCAGCGCAGGGCCAGGCAACGGCCCGCGCGCATGCGCGCCGCTCGCACGAGGGCGCGCGCTTCGCTACCTTCCCCTGCCAACGCCATGGAACTCATGCACCGCATCGCTCTCTCTGCACTGTTGCTGTGCGCCGCCTGCTCGGGCGACGCCACCCCGTCGAAGGAGCCGCAGACCCCTGCGCCCGCTCCGCAGCCGGTCGGCCAGGACGCGAAGATCACGTTCGCGACGGAACCCAACGCGATGGACGTCGTCGACATGCGCGGCGCGCTCAAGAAGGACTCGCCCGCCATGCGCAAGCAGGAGCTCGGCGAGCTGCTGTTCTTCGATCCGCGACTCTCGGCGAGCGGCAAGACCTCGTGCAGCACGTGCCACCTGCCAGACATGGGCTGGACCGACGGCAAGCAGCTCTCGATGAAAGACGACGGCTCGGTCAACAAGCGCCACTCGCCGACGTTGGTCAACGTGGGCTACTGCGAGAACCTCTACTGGGACGGCCGCGCGCCGAGCCTGGAGAAGAACGTGACGGCCGCGTGGAAGGGACAGATGAGCGGCGATCCGGCGAAGGTCAGCGAGACGCTGTCGAACATCCCGGCCTACCGTGAGCGCTTCCAGCAGGCGTTCCAGGAGGGCCCGAGCGAAGTGACGATCAGCCGCGCGCTCGCTGCGTTCGTGCAGAGCATCCGCGGCCAGAACTCGGCCTACGACCGCTACCTCGCCGGCGACGCGAACGCGATGACGCAGGACCAGAAGGCTGGCCACGACCTGTTCCTCGGCAAGGCCGGCTGTGTCACGTGCCACCTGCCGCCGCTGTTCACGGACAAGAGCTTCCACAACACGGGCATCGGCATGGACAAGCCCGAGCCCGACCTCGGCCGCGGCGCGCACCTGAAGGACCCCAAGCTCAACGGCTACTTCAAGACCCCGTCGCTGCGCGACGTCGCGAAGAGCGCGCCCTACTTCCACGACGGCAGCATCGCGACGCTCGAGGAAGCCGTGAAGTTCATGGCCTCCGGTGGCCGCGACAACCCGACGAAGTCGCCGCAGTTGCTCGACCGCAAGCTCAGCGACGGCGAGATCAAGGCGATCGCCGCGTTCCTCACGGCGCTGAACAGCGACGTCAAGTTCACGCCGCCGACGCTGCCGAACTGAGCGGGGCGCGGGCATCGGCTCCGGCGCGCGGCCGACAACGCCGCGCGCGATCGATTCGATCGAGCTGCGCTGGGTCCCCGTTGGCTGTGCCAGAAACGGGTTAGAGGGACGCATTCGATATCGACGCAACGCGCAGGGAGCAAACCTTGCCGCAGTCGACGGACGCGCAGGCCGTTCGCGCCCGGAACCAAAGCGCTACGCAGCGCGCGGGAACCAGCGGCGACTCGCGAACACCGCGAGTCCGCCGGCAAGCAGTCCGGCGACCGGCGCCACCACCGGCTGCGCGCAAGCGACGAGCGGCGTGACGACCAAGGCCGATCCGACGACGAGCGGCAGCGAACGGCGAAGGTCGGTGTCGCGGAGGCCGAAATGCAGCAGCGGCCAGGCGATGCCGAACGCCATCAGCGACAGCGGGACGGCGACCATCTCGAGCGCGAACCCGTCGGCGCCGAAGGCCGCGTCCTCGGGTGGCAGGCTGGCGACGAACGCCGCCGTCGACATCCAGGCCGCCGCGGCGACCGAGACGAGCGCCACGCAGAACACGGCCACGCCGCGGTCGATGCGGGTGAGTGGGCTTCGGAG
>CAZEQF010000151.1:0-9371 GCA_964514315.1 uncultured Singulisphaera sp. | reverse complement strand
TCGCCGTCGCGCGGAACGGAGCCTGAGAACTGCAGACCGAGCGTGCGCAGGACGTGCGCGAACTCGAGTTGCCCGGTCTCCTGCAATGTGAAGTCGAACGGCTTCGTGTTGATGCGCAGCGCAAACTGGGTGAACTGCGAGTGCGTGCGGAGGATCCAGTGCAGGAACACAACGACGACCGGGATCGTGACGATCCAAGACCAACGCCATGCGGTAGCAAGCAAAGCGCGCAGCAGGCTCATCGCAGCGTCCCTTCGAGTTGAAGCGTGACCTTGCCGGAACTGCCTGACGGCCGCTGGACACGAATCTGCGCGTCGTCACCGGTTGGCACGATTGCGTCGCCCTTGCGCACGGCCTGATGCAACCCGGATGCAGCGAGATCCAACGGGACGTATTCACCCTCTTCCGTGCGCAACTCGGCAGTCTCGAACGTCCACGCCACGCGTTCGCCGGCGCCGAGGTCGACGCGCAAAAACTGCCAGTCGTCCGGCAACGAAGCCTCGACCCAGAACTTCGCACCACCCGCCGCGGCGCGTGACACTAGGATCGGTGCGAGCAACTTGCGCTCGGATGAGTAATCGTCCTGCTTCGTCGCCCAGAAAACCTCGACCACGAGCGACGAGAACGCATCCGCACGAGCGGACGCCAGTGCATTCGCCGCTGCTTCATCTCCATCGGTCAGCTTTGCGCCATGTTCCCCGAGCAGCAATCGGTGGACCCATGCTGGGTCGCGATCCTCATACGTCGCGGTGAAGCGGAGTTCGCGATCGGCCTGCGAGAGCTCCTCCGCAAACTCAAACACCAGCAGAGGATCCGCTTCACCGGTTAGTTCGACCGTTCCGTCGCGCACGATTGCGTTCTCGGTTGCAACCAATCGTGAGGCGACGGGTACGAACTCAAACTGGCCTTTCGCGCGCGCAGCCCACGAAGACGAGACCATGCCAAAGCTCGCGAAGGCCGGCGGGAGCAGCCGGATCCTTCGGAACGAGTCTTTGAGGCGGAACGTCCATTCCAACTGTCCATCTGCACGAAGCCGAGGCTGCCCGCTCGCAACGAGCAGGGGATCGTGTTCATCCTGCTGCCAGTAGACCGACCACCACGCGGGTTCCGGCCACGCGAGAGCAGCGGCCAACGTGTTGCGCGCTTCGTCCACGCGCCCATCCTGGGCCAACGCTTCGACGAGCGGGGCGACCGCTTCGAGGTGCGAAGGCAATTGCCACGCGAGTCCGCTGCCGAAGACGGCTGGATCGCCGAGCAACAACCGGTAGGCCTCGGCGCGCGTGGCGGGATCCGAGAACAACTGCTGCGCGAGATCGCGGGTCAGCAACGCGGATCGCGGGTCGATCGCATGCAGCGTCCGAAGGTGGGCCAGCGCCTTCTGCGCGTTGCCCTCGGCCTTGCGCAACGCCACGAGCCTCGACAGCGCCGCAACGGCGCGAGGCCGCACCACGTCGAGTTGACGAACGGGGCCGAGTTCCTCGACGAGTTGCTCCAGTGCAGCGGCTTCGCGCGCAGGATCGTTCGCCGTGCGCGCAGCCTTCGCCTCCCCTTCGAGCCGGTCGAAGTCGGAGTTCCATTGCTCGCGCAGCCAGCCCTCGAAGCGATCGACGGTCTCGGGCCAGAACGCGAACGCGCTGAAGGTGGCGCCGGCTAGAGCCGTGCCTACCAGCAGGGTCGCGCGGCATGCATCCAGCCACCGCTCTGCAGCCGAGCGCTTCACGTTCGCGCTCCGATGCGACCCTCAGCCGACGACGGCATCGGGCAACGCGGCCACAGCGCTGGACAAAGGGTATGCATGGTGATGGATGCGGTTCGCCGTGTATCGGGAGTGTCGAAGTCCCGACTTGAGCCCCTTGGCAAGGGGGAGCTTGGGGCCCCCGGCTCCCGCCGGCATGCCCTTCGCTGCAGTCCGCAATGCCTCAGATCTCCTTGGGCAACCGCCGCAGCTTTCCGTCGCGGCCGACGCAGGCGAGCCGCGTCTCGCCGGTCGCCGTCACGGCGCCGTCCGACGCGCGTTGCACGCGATACTCGAGCGTGAATGCGACGTTCGCGCGCTCCTTCATGCGAACCGACACGAGCGCGACGTCGTCGTAGTCGATCGGCTTCACGTACCGGATCGACATGTCGACGACCTGCAGCAAGTTGCCCTCGTCCTCCATCTGGCGATAGGTCTTGCCGCGAGCGCGCAGGTACTCCGTGCGAGCTTCTTCGAACCATGCGACGTAGCTGCCGTGGTGCGCGATGCCCATGCGGTCCGTCTCGCAGTAGCGAACGCGCACACGGTGCGGCGTGGTGTCGAAACCTTCGTCAGTCATCCGCACATGATGCGGGGGCCCGTTCAGAAATCCGAGCGCGGGATCGGACGCGCGACGTGGGCGGCCTCGTAGTGCGCGCGCAGCGGATCGCCGCCGAAGTCCCGTTCGAAGTCGCGCCACACCGTGTGCACGTGGTTCGCGCCGTCCTGCGTGCAGTCGTATTCGACGACGAACGTCGGCCCCTGCGCGCGCCAGTAGTGGCCTTGTCCCGGCTCGACGCTGCCCATCCAGCAGAACACGACCGCGTCGAGGCCTGCGTCGCGGATGCGCTGCAGGTCCACTTCGGCGAACTCCGGCGCGAGCGCGTGCGCGAAGTGCTCGACGAGCAGCAGCAACGCAGCTCGCTGGGCTGGGACCATCGCCGCATACGACACGCCACGCGGAATGCCCGCGTCGGCCGCCTGCCGCGCAGGCCCGAGCACGACGTCGGGCGGCGCCACGGGATCGACGACGGCGACCGCGCGTTGTTCGTCGGACAGCGACGACAGCAACGCGCGGGCAAGATCCTCTTCCGCCGCCAGCACACGCTCGCCCGCGCGCGGCCCGTCGGGAAGACGATGCGGATTGCTGCCGAAGAATCGCGGCGAGCCGCCGGCCATCGCGCCGTCCGCGAACGCGGCGTGCAGCGACACGTGGTGGCCTTGCAGCCGCATCGCCCATGCGCCACGTTCGGCCGGCTCGCCGAACACCTGGAGCCAATAGCGACGCGGGTCGCGGTGGCTCGCGTCGCGGCCGCGCGCGGACTCGCGTGCGTGCAGTTCGTCCTCGAGTGCCACGATCGCATCGACGGTCGCGAGGCCGCGTTCCGACAAGACGGCGCGCAGCATTGCGCGCGCCGCATCGCGCTGCGCCGCGTCGAGTTCGCCGAGCATCACGCCCGGATACTGCGCGGGCACGAAGCCCCACTTGGTCCGCGACGGGTCGCCGAGCGGCGCCGTGGCGGCAGTGCGCTGCGCCTCGGACAACGACGCGACGAACGCGCGCGCCGCTTCACTCGCAATCGCGACGGCGGCGCGTTCGTCATCCACGTCGCGAAGTGCAGGCGTCGCGCATGCGCCGCACCAGGCAACGGCGAAGACAAGCGCTGCAGTGCGAATCGCACGCATCACAGCCCGACCCTCTCGTCGCCGCGGTAGACCGCCATCGGCACGCGCAACGTCGAGATGTCCTTCCACGGATCCGCGCGCAGCACGACGAAGCCCGACATCCCGCCGACAGCGCCGTATCGGTCCGTGCCGAGGACCTTCGCCGCAACAACCGTCGCCGAACGCAGCGCCGCGTCCGCGGGCATCCCGTACTCGACCATCAGCTCCAGCTCGCGCGCGTTCTCGCCGTGCGCGAACACGCCCGCGTCACTGCCGCAGCCGATCTCGACGCCGACTGCGAGCGCGCGTTGGAACCCCGCCTTCGCCGCGTTGAGCCGATCCAGCATCGGGCCGCTGTGCCCGGCGTTGCGCACGATCGTCTCGTTGGCCGTGAGGCACGGCACGAGCACGACACCGCGCTCCTTCATCAATCTCAGCGTCGCCTCGCTCGCGCCAGCGCCGTGCTCGATCGTTTTCGCTCCGGCTTCGACCGCGTTGCGGATGCCCTCGTCCGTCGTCGCGTGCGCGGACACCGGCAAGCCGAGGCTCTGAGCCTCCGCGCAGAGCGCGTGCAGTTCGGCTGGCGAGAACGTCGGCGCCACGCCGCCGCCTGCCGCGTTGCGGTAGTCGGCGTAGACCTTGATCCACTGCGCGCCGCCTTTGTGCTGCTCGCGCACCGCACTCCGGATCTCCTCGACCCCGAGCACGCACTGCGCGCCCTTCTCGACCGTCGGGTCGTCGGGATCGGGCCCGTAGCGGCCGCGCATGTGGATCGCGCGCGTCGAGGCGAACAGCTCCGGCCCGGCGACAAGGCCCTCCTTCCACGCTCGCTGCAGGTCCACGTCCGCGTAGCCAGCACCCTCGGTGCCGAGGTCGCGCACCGCGAAGAACCCCGCGCGCAGAGTCGCCTCGGCGTGGCGCACCGCGCGCATCGAACGCAGAGCGACGCTCTCGTTGCGCACCTGCTCGTCCCAAGACATCTGCGCATACGGCCGCAGGAACAGATGCGTGTGCAGGTCGATCAAACCAGGGATCACCCACGCGTCGCCGAAGTCGACGTCGACCTGCTCGCCTTCGCGCCGCGGCCGCAGCTGGAAGATGCTCGGCCCCATCGCGTGCAGCACCTGGTCTTCGAGCCACGACTTGCCGTCCGCCGCCAGCACGCGTTTGCACGCAAACGACGTCGGCCGCTGCGCCGCAGCGCGTTCGCATACGGCAGCGCCTGCGGCGAACAGGACCAGCGCAACACGCAACCAAGGCCACGAGGACACGACTCGCATCGACCCATCATGCATTGCCGCTCGCATTCGCGCCTGCTTGGCGGTGAACTCCGCCACCGCGAATGGACTGGATCACGTCTTCGGAAGCCTGGATCGCGCTCTGCACGCTGACCGTCATGGAGGTCGTGCTCGGCGTCGACAATCTCGTCTTCGTCTCGATCCTCACCGGTCGCTTGCCGGCGGCGCAGAGGCCCAAGGCGCAACGTGTCGGACTCACGCTCGCGCTCGGCCTGCGGCTCGTGCTGCTGTTCTGCATCTCGTGGGTCATGCAGCTCACGGCGCCGCTGTTCTCGGTCATCGGCCGCGAGGTCTCCGGCAAGGACCTGATCCTGCTCGGCGGCGGCCTGTTCTTGATCTGGAAGAGCGTCACCGAGATCCATCGCAAGCTCGAGGGCGAGGACGGCGAGAGCGAAGGCGGCGGCAAGGCCGTGACGATGGGCTCGGTGCTCGCGCAGATCGCGCTGCTCGACCTCGTGTTCTCGCTCGATTCGGTGATCACCGCAGTCGGCATGGCCAAGGACGTCGCAGTCATGGTCCTCGCGATCGTGGTCTCCTCGGTCGTGATGATCGCATTCGTCGACCGCATCTGCGCGTTCGTCGACTCGCACCCGACGGTCAAGATGCTCGCGCTGTCGTTCTTGCTGCTGATCGGCACGACGCTCGTCGCCGAGGGCGCTGGCCAGCACTTCCCGAAGGGCTACGTCTACTTCGCGATGGGTTTCTCGGTGTTCGTCGAAGCGCTCAACCTTCGGCTCAAGAAGAAGGGCACGGCAGTCCGGCTCCACGGCCCGCATCCCGACGCACGCTGAGGCCGCGCCAACCAAGAGCAGCGAAACCGGTGTTTCGGTTTCGAGCTTGCAGCAGGCAGAATGCGGGAAGGTTCGCACCCGACTCCCCTCCAAGGCCCCCATGCTCCGTCGTCCCTGGCTCCCGCTGTCGCTCGCCCTGTTCGCGGCCTGCGCAAGCTCCGATCCCAAGAACGCTTCCGGTCAGTTCGATGCTGATCTCGAGGCACAAGAGCAGAAGAAGCTCGACTCCGAAGCAGCTCGCAACGAGTTCCACGCCGTGCTGCTGCAGATCGACCAGGCGCTCGACAGCTACGTGCGCGCGGTCAACAACTCGGGCATCGCGCGCTACGACACCGAACGCGACCAGCTCGACCGGTTGCTGCGGCAACTCGTGAGCGGCAAGCCCGCGGGCGTCAACACCGAGAAGCTCGTTGCGCTCGCCGGCGACGGCAGCGACCCGTATCGCCAGGGAGTCGCGCTCGCGGCGCTCGGCTTCGCGGACCGAAGCGACGCAATGACCATCATCCTGCAAGGCGCGCAACTGCAAGACGAACAACTCGTCGACCGCGCAGTGCTCGGGCTTGCGATCCTGCACGACCCGCGCACGCCGCCGGGCGTGGTCGCGCGCGTCGTCGAGGACGAGAAGCACAACGAACGAGGCCGCATCGGCGCGGCGTGGGCGCTCGTCCGGCTGCAGGAGAACAGCCTTCGCACCGACGAGATCCTTCCGGTGTGGCAGCGCATGCTGAGCGGCGACAAGGACCGGCACCCGCTGCTCGTCGCCAATGCGCTGCGCGGCCTCGGCCTCACGCGCAACCCGCAGAACGCCGAGCTCGCCGCCAAGTTCACGACGCACCCGACGCCGCGCGTTCGCATGAACGCAGCGATCGCGCTGGGCCGCATGAACGCGCAGGACCAATACGAGAGCCTGCTCACGATGCTCGGCCCCGCCGAGACCGTGCCGAACGTGCGGCTCGCGGCGCGCAAGGCGCTGCAGCAGCTTGCCGGCAACGTGGACCGGGGCTACGACGTCGCGCTGTGGCGCCGCGAGTTCCAACGCAGCAAGTGAACGGGCTGCGCGCGGGCCAGCCCCGCGCCGCCGCGCGCGCCTCGCTGCTCGCGCTCGCGCTTGCGGCCTGCGGCGACCGCCGCGAGCCCGCGCCCGCTCCCGACGCGGATCCGCGCGTCGACATCGCCTCGCTCGACGCAGCGACGATGCCGCAGCGACTGCTCGCGGCATGCCACGGCGAAGTCAGCGGCTTCGACCGGTTCGCCGCGCAGGTGACGCTGCCCGACGGCAGCAAGGCGAAGGCCTTCGGCAGCTTGCCGCAACGACTGCGCATCGAGTGGCCGGACGGGCGCATCCATCTCGTCGACGGCGATCGCGCTTTCGCGGCGGCGCGCGACGGCGCGGCAGCGCAGCAACTCGGCGATGCCGACGCGGCGCGCGCGTTCGCGATGCGACGCATGCTCGATGCCGCCACGCTTGGCCCCGTGCGGCGCGCCGTCGCCTGCCAGCGAACGGGTCCGCACGCGTTCGAGCTCGCGCAATCGCACGGTTCGAGTTGGCGTGTCGAACTCCGACCCGACGCGCTCCTCGTCGCCTCGCTGGCCGAACAGCGCAACGACAACGCCGCCGAAGTGAAGGTCCTGGGCCACCTGCGCACCACCACCACGCGCATCGTGAACGCAGCCGACGCTGCGCCACTCGGCGCATGCGCGATCCGATTCGACGCGGTCGGGTTCGCGTGGGACGAGTCGATGTTCGACGAAGCGTCGACGCCGTCTTCCGAAGCTCCGACGCAGACGCCGACGTTCACCGTCGGCGCGCCGCAGCGCCCCGCGGAGCCGACGATCGAGTCCGTGCGCCCCGCGCGCTGGTTGCTCGTCGACGACCCGGGCACATGGCAGGGCCGCGCCGCGGCCGTCGCACGATGGACCGCGGAGTTGAAGGCGAACGGCCAGTCCGCGGCGGGCTTCGCAGGCGTGCTGCTGGACGACGGCGCCGCGCGACTCGTCGTGCCGTTCCGCCCGGGCAAGGACGGCAAGTCGTTCGCTCCGCCCGCCGATGCATTCGTGCGCGAGGCCCCGACCGCGCGCGCGCTCGCGGTCTACCCCCCAGCTGGCGACTTCGCCGCGCGTGCGAGCCGCGGCGCACAGCAGCTGCGCGAAGCGCTCGCCGCGCGCGGCCTCACCGCCGACGGCCCCATCCTCGCGCAGCCATTCCTCCACCTCGACGAAGGCGAACCCGACGCCAAGTCGTTGGAGCAACCCGTGGTCCGCGTCTCCGTCGCGATACGTTGACGCATCGGTCCGTCGCAGCGACGCGATTCTTTTCCCCCGCTGCGCGACTCCCTTGCATGAGAGAGCAACGACCAACCGCCGCGTTCACGACCGTCCACGATTCGCCGCTCGGCCCGCTCCGCATCGTCGTGGACGATGCTGGCGCGGTGCTGCGCATCGACCTGCCAGGCCACGAAGGCCGCGCCCGCGGCAAGGCGACGAGCATGAGCAAGGGCGAGACCGAAGACCGATCGCGCTGCGCGCACGTCGCCCGCCAGCTCGACGAGTACTTCCGCGGCGAGCGCACCGAGTTCGATCTCGACGTGCGCCTCGCCGGCACGGAGTTCCAGCAGAAGGCGTGGCGTGCGCTGCAGAAGATCCCGTTCGGCAAGACGCGCAGCTACCAGGAGCAGGCCGCGAAGGCGGGCAACCCGGCGGCGGTTCGCGCGGTCGGCGCCGCGAACGGCAGGAACCGCATCCCGATCGTCGTGCCGTGCCATCGCGTGATCGGCAAGGACGGCAGCCTCACGGGCTTCGGCGGCGGCGTCGCCGCCAAGGAGTGGCTGTTGGGCCACGAGCAGCGCGTCCTCGCGAAAGCGAAGACGCGCTGAGGCTCCTCCATCTCGTCCGCGATCCGCCGAAAGGAACTGCGGCGGATCGAGCGGGAGACGGCAGGAGCAGCGGCCCGCGCGATCAGCGCGGGAACACGCGGCCGAGACGGCCGAGGTTGCGCAGGCGCGACTCGTGCGCGCCGAGATCGTTGTCGAGCTGCACCCACAGGTTGCCGCGCTCGACGACCACGCCTTCGATCTTCTCGTAGGGCGTGAACTCCGCGACGCAATCGCGCACGAGGATCTTCGCCACCGTGTCCGTCGCGTCCGGGATGCCGTCCGCGTCCGGCGTCACGTTCGAGAGATCGAACGCGTAGATCTTCTTCAGCGTCGAGCCCGCGCCGATGCCCTTGTCGCGCTCGATCACGAGGAAGCGATTGTCACCGATCGTCGTGATCTCCGAGAGGCCGGCCCAGTTGACGAGGTCCGTCGTGTCGAGCTGGTAGTAGAAGAAGTCCCAGTTGCCGCCGAACCGGATGCCGCTGCTCGGCGTCGCCGGGTCCTGCAGCTGCTGCAGGTCGTAGCGCGCGATGCGCACGTAGATCGGTCCCGTCGGGAACTCGTTGTTGAAGTCGCGCTGGATCGCCGCGAACGCATAGCGACCGTCCGTCGACAGGCTCAGGCCTTCGTAGCCGTTGCTGCGAATGCGCATGCCGCCGACCGGGCCGCGCGCAACACCACCGATCGCGGCGTTGGCGCCGGCGTCGATCGAGTTGGGCAACTGGATCTCACGCACCGCGTTGCCCGCGGCATCGACTTGAACGAGGAGGTTGGGCTGCGACGTGCCGTTGCCTTCGCTCGCGCACCAGTAGCCGCCCGCACCGGTCGTGACGATCGACGTGTCGTTGCAGATGCCTTCGAAGTCGTAGGTCGCCTGCACACCAGCCTTGAGCACCGGCTTGATCTTGGTGACCGGAGCCGTGCCGCGACCCGTCTGGATCGTGTAGATCGCGGACGGCAGCGCATTGTCGTTCACCGCCACGAACTGGCCCGGCAGCGTGCCGTTCGT
>CAZEQF010000150.1:0-9392 GCA_964514315.1 uncultured Singulisphaera sp. | reverse complement strand
CGTGGTGGTGGCATCAGACGATGTCGTCGTTGTGCTCCTGCTGCTCGTGCTCGACGTGGCTCCGCCGTCGAGTCGAGGGTTGCCGAAGTCGAGCGCTTCTGCGCCGTCGCTCGGAACGATCCAGCTGCGGTCGCCGGCGAGCGAGGCCTCTTGCGCGCTGACCCAACCGTCGCGGTTGCGGTCCACTTGCCACAGGATCTGCGCGCGGATCTGGATCGCGAGCATCTCGACGAGGCCGCCGCCGTAGTAGTGCGGCGCCTGGCGGCCGAAGCCGCTGTCCTTGTGGAAGTTCGTGCCGCCGCCCGGATTGCCCTGCGGCAGGTTGTGGCAGCCCGAGCAACTCGTGTGGTTGTTGGCCGTGATCTTCTTCGTGAACCCGTCGGGCATCGGGCCGAGCAGGTTGCTGACCTGCGCGTCGAAGATGCCGTCGCGCTCGCGGAACTCGCGGAAGTTGATGTCGCGCCCGAGCTGGAACGCGAGGTAGGGATCGTTGGCGAAGAGCCAGGCGGTGCCGCCTTCGGCCGAGGGATCGCGCGAACTGATCGCGCGGACACGGTGGTCCTTGATGGACCGACCGGATGCGTCACAGGCGGCAGATCGCGATCCGAGCATTCCCGGACGCTCGTTGTACTGCGCCGCAAGAGGAGCTGCGGCGAGTAGGAACGCGATGCTGCCGACCCATGCGCGGGGGTGGTGCTGGCGCATGTTTCGTTGGTGAGGAGAGAGGTCCCCCGCCGACCGGCTCGCTCGTGGTGAGGCGGCCCGGCGGCGAAGGTGCCGCGCGCTTCCGTGCAGGCCTGAGGAGTTGGCCGAACGGCTTCGCGTGACGCCCATCACTACGCAGGAGCCGCGGGCATCGGCCCGAGTACGTCGCGCGTCCCTTCGTGTCTGCGAAGCGCCCTTCGCATGGATTCTCCTTCGTGCGTAGACGAGGCCACAGAACCGGATGCGCTGCATCGCGTTGGTCCGCTACCTTCGCGACATCCGTTCCGCGAAACCGCGTCAGCCTTTCGGTCGGCGTGAATGCTGCTGCGGTTCCCCAGAAGTGATTTCTGTCTCGGTGCACATGCGTCCCACGAACGTTTCGGCAGTTTTTTTCGCATCCATCTGGGCCTGCCTGCCCGCAGCGCGCGTCGTGTCGCAGTCGCCGCCGGGAGGATTCCGCGAGACGTTCGCGCTCGCGACGGATCGGCAGGCTGCGCTCGCGCAACTGATCCCGGGCACCGAGGACCACTTCTACTTCTCGTGCCTGCTCAGCCAGCACGAAGGCAAGCTCGAGCAAGTGCCGCCGCTGCTCGCCGCGTGGGTCGAGCGCCACGGCCGCACGGTGCGCGTCCTCGAGATCGAGACGCGGCAGGCGTTGCTGAACTACGACCGCGACCCCAACGGGACGACGAAGTGGCTGGTGGACCGGCTGCAGCTGTCGTTCGACCAGCAGCAGCAGGTGCCAGGCAAGCCGTCGGAGTTGCCCACTGCGCTCGATGCCTCGCTGTTCGACCGCGATCGGCTGTTGCAGCGCGCGCTCGAGAACCGGTCGAACTCGCTGGATGGCCTCGGCCAGGGCGCCTTGCGCGATCTTGCGAAGAAGGGCGTGCCGACCGAACTGCTGCGGCCGTTGCTCCAACGCGTCGACGACAGCTCGATGCCGAACCTCGTCGAGATGGTCGTGCGCGAACAGCGCATGAAGGACGCGTCTGCGTGGGGGAGGTTGTCTGCCCACGCAGTCCTGACGCTAGCCCAGATGCAGGAGGTCGGGCGGCAACTGCCCAAGCTCTACGACGCCTCGCGCAACGACAACGAGGATTTCGTAGACGCGTGCCTGCGCCGCATGCAGCCGAGCCGCGAAGTCGACCTTGCCGTCGATGCGGCCGCGCGCGAACAGCATCTCGCGCAACTCGAGGCATTCGTGCAGCCGTTGCCGACGAGCCAGTCCTGGTTGAAGGCACACGTGCTGCAGCACCGCCTCCAGCACGACCTCGCGCGCGGAGTGGTCGACGAGGCGAAGCTCGAGGCCTACCTGCGCCTGCCGCACGCGAACTCGCGCACGAACCCGAAGGTGCTGGAGCAGCATCCCGACGTCCGGCCGATCCAGCCCGGCCAACGCCACGCGACGGGCCTGCCACAGCATCGCGACGACAGCCGTCTCGTGCGCGCGTGCTTCGAGCATGTGTTCGCCAAGGCGGACTCGTTCGAGCGATGGACGCCGTTCGTGCGCGAGGACTGGATCCGTCGTGTCTTTGCCGAGACGAAGCTGCTCTCGGGGCAGGGGGACATGGCGCGCTGGTATGCGTTGCTCGATGACGCACAGGGTTACGACGGACTCGTGCAGCGCGTCGAACTCTCGTTCGCGCCGACGCAGCCGCAGCGATTCGACGCCGATGCCGACGCGTTCGTCGAGGTCGACGTCAAGAACGTGCCGATGCTGCTCGTGAAGCTCTACCGCATCGACGCGGCGGCCTACCTGCGCGAGCAAGGCAAGGACGTCGACGCTTCGATCGACCTCGACGGCCTCGTCGCCAACGAGGAGCAAGTCGTGAAGTCCACGGAGCCGCCGGTGCGGCGCGTGCGCCGCACGTTCCGCTTCGACGCGCTGAAGAATCCTGGCGTCTACGTCGTCGAGCTCGTGGGCAACGGCGTCTCCAGCCGCGCAGTGATCCGCAAGGGCAGCCTGCGCGTCGTCGAGCGGCGCAGCGCCGCGGGCCATGCGTTCTCGGCGTTCGACGAACGCGGCAATCCCGTGAAGGACGCGGTCGGCTATTTCTCCGGACGCGAGATCGTCGCGGATGCAGACGGCGAGATCCTCGTTCCGTTCCGTGCCTCGGCGGGCAAGGGCGCATTGGTCGTCCGGAAGGGTGCGGTCGCGTCGCTGCATCGGTTCGACCACGCGGCGGACATCCCGCAACTGGAGGTCGCCGCCTACGTCGAGCGCGAGACGCTGCTGTCCGGTGAGCGCTGCAAGCTCCTCGTGCGGCCGAGCCTCCTGCTCGCCGGCGCGTCGGTGCCGTTGTCGCTGTTGCAGAAGGCGGAGCTGCGGATCGTCGCGCGCACGCGCGACGGCGCGTCGCCGACCCAGACGACGAAGATCGCCGAGTTCTCGCGCGACGGCGAGTTCGTGCACGAGTTCGAGGCGCCGCGCGGCCTCGTCTCGCTCGAAGTGTCGCTGCACGGTTCGTTCCGCAAGGCGAGCGACGGATCGGAGCAGTCGCTCGCCGCGTCGGCTCCGACCATCGCCGTGAACGGCATCGAGCAGACTCCGTTGATCGCCGCGCCGCTGGTCGGTCGCTCGAGCGAGGGATGGTTCTTCGAGCTGCTCGGCCGCAACGGCGAACCGGTCGTCGGTCGCGCGGTGTCGCTGCGCATGCGCATGCGCGACTTCGTCGACGCGGTCGAGTCCTCGGCACAGACGGACGCGAAGGGGCGCATCGCGCTCGGTGCGCTTCCTGGCGTCGATTCGCTCAAGGCATCGGTCGCGAACGGCCTTGACGGGCAATGGGCGGTCGCGGACGCGCATGTGACGCCTTCGCGTCTGTCCGGCATCGCATCCGAGACGCTGCGCCTTCCTCTTCCCGAGGCCAGCGCGTTGTCCGCCGAAGTCGCGACGCTCGTGGAGCTGCGCAACGGCGCGCCGTTGCGCGACGCGTCGGATGCGCTCGCATTGGAGGAGGGGCAGTTGTTGCTGCGCGGGCTCGCTGTGGGCGACTATCTGTTGCGTTTGCCGCAACGCGGTGCGCGCATCGATGTCTCGATCTCTGCCGGCACGAAGCACGGCTCTTGGCTCGTGTCGCCGGTCCGCGCGTTGCGCGCAGACGGCGTCGCGCGACTCGCGATCGCGAACGTCGCATCGCAGGACGAGGCCGTCGTGGTGCGCTTGCGCAACGCGGGTTCGGATGCGCGCGTGCATGCGTTCGCCACGCGATACCAGCCCGCGTTCGATCCGCTCGCCTTGTCGATGCCGGTGCGCAGTCCCGCTCCGCCGGAGCTCGGTTTCGAAGCCAGCGAGTGCGACTACCAGCAAGGCCGCAGGATCGCGGACGAACTGCGCTACGTGCTGGAGCGTCGCTACGCGCAGAAACGGCCCGGCAACATGCTGCCGCAGCCGAGCCTGTTGCTGAACCCGTGGGCGTTGGAGCAAGCGGAGGCGACCCATGGTGAGGGCGGTGGTTCGGGCGGACGCTTCGGCGGTCGAGGCGGCGGCAAGGCTGGCGGCAGGGGCATGGCCGTCGAGACCGATGGCGGGCGTTCCGCCAATCCCCATGCCTACGCAGCGCTCGACTTCCTCGCCGTGCAGCCCGGAGTCGTCGCCAACCTGCGAGCCGACGCGGACGGCGCGGTGCGCATTCCCCGCGCGTCGCTCGGCCGCGGGCAGATGATCACGGTGGTCGCGCTCGACGGCGACGACGCGGAAGTCCGCACGCTCGCGTTGCCGCTGCAAGATCTCGCGCCGCGCGACTTGCGCCTTGCGCGCGCGTTCGACGCAGGCGTGCCGATGGCGGAGCAGGAGCGCATGGAGTTCGTCGCCGCGGGCCAGTCGACGCGCATCGGCGATGTCGCGAGCACAAGGATGCGAACGTTGGCGACGATCGGCGACGCGCATGCGATGCTCGCGTCGCTCATCGGCAGCCCCGACCTTGCGCAGTTCGCGTTCGTCACGCGCTGGCCGTCGTTGTCCGAGGACGAGCGTCGTCAGCTCTACCGCGACCACGCCTGCCACGAACTGCACCTGTTCCTCTACTTCAAGGACCGCGCGTGGTTCGACTCGGTGTTGCGGCCGTATCTCGCCAACAAGGCGCAACGCGAGTTCCTCGATGACTGGATGCTCGGCGAAGACGTGTCGTCGTATCTCGAGCCGCGTCGCTTCGAACGGCTCAACCTCGTCGAGAGGATCCTGTTGCTGAAGCGGCTGCCCGGCCAGGACGCGGCGTTGCGTCGATATGTCGACGATCTCGCTGCGTTGCAGCCGATCGACGTGGGACGCCAGCTAGGCATGTTCACGGCAGCTCTGCGCAGCGGCGATCTGGATGGCGGCGCGGATTCGGCCGGGCTACGGCTGTCCGACCTCGGCTCCGGCGGTTGGGACGACCGGGCCGCAGGGGCGAGCAAGGCCAAGGCCGGGGAACTGCGCGAAGAGGGCCCGCGTGGCCCTGGCGGCGGCGGCGGTGGTCGCGGGGTTCCAGGCGCGGACAAGGCGCCTTCGAGTCCGAAGCCGCAAGCTGCGGCCGCGCCTGCGCCGGAGCCCATGGCGGGTGTTCCGGATGCCGAGGCCAAGAAGGACGAGCCGAATCTCCACGACGCCGAGGATCAGGTCGAGCAACTCGGCCAACAGCTCGAAGAGAAGGACCTCAAGGAGCGAGGGCTGCAGCGCGCGCTGTATCGCGAACCCGATGCGACGAAGGTGTTCGTCGAGCACGCCTACTGGCACACGCCGCGCGCGAGCGAGCAGCCGTCGTTGGTCGCTCCGAATGCGTTCTGGCGCGACTTCGCAGCATCGTCGGCTGCGCCGTTCGTGTCGCCGCAACTGCACACGGCGATCGGCAGCTTCACCGAAGCGATGCTCGCGCTCGCGGTCCTCGACTTGCCGTTCGCAGCCGAGCCTTCCGTGACCACGCGCGACGGCATGGCGCTGTCGATGCAGCCGAAGACTCCGCTCGTGTTGCTGACGAGCGAGATGCGGCCCGCGCAGCAGAAGGAAGGCAGCGAGCCGGTGCTGATCCGGCAGGCGTGCTACCGGCTCGAGGAGCGCTTCTCGTTCGACGGTCCGCAGCCGCGGCAGAAGAACGTCACGGGCGAGTTCCTCGCGGGTGTCGGCTACGGCTGCCAGGTCGTGTTGACGAACCCGACCGAGGCGCCGCGTCGGCTGTCGCTGTTGCTGCAGACGCCAGCAGGCGCGCTGCCGCTGCAAGGCGGGCCCGCGACGTGGAGCGTGGCGGTGCAACTCGATGCGTTCGCGACGCGCACGATCGAATACGCGTTCTACTTCCCGGCATCGGGCGAGTTCGCGCACTACCCGGCGCACGTCAGCGAGAACGGTGTGTTCGTCGGCGCTGCGGAAGCGGCGGTGCGCAAGGCGGTCGCGACGCCGAGCGTGGTCGACACGAAGTCGTGGGAACACGTCTCGCAGATGGGGGACCTCGACGCAGTGCTCGCGCACATCGCCGCGAGCAACTTGCAGCGTGTCGATCTCTCGCGCATCGCGTGGCGCCTGCGCGACCGCGACGCGTTCCGTCGCATCGTCGAGGCGCTGCGTGCCCGCATGTCCTTCGACCCGACCGTGTGGTCGTTCGGCCTGTTCCACGGCGATCGCGTCGTGGCGCGCGAGTTCCTGGATCGTCGCGACGACCTCGTGGCGGGCGTGCACGGGTATCTGCGTTCGCCGTTGCTCGACGTCACGCCGGTGGAGCGTCGCGCCTACGAGCACCTGGAGTTCGATCCGTTGGTCCATGCGCGCGCGCACCGCATTGCTGCGTGGCAGAAGATCCAGAACCCCGACCTCGAAGGGCACTGGAACGAGTTCGTCGACGCGATGTGCAAGCGGCCGACGCTCGACGCTCCGTCGATGCTGGAGGCCTGCTACTACCTGCTGCTGCAGGGGCGGGTCGACGACGCGATGGCTGCGTTCGCGCGTTGCGACGCATCGCAGTTGCAGTCGCGGTTGCAGCACGACTACCTCGCGGCGTGGTTTGCGTTCTCGCGCGCCGACCTCGCGGCCGCGCGTGCGATCGCGAAGCCGCATCAGGACCATCCTGTCGAACGTTGGCGCGCGCGGTTCCGCGCCGTGCTCCAGCAAGCGGACGAAGCCGAGGGCGCAGCGGTGGCGGGCGGCGATGCTCGCGACCGCGACGCAGCGCAGACGCAGCTCGCCGCGACCGAGCCGCAACTCGACCTCGCGGTCGAGAACGGCACGATCGTCCTGCGGCACAAGAACCTCGCGCGCTGCGAACTGCGGTTCCATCGCCTCGACGTGGAGTTCGCGTTCAGCACGAGCCCGTTCGCGCAACAGGGCCTCACCGCCGCAGGTTGGGTGGAGCCGATGCGCGTGGACGCGGTGCCGTTCGAGGCTGCCGCGACCGAGACGCGCGTGCCGTTGCCCGCGGACTTCGCGCAAGGCAACGTCGTCGTCGAAGCGCGCGGCGCCGGCCTCGTCCGTCGCACGCAGAGCCTGTCGAGCTCGATGGCCGTGCAGGTCATCGGTTCCTATGGACAGGTCGAGGTCCGATCGAAGGACGGAAAGCCGCTGCCCGCGGTCTACGTGAAGTGCTACGCGCGCACCGAGGACGGCACGGTGCGGTTCCACAAGGACGGCTACACCGATCTGCGCGGACGCTTCGACTACGCTTCGGTCAGCGAGGTCGGCGGCGGCAAGCCGCAACGATTCTCGTTGCTGGTCCTCAGCGAGACGAACGGCGCGGTCCTGCGCGAAGTCGACCCGCCGGCCCGGTGACACCGGGCCGCGCGCCCTGTTGCGGCGGGGCGAAGGGTCGGCTCTGCATCGATCCTTCACATTCGACTCACGGAAGCTTCGTCGGGGCGAACCAGCATTCCGCACATGCGTTGCGGAATGCTCGTTCTCCCGGTGCTCCTTCTGGCCCTTGCCGCGTGCTCCAACGGCGGCGGCGGCGGCCAACCTGCGGTCGGCAGCCAGCAAGTCGGCGTTGCAGGCGGTGTGCTCGACATCACGACTGGTGAGCTCGCTGGCTTGCGCGTCGAGATCCCGGCCGGCGCTGCGCCTGGGCCTGTGCAGATCACGGCAGGCGAGGACTTCGGCTTCATCCAGCCGGGCTTCTCCAACCTGAGCCGCGGCATCGTCCTCGGCCCTGGTTCGATGGCGTTCGACCGTGCGGTGACGGTGACGTTGCCCTTCGACAGCAATCGCCAGTCGCGACCGGTCGTCGTGCTCGCGCGCGAAGCATCGGGCCGCGTGCTCGAAGTCGCCGGCGTGACCGAGCCGGACACGGGCCGCGCGCAGTTCCAGACGCTCAATTTCCCCGCGCGCTACATGGTCGCGGAGCGCCTTCTCGGCTGGGTCAACACGAACCCGACCGGCCTCTTCGGCTCGACGCCGGGGATGATGCCGCTGCAGCAGGGCAATCGCTGGAACTTCACCAACAGCCTCGTCGCGCGCATCGAACGCACGTCGCAGGAGCCCAACCTGCAGGGCGCGGACCTCTTCAAGTTCACCGTCGAGTCCGCGAACGAGAACCTCGGCTTCTACCTTCGTCGCGTCGATGCGCCGCCGTTTGCCTACGGGCCCACGGAGACCATCGGTGAGTTCTCGACCAACGGCGGCACCGACTACCAGCAACTGCACGAGCCGAGCTTGTTCCTGCCGTCCGAGGTCACGCTCGGCCAACGGTTGATCGCAGTGCAGCCTGCCGTCGTGTTCGAGCCCTACGGCTCCACGGGCGCTTCCTCCGCTGGCACCGAGGCGTTGCAGCTGATGCCGCAAGGCGCCGATCCGGTCGTCACCGCAGTCGGCCGCTTCCAGGACGTCATCCAGGTGACCTGGGAGATGAACTGCCTCTCGACGAACGGATCGGAGCGCTCTGGCTCGGTTGTGCTCACGCTCGCGCGCGGCGTCGGCCCTGTCGCGATCGAAGCCTTCGGCCAACGCGGCGTCCTCTCCAACGGCACCGTCAACAACGCCCCGATCGCGGGCCAGTGACGTTCGCTCCAGCGTGCGAAAACTCGCGAACGCTGCTTTTGCCCTTAACCGTGGCTCAACACGCGAAAGCCAGACTCATGCAGGTCAGAGCAAGGGCCTGAACGCCTCGAAACACTCCACCTTCACCCCCGACTCTCCAACGCAACCATGAAGTCCATCCGCCAAGCTGCCTGCGCCGCGGTCGCCTTCGTCGGCCTCGCGAATGCCCAGGTCGTCGTCAACTCCAACATCACGACGTCGACCACGTGGTCGGCCAACAACGTCTACGACATCCAGCAGCAGGTCTACGTGCTTCCGGGCGCCACGCTCACGGTCGAGCCGGGCACGGTCATCGCCTGCTCCAGCCTCGGCAGCCTCGCGGTGTGCCGCGGCGCGCAGATCTTCGTCAACGGCACCCAGTTCAAGCCGGTGATCTTCACGTCGGCGGCGGACCGCGCGACGTGGGTCGGCGGCAACCCGAAGACGGGCACGTGGCGCGCCACGGCGAACGAATGGGGCAACCTCACGATCATGGGTGCGGGCTACGTCAGCGAGAACGCGACGCTCAGCAACACGCCGGCCCCGAACGCCGCGAACTTCGCGGTGATGGAAGGCCTCGTTCCGCCGACCGGCAGCGGCTACGCGGACTACGGCGGCGGCAACGATGACGACGACAGCGGCTCGGTCCGTTACGCGTCGATCCGTTACGCCGGCCAGGTGATCGGCCTCAACAACGAGTTGAACGGCATGTCCC
>CAZEQF010000149.1:0-9465 GCA_964514315.1 uncultured Singulisphaera sp. | reverse complement strand
GCCGCGCCCGCTCACACCTTCGTCGTCTTCCACTTTCCTCGGCGGAACAGCCACACCGCCACCACCGCAAACCCGGACTCGACCATGGGCACGGCCCAGAACACGCCGTGCACGCCCCAACCCATCGGGCCCGACAGCAACCACGCGAGCGGCAGCTGGCCGATCCAGAAGCACCAGAAGTGCAGCCACGTCGGCGTGCGTGTGTCGCCGGCGCCGTTGAACGCCTGCATCGTCACCATGCCCCAGCCGTAGAACACGTAGCCCGCTGCGACGATGCGCAGCGTGTCGACCGCGTGGCGCGCGACCTCGGGATCCGTCGTGAACAACCCGACGATCCAATCCGGCGCGATCTCCATCACGAGCGTCACGAACGCGAGGAACGCCATGTCGTAGAGGCCTGTGCGCCACACCGATTCTTCTGCGCGATCGGGACGCGATGCGCCGAGGTTCTGGCCGACGAGCGTCGCCGCCGCGTTCGACAGGCCCCACGCGGGCAGCAGCGCGAACATCAGGATGCGGATGCCGGTCGTGTAGCCCGCGGCCGCCGCTTCGCCGAAGCCGTTGACCATGCGCATCAGCACGATCCAGCTCGACGTGCCGATCAAGAACTGCCCCACCGTGCCCGCGGACAAGCGCAGCAAGTCGAGCATCGGCTGCCGATCGAAACGGATGAGCGGACGCACGCGCACGCGACTGTCGCCGCGCGTGAGCACCCACGTCTGGTAGACGACGGCGACCGCGCGCCCTGCGCAGGTCGCGACACCCGCGCCGGTCACGCCGAGCGCCGGGAACGGCCCGAGCCCGAAGATCAGGCACGGGTCGAGCACGATGTTGATGCCGTTGCTCACGGCGAGCGTCTTCAGCGCGAGCATCGGATCGCCGGCGCCGCGGAAGATCGCGTTCTGCAAGAACAGCAGCGTGACGATCACGTTCGCGCCGAGGACCCATTGCGCGTAGCCGGTGCCGATCGCCACGGTCTTCTCGTTGCCGTCCGTCATCAGTGACAGCAGGTCGGAAGCGAACCACGCGCACGGCACGCCCGTGACCACGCCGATCAGCACAGCGAGGCCGATGCCCTGCGATCCGGCGATCGCCGCGCCGTCGAGGTCCTTCTCGCCGACACGGCGCGCGACGGTTGCGGTCACCGCCATGCCCACGCCGATCGCGAGCGCATAGACGATCGTCAGCATCGCCTCGGTCGCGCCGACTGCAGCCGCAGCCGCGCCGCCCGTCGGCGTCGCGCCGAACCAACCGCTGTCGATCTTGTTGACCCACCAGATGTCGACGAGCGCGAACGTCGACTCGAGCGCCATCTCCAGAACCATCGGCACCGCGAGCAGCAGGATCGCCTTCTGGATGCTGCCCTGCGTGTAGTCGTAGTGCTCGCCGCGCAACGCGCCGAGGACGTGGCCGAAGAAGGAGCGCGGCGTGGCGTTCGGCTCGGGGGCGGGCGACGGTTCCATGGGACGAGGCACGGTGGGCACCGCCTCAGGCCCGGTCAAGCAGGCTCTCAACGTGCAGTTGCGGTACACAAAATCTCCACGCGGGCGGTTTCCCGCGGTGTGCCCGCGTCGCGCGCTTCGTTGTCCTCCCCCTCGCAATGGAATCCACTGCGGGACGCATGCTCCGACTCCTCCTGGCCGTCGTCGCCGCGTTTGCGTTCGCCGCGACAGCCATCGCGCAGAAGCCCAACGTCGTCGTCGTGCTGATCGACGACATGGGCTGGAAGGACCTCGCCGTCACGGGCTCGAAGGTCCACCGGACGCCCAACCTCGACGCGCTCGCGGCGCGCGGGGCGATGTTCGCGCAGAGTTACGCGAGCGCGCCCAACTGCGCGCCGACGCGCGCGTGCCTGATGAGCGGGCAGTATCCGCCGCGGCACGGCGTCTACACCGTCGGCGACTCGTGGGGCGGCGACCAGCCGCGGCGCAAGATGAACGTGCCGGAGAACCGCGAGGAGCTGCCCGCGGAGTCGTTCACGCTCGCCGAGGCGTTCCGCGCGAGTGGCTATGGGACGTCGTGCGTCGGCAAGTGGAACCTCGGCACCACCAAAGACCGTGAACACAACCCGACGGCGCAGGGCTTCGACGAGTTCCGCCACTACCGCAACCTCGGCTTCCGCGACGGCTACTTCGACGAGCGCGGCCGCTACTCGACCGACGTGCTGTTCGACGAGGCGATCGACTTCATCCGCGGCTGCGGCCAGAAGCCGTTCTTCTGCTTCTTGTCGCCGGACGCGGTGCACACACCGCTGCAGGCGCCGAAGGAACTCGTCGCGCAACACGAAGCGCGCGGGCTCAGCGGCGACCAGGCGGTCTACGCAGCCATGGTCGAGAGCGTCGACATGGGCATGGGCCGACTGCAGCGCGCGCTCGAGCAACTCGGCATCGCCGAGCGCACGATCGTCGTGTTCACGTCCGACAACGGCGGCGACGTCAGCGACAACGAACCGTTGAACGGCAAGAAGGGCCTGCTCTACGACGGCGGCATCCGCGTGCCGTTGCTGCTCGCCGGCCCCGGCATCCAACGCGGTGTGCGGCCCGAGTTGCCGAGCAACACGGTCGACCTCTATCCGACGCTGCTGTCGCTGTGCGGCCTCGCGTCCTCGCGCACGACTGCGCAGCCGCTCGACGGAGTCGACCTCTCGCCGGCGCTCCGAGGCGAGGCGCAGAAGCGCGGGCCGATGTTCTTCCACTTCCCGGCCTACATCGGCCAAGGCGAACCGAGCGCGGCGGTGCGCGACGGCGACTACAAGCTGCTGCGCCTCTACGAGTCGGGCCGCGACGAGCTCTACGACCTGCGCAACGACGTCGGCGAGACGCGCGACCTGAGCCGTTCGCAGAAGGACGTCGCCGCACGACTCGCGAAGCTGCTCGAGGATTGGCAGAAGAACGTCGCTGCGCCGATCCCGAACCAGCCGAACCCCGCCTACGACCCCAACGCGCCGCGTCGACGCGGCATAGGTGGCCAGGCGCGGCGCGAAGCGGATCGGCGCGCGGCGCGCGACGGTGCGACGACGAGCGATGCGCAAACGCAGGAGCCTGCGGGCGGCGCGCAACCGCGTGGGCGCGGGCAAGGTGGCGGACAAGGTGGCGGGCAGCGCGGGCAAGGTGGCGGCCAAGGCGGTGGGCAAGGTGGCGGACAACGCGGCCAGGCGGCGCAGGGCCCGCAGAACGCGCAAGGCGCGCCGCGCCAACCGTGGCTGGTCGCGCACCGCGCCGAACTCGACGCCGACAAGGACTCGGTGCTGACCAAGCAAGAAGTCGAGCGCGACATCGACGCGACGATCACCGGCTACGACGCGAACAAGGACGGCTCGGTCTCCGAGCAAGAACGCACGGACCGGCAGAACCGGCCGCGCACCTCGCTCGCGGGATTCGTCGACCAGCACGCGAAGGAAGTCGACGCCAACGGCGACGGCGCGATCACGCGGCAAGAACTCGCGGACACCGTGCTGCGCATGTTCTCGCGCGCGGACCGCGACGGCGACGGCGCGTTGCGCGGCGAAGAAGTCGGCGACTCCGCGACGGCCGCAGCAACGCGGCAGGATCCACAGCCGCGCCGCGAGCCTGCGCCACCGCGCACGGCACCGGCCACGCCGCCGACCGAAGACCACGTGCACATGGAGAAGGTGCGCGGCGTCGTCTACGCCGACAACTGGTTCAAGCTCTACGTCAACGGCCGCCTCGTCGCGACCGATCCGACCGAGTTCAAGCCGCACGACGTCGTGCCGGTCGAGTTCGAGGCGACGTATCCGATGACGATCGCGATCCTCGCGAAGGACTACGCGGACCAGCAGACCGGACTCGAATACGACAACACGCAGATCGGCGACGCGGGGCTCATCGTGCGTCTCTCGGATCGCATCGTGTCGGGCCCGTCGTGGCGCACGTTCGTCGTCATGCACGGCCCGATCGACCGCGACATGAAGAACCCGCAGCTGCGCGTGCAGGAAATGCCCGCGGACTGGAACCAGCCGGGCTTCGACGACTCGCTGTGGGAGACCGCAACCGTCTACACGCAGGAACGCGTGCGACCCAATCCCGAGGACTTCCTCGAGCACGATTGGAGCGGCGCGCAATTCGTCTGGGGACCGGACCTCGACCTCGACAACACGGTGCTGTTCCGCGCGACGTTCGAGGCGCCGGCGCATTCGCACGAACCCAGCGAGCCGATGGGCGGCGCGCCGGGCGACATGCCGACGATCGCCAAGGTGTTCGCGGCGTTCGATGGCGAAGTCGAGCTGCGCTGGAACGACGACTTCCTCTTCATCGACACCGAGGCGATGCCGAGCCACCGCATGATGGTCGGCATCACGGCGTGGAACCAACAGGTGCCGCTGCCGCAGCCCTACAAGGGCAGCAACTCGTGGCGCGTGCCGCTGCATCCGCGCGTCGCCGACGCGCCGATCGCATTGTCGTACGAAGGTCCCGTCGCGATCGCGGCCAACGGCGTGCCGATCTTCAACCCGATCAAGCAGAACGGCCGCACCGACACGAAGGTCGCCGGCGAACTCGACGAGTTCGGCGGCCACGCAGGCCGCGGCGACGACTACCACTACCACACTGCGCCGACGCACCTGCAGGACAAGGTGGGCAAGGGCATGCCTGTGGCGGTGTCGATCGACGGCTATCCGATCTACGGACCGGACGACCTGAAGGGCAAGCGACAGGCGACGCTCGACGAGTCCGGCGGCCACGTGCACGCGCCGCACGAGCAGGCGCCGCCGCTGTTCGTCGACGGCGAGCAGCCGGGCTACCACTACCACGGCTCGGAGTCGTTCCCCTACGTGCAGCGCACGTTCCACGGCGAAGTCGACCTCGAGCATCGCCCGCGCGCGTCGCCCGTGCGTCCCGCCGGCGAGCCAATGCGGACCAAGATCACCGCGTTCGAGAAGGAAGGCGACGCGACGTATCGCCTCGACTACCTCGTCAGCGGCAAGAAGCACTCGGTGCGCTACACGATCCGCGCGAGCGAGGTCGCATTCGAGTGGATCGACGGCGACGGCAAGAAGACGCAGCGAACGTATCCGCGGCGACCGTTGCGCGAGCCGCGGTGAAGCAGCGGCTGCGCCTCACGCCTCGCGCCGCGCAGCCATCTCCTTCGCCGTCGTCTCCTGCTGCTCCCACTGCCCGTAGACCGCGCCTTGCGATGCGAGGCGCACGAGGCGTTGGCGCAGTTCGGGTGTGAGCGCGCCGGGCGCGGCGCGGCGGAACGGTGTGCCGGGCAGCGGCAAGAACGTGTGGCCGTGCACGCGCGCGCCCAGCGCGACGAGGCGATCCATCAGCTGTAGCGTCTTCTGCACGTCGTCCTCGGTCTCGCCCGGCATGCCGAACAAGAAGTCGACGTGCGGCACGAAGCCGTGCTCGACGCACAACGCGGCGCCGCGCTCGATCGTCGACACGTCGTGGCCGCGCTTACTGTGCGCGAGCATCGCGTCGCTGCCGGACTGGCCGCCGAGGATCAGCGAACGGTTGTCGACGTAGCGCGAGAGCAATCGCAGCGCCTCGTGCGAAACGTGCTCGGGCCGCACTTCGCTCGGGAACGTGCCGAACCACAGCTTGCGCGTAGGCCCGATCTCGCCGCGCACCGTCGCGAGCAGGGCCTCGACCGCGGCGAGGTCCGGTTGCTCGGTCTGCGTGCCGTAGCTCATCGACGTCGGCGTCAGGAAGCGATAGTCGCGGAAGTTGCACGACACGAAGTAGCGCACCCACTCGCGCACGTTCTCGACGCTGCGATGGCGGAAGTTGGCGCCCGCGAAGAACGGCGTCTGGCAGAAGCGGCACGCATAGATGCAGCCGCGCGTGATCTCGATCGGACCGTGGCGACGATGCGCGGGCGCGCACGGCGGGAAGTCGTCGAGATTCACGCGCTCCGCCTTGCCGTTGCGTTTCATCGGCGCGGACTTCGCGTCGTCGCCGTCGAGCCACGCCGTGCCCTGGAGCCCGCGCGGGCTCTCGCCGCGCAACATCGCGCGCACGATCTCGCGCACGAGGATCTCGCCTTCGCCGATCGCAACGAGGTCGAAGCCCGCGCGCAACGTCTGCAACGGTTCCGCCGACGCGTGCACGCCGCCGACGACATGCAGCACGCCTTGCGACGAAGTGCGCGCGCGCACCGCGCGCAGCTCCTCCGTCATCTCCGCGAAGTCCGGCGAGTAGAACGACCAGCCGACGAGCACGCGGCAACCGCGCCGCTGCGCTTCATCGATCGCCGCGCACACCGCATCGACGCCGTTGCCGAACGTGATCGGCACGTGCGCGACATCGGGCGCCGACTCCAACGCGCCCGTGAGCACGTGGAACGCGAACTTGCCCGTGCGGCGGTAGGCCCACACGACGGCGAGGTCGCAAGCGTTCGCAGTCGAGGCTTCAGCGGCGGTCATCGGCGGGGACCGTAGCGAAGCCGCGCAATCGACGGAACGGTCAGTACTCGCCCATGCGCTTGCTGCGCACGAAGTTGGTCAGCAACCGGAAGGCCGAGAGGTCGGGCACGTTCTGCGCGGACTTCTGCGGGTTCTTCCAGTAGCCCGCGGTGCGCGACGCGCGCCAGTCCGCGAGCGTGAGCCCCATGTGGTCCACCGCATAGGCCTGCCGGTCGCGATCGTCCTTGAGCGCTTCGCCGCCTTGCGCGAGCCCCTGCAGGTCGAAGTGGTTGACCGAGTCGAACAACACGCCGTGCCCGCAACGGAACCACGCCGCGAGATTGCCGCAACCCCAGCGCTCCGCGGCATCGGGGCTGTCGATGAGCACTTCGCAACGCTCGGGATCGAGCACTTGGATGAGATGCGCTCCTTCGAGTCGATAGATCGGCACTACCTGCGGCGGGAACACGCCGGTCAACAACGAGCTGCCTTGCTTGCACGGCAGCGCGCGCACGTTGTCCATCACTTGATCCACCGTCTGCGCGAGTTGCGCGACGCCTGGCTCGATGCGCGCGATCGTCTCGGTCAATGCCCAGCACGAACCGAACAACGAACCGCCCGTCACGACGAACCACTGCAACGGCTCGATGTCGGCGTCGTCGAGCTTGCCCCAGCAGTTGGATACGAAGATCGCCTCGGGATGCACGTTGGCCGCGAGCACACTGCCGGGCTTGGTCGTGCGATGCGCGACCTTGAGCTCGGACAGCAGCTTCTCGATGTGGTCGCCGCCATCGAGGTCGATGCCGACGGACTGCAGCACCACCACGTCGAGGCCTGAATAGACGTCCGTCGGCGCCGACGCGTAGCCGTAGGCCTTCTGCTTGGCGGCGGCAGCTTCGCGGTCGGTGAAGTCGTGCTTGCCCTTCGCCGTGCTCCACCACGCGCGCCACGCCTTTGCGTCCGGCTTGATGTCGTAGTTGCGCGAGATCGAACCGAGCGCCGCGTGCGCAGTCCGCGCGACGAGCGGACTCGCGTCGGCGAGCAACGAGATCAGCGGATCGACGGCCTCGGGCCGGCTCCAGTGCATGAAGCCGATTGCGGCGGCGCCGCGCAGCTTCCAGTCGGAAGCGACGGTGGCCTTCTGCAACGGTTGCAGCGCAGCATCGTCGTCGGTCTTGCCGAGCGACACGGCGGCAGCGCACGCAATGCGCCACTCGGGGTCGGAGAGCAACGATGCGAGCGTGTCTGCGACGTCCTTCGCGCCGCTCTTGCCGAGGCGCACGACCGCGCGTTCGCGCAGCGACGAAGCCGCGCTGCCCTTCGCGATCGTTGCAAAGAACGCGAACGTCTCGCTTCGTTCGCCGTCGATCGCCGCCAGCGTCTCGACGAGTTGGACCAACGCGCGCGTGTCCGTCTCCTTGTCCATGCGCTCGCGTGCAACGGCGACCGCCGCGTCACCGCCGATCTCGCGCAACGCCTTGAGCCCCGCAGCGCGCACCGCGCCGTCCGGTGCGGCGACAACCGCCTTGAGCAGGTCCACCGCTTGCGCCGGCTGCAGAACCGGGTTCTTGCCAGTGACGAGCAGCGGCAGGGTTCGCGCGCGGCGCACGAGTTGGATGCCGTTGGTCCCCGCTTTCTTCACCGCCTCGATCGCGCGCGGCGCACGATCGCCATCGCCGTGAGCGAGCACGGCAGCAAGCGCGCGGAAGATCCTGCGCGCCACCACTTCGTTCTGGCCTTCGCCGCCGAACGCTTCGACGAGCGGATCGAGGTCTTCTGCTCGCGGCGCGTCGGCAACCGTGTCGAGCACGCGGCAACGCACCGCGATGTAGCTCGAATCCAGCAACGAACGCAACGCCTGCGCGCGGTCCGCAGCGCCTTCGAGCAACGCGGCGGCCGCCGACTCACGCACGGGCGCTGCTGTGTCCAACAGCCGCTTCTGCAACTCGGCGCATTCGGCGAAGCCAGGGTGTCCGCGCAACACGAACGCGAGCGCTTCTTGCGCGACGACGAGTTCTTTGCCTTTGCAGCGCTTCCACACCGCTGTGGACGCGGCGACCGCATCCACTTGACCGGCAGCCAGCCCAGCGGCGCGGCGCACGCGCGCGATCTCGCCGTCGATCGCGAAGTCGACGAGCTTCTCCAACGCGGCCTTGGTCTTTCGCTTGCCCAACGACTCGGCGGCGCGTTCTTGGACTTCCCAATCCTTGTCGGCGAGCTGCGCGAGCAGCAGCGCATCGGCGTCCTTTCGCTCTGCGGTCGCGAGCCAGTCGATCGCGAGCAACCGCGTCTCCATCGACTTCGAACGCAGGTCGGCAGCGCGATCCGGGCCTGTGTCCTGCGCGACCGCGCAAACGGAACCGAGGAGGATGGCGAACGGGAAGATCCGCGGGCACGCGCGCATGCAGTCGCTCCAGTGAGGTGGGCGGGACGTCGGCGGCCGGGCTGCCGATGCGCGAGATGGTCGCACCCGGCGACTGCGGGCGGAAGCACGGCGTGTCTTCACGATCCGGGAAGGGGCCTTCCCTTGCCTCCTGACGTCCCGCGCGGAAACTGCCGGCCCGACCCAAGGAGGCCTCACATGTTCGCGTTGCGCATGCGTCAGAAGGAGTCCGAGTTCTACTTCGTCAGTTATCCAGCCAAGGAACTGCTCGAGAAGGTGCGCTTCGTGTCGCGCTTCTACGGCGAACGCGGCCAGTCGATCGGCGGCGACGCGACGGATGCGAAAGAGACGGACGAGGTCGAGCGCTATGTGCAGGCGATCGAGAAGAACAGCGGCTCGTTCCAGCGCGAGATGAACCGGAGGAAGGTCCGCCAGATCAAAGACTTCTACCGCAACGAAACGCGCCAACCTGTGATCCCCGGCGCCGTGCTGCTGTTCACGCCGGAGAAGCTCGCGTTCGAGCCGATGCGCGGCAACGCGACTGCGGGCGATCTCAAGGACCCGAAAGGCGACTTCCTCATCATCGACGGCCAACACCGATTGGCCGGCCTGCACTTCTATCTGCAGGAGAAGGACGCGGATCCGAACGTCGAAGTGCCGGTCATGATCTTCGACGGCAAGACGACGGACTTCGCGACCGAGATGTTCGTCGTGATCA
>CAZEQF010000148.1:0-9500 GCA_964514315.1 uncultured Singulisphaera sp. | reverse complement strand
ATGCCAGCACGAGCCGTTTGGTTACTTACTCGTGCACATTCGTTCCATCAGTAGCCCGCGTGAACATCCACGCGAGAGCGCCATCCGGGCCGTAGGCCTGCCGCCAACTGTCGTGGCCGACGCCCCCCAACTCGCTGTAACGAACCTCCGCTCCAACCGCCTTCAACGCATCCGCCATCTGGCGCGACCTCGCGACTGGCACTGCGGCGTCCTTGTCGCCATGCCAGATCCAGACCGGGAGATCGCGCAACATCGAAGCCTTCGAAGGATCGCCTCCGCCGCACACCGGCACACACGCGGCAAACCGATCTGGCATGCGCATCGCGAGGTCCCATGCGCCATACCCACCCATCGACAAGCCCGTGAGGTATACCCGCCGCGGGTCGATCGGCTTCTCGCGCTCGACCTGATCCATGGCGGCGATCACGGCGCGGAGCGCGCGCGACGGAGACTGAGGCATCGGCGACGGAGTCGGGTCGCCCCATGGCACGTCGACCCACTTCTCATCGAGTGGGCACTGCACGGCGAGCAAGTAGCACGGGAACTCGGAGCGCATCGGCTCCCCCGCCATCGCAAGAGGCAGCCACGTCAACTGCTTGCTGTTGTCCGAACCGCGCTCGCCAGCGCCGTGCAAGAACACGACGAGCGGCGCACGGCCTTCGATCGTGCGCGTGGGCCGCAACAGCTGGAACGGATAACGGACGCCGTCGATGTCGACGGAGGAGGATTCGAACACGGTCAGATCTCCGTTGCCGGGCTCGACGCACGAACATGCGGCGAAGAGCGCCAAGGGGAACAGTCGCCAGTGCATCGCGACATTGTGCGGCGCATCCGCCGCGACGCCATGCCAGGGTGCGCGCCTTCGACACACAGAACCGGGAACCCAGCGGCCCGCATCACCAAGAGCAGCGGAGCCAGAGCCCCCGCGAAGTCGACGGGACTCGGCGTCGGCGCCCGCAGATCGAGAATGCGCGGCTCAGCGCGAACGAGATCAGCGCTTGCCCGCGACGCGCTCGACCCACTCCAACAGAGTGCGGTATTGCCAGCTCCGCTTGCCTTCGAGCCAACGGATGCCGCCGCCATGCGTCGGCCGGTTGGGGTCCTTCTCGCGGAACGGGTTGTCGAGTTCGTGGAGCGGCTCGTTGAGGACGAGGCTGGACTCGGGGCTCTTGAGGTCGACGACGCGCATCACGTAGTCGAGCAAGAAGCGCGACTCCTGCGCGTTGTAGGTCTCGCCGTTCTCGGGCTCGGGCATGAACAGGGTGTTGTGCGTGTTGTGGCACTCCCAGCACGCGTCGCCTGTGGGCCCGAGCTCGGTGAAGATGGGAACGACCTTCGTGCGGAACTCCTCGAAGTGCAGCTTCTCGGCGCGATCGAGCTTCTTGCCGCTGGCCCAGTCGAGCACGGCACGGAAATCCGGGTCGCTCGGCTCCGACCACGAGACGCCGCCGCCATGCCCCGTGCCGTGCAGCGCGCCGATCGCGCGGTCGGGGTTGAGCGGCTTCAGCAGCAACGAGCTCTTCGTCGGATCGGCGACGTTCACGAATGCGACCGACGCGTTGTAGTTGCGGGTCAGCTCCTCGTCCGACGGCGCTTCGTCCTCGGTTGCCGTCAGCGCGAACGAGCCGGCGTCGGGACGGCCGGCGACATGGCACTCGACGCAGCTCTTCGCGCCGGTCGTGCCGGGCTTCATGAGCACGGGATGCACGAAGGCCGCGAAGGTGTCGAAGTCGAGCGGGCTGTCGACGCGCTCGGCCGCGGCCTTGGGCGCCGGCACGGACGCAGGATCGAGGCCGAGCGCCGTCGCCGCCCTGGCGCGCAATTCGGCGTCGGGGAGCAGCAGCGCGGCGCGCAACGCAGCATCCGCGTCCTGGCCGTTGTTGCGGGCTCGCAGCGCCAGCTCGAGCGCGTCGGAACGGAGCCGCGGGCGGCGCGCCTCCAGCAGCGAGACGAGTTGCGGCGCGATGTCCTGCCACGGCGCGCCGGCGTCGTCCCACAACGCGAAGCGCGCGGCTCGCTCCTGCTGCTCCGCCGAACGCGATGCGAACGCGGACTTCACGAACTCCCAACGGCGCGGCGACTGCGCAAGCGAACCGCCGGTTGCGTGCGCGCGCTCGATCTGCACTTCGGCCTCCGTTCGCAAGGAAGCGTCGTCCGCCGACAGCGCGTCCCAGATGGCGCGACGCGCCGCCTCGTCGCGTGCCACCACCGCCGCCCACTCCAGGTTCTGCAGCGCGAGCTTGCGCAGTTCTAGGTCCACAGGCTTGCCGAGGATGCGGACGAGCTCGGCCACGAACTCGACGCGCTGGCTGCTCGGATCGCGGCGAAGCCAGCGCAACACGCCGCGCGTCCGGTCCTGCGCCGCCTCGTCGGCGAGCTGATCGTCTGCGAGGAACCGCACGGCGGTCCCGTTCGCAGGAAGGTCCTGGCCGCGCACCTCGACCACGTCGAGTCCGCGAAGCGCGGCATTGCGGACCCGGGCCACGCCGTCGCCGGCAGCGTCGACGAGCGCCGCGACGAACGCATGGCCTGCGTGGCGACGCACCGCGGTGCTCGCCCACGCCGCAGCTTCGCGCACGGCATCGTCCGCATCGCGCAACGCCACGAGGATCTGGTCGGCGAGCTCCGCGCCCGCATGCCCCATCATCGTCACGTCGTCCGTGTCGTTGCCGTTGGCGAGGCCGTTCGCAATGCGTCGGCCGAGCGCGCGGAGCACCACGAGGCGAGCCTCACGCGGCCCGCTGCGCAACGTGGCGGCGAGTTGCTCGGCGAGGTCGCGCTCGACGACCTCGTCGCGCGCCTTGCGCATCGCCTCGCGATGGGCATCCGTCGCCATGACGCGCGCGTCGTTGCCGTACAACTCCGCGGTGTTCTCGTCGCAGATGTCGTAGATCGCCTTCTCCAGCGCCGCAGTGACCTCCGGACGCTCGCCAGGAACCGCCGCGCGCGCGAGCAAGCGTCGCAGGATCGCGGGCTTGGACGAGGCCTTCGCGCGATACCACCAACGCTGCGCCGCTTGGATCGCGGCGATGCGCACGACGTGGTCCGGGTCGTCGACGCATGCGAGAACGGACTCGCGACAACGATCCGACTCGACGAATGCAGCGATGCGATGCGCAAACACGCGAATGGCGCCGCGTCGCACGCGCGCATCGTCGGAGCGCAGTCCGGCAGCGACCACCTCGCGGGCATCCGGCTCGCGGCCGAACGCGCGGAGCGCATGCGCAGCAGCGCGCCACACGATCTTGCTCGGGTCGTCGAGCGCGGAGACCAGTGGCACGATGGCTGGTCGCACGAGCGACGGGTCCTTCGCGTTCCATGCCATGCGTTGCAGCGCGTGCGCCGCCGCGGCACGAACGATGGGCTCGTCGTCTTGCAGCAGATCGACGGCCGCGCGCGCTGCGTCAACGTCCTTCGCGGTCCATTGGGTCGCGAGCCGGTCGAGACGAGAGACGAGCCCTTCTCCGGGCACTGCAACGACTGCGGCAGCATCTGGCGCAGGCTGCGTCTCGGGCCACAACCGCGACAAGAAGAGCACGGCCCACTGGGTCTCCAGGTACGGCGTGCGGAACAGTTCTCCTTGCGGGTCGATCCAGCCGCCGAACTCGAGCTGGCGCGACAGCACGAGCCGGCTCGCGCGTTCGAGCACGGCTTGCCGCTGCGCGGAGTCCTCGGGCATGCCGGTCTCCAACAACGCATATGCGGCCATCGCGGTGAAGAACGTCAGCGACGGCGCATGCGGCTGGTCGAGCGCCTTCATCGCCTCGAGTTCGTTCACCTGCAGGTTGGTCAGGTACTCGGCGGTGACGAAGCCGCCGTCGTCGTGGATGCGCTCCAACAGCTGTCGCATGTTGGCGCGGATCGCGTCCGCGTGCCGTCCGCGGTCCATCGCGAGCATGCCCAGCGACTGCTCGACGAGGTCTTCGTTGTCCTTCACGCGCGCCGTCGCGATGAGGTCCGACATGTGGTCGGCGAGTCGCCGCCATTCCTCGCTGCCCGTGCGACGACGCAATTCGTCGAACAGGCGCCACGCCTCCGTCGCCACGCGCGCGTCCGGGATCGGCCGGTTGCCGTCGAACTCGAAGTTGCCCGCCGCGGTGCGGTCGCCGCGGCGCGGCAGCTCCTTGCGCTCGGCGTAGACGAGTTCGGCGAAGCGCGCAGGACCGACGATCGCGTCCGTCTTGCGGCCGCTGACGTGGTTCTCGAAGTCGCACAGCATCGTGCCGACTCGTGCGATGCCGACCGTCGGCGCGAGGTCGAACCGAGCCCATGTCGCGTCCTCGTGGCCGTAGAGCGGCGCGCCGACTTCGTAGATCCGGTCGACGAGGTTGCGGAACGGCGCGCTCTCGACCACGCGATAGCCGTTCTTGTGCGCCGCGAGGTTGGCGATCACCGGGTAGTGGCCCGCATGGCACGCGAAGCAACGCGTCGTCTCGTCGGTGTTCGCCTCGACACGGCGACGCACCGCGCCGCCGCGCGGCACGTTGGCGAAGAAGCTGTCGCCGGCCTGCGCCATGTACTCCGCCGCCACTCGTACCGCCTTGCGTGGGTCGTCGTACGGCGGCGGATCGAACACCTGGGTGCGCAACGTGTAGGTCGGATGGTTCGACTTCACGTGCAGCCAGTAGGTCCCCTTCGCGACGACGCGCGTGAGGAACTTCCAGCCCGCGATGCTCGCGTCCTGGTTGTCGTGACGGACCTCGGTGGGGTCCTTGCCGCGCGTGTAGGCAACGAGCCGTCCCACCTCGTCGCGAACGTAGACCCGCATCGTCGCCGGCACGTCGCGGTCCGGGCAGTCGAGCGTGAAGAACACGAGCTTGGGCGTGTCTTCGTCGAAGGTGAACCGGAGCCAGTCCCAGCCCACGCGCCCTTCGTGCTCGTTGTCGAGGTACTCGATGTCGTCGGCGCCGCCGTGGACCGTCTGCCCGAGTTCGATCTCGTCCGCGTAGTTCCACTGGTCGTTGGGCTCGCTCTCGAAACGCCGCGTCTCCGTCGCTGCAACGTCGAGGGGCCGGATCTCCACGCGCCACGGCAGCGGGGCGTCGAACGCGCGGAACGGGCCGCGCACGATCGGCGGCGCCGACGGCCGGATCGCCTGCAGGCCATCCGCACTGCCGGAACGCATCGCCTCGCGCACCGACTCGGGCGTGACCGCATCGAGGTCCGCGAGGCTGCGGCCGAGATAGCAGTGGTCGAGCCACATTGCGCCGCCGCACGGCAGGAGCGCCATGCCCGTCAACGTGAACGCGCCGCGGTCCGCCCACAGGTCGCGCGTGACGATCGTCCACTCGTTCGACGCAGTGTCCGCGACCTTCGTTGCGCCCCACTCCGCGAGTTGCGGGCCGACCACGTAGCGCAGCCTGCCGTCCGCCGGATCGCCGAGTTCGCCTTGGTCCGCAAGCGCGACCATCGCCGTGTCGCCCTTCTCGACGCGCCACGCAAAGCGCAGGTAGCGGTATTCGCCGGGCGCAGGCTTCTCCGCGATGCGGAATCCCCAGCCAGGTACGTTCAACGCGATGCGCATGCGCGCATCGACCCGCAACGCGCTCGCGCCGGACCACGCGCCTGCGTCGACGAGCCGCGCGTCGCCGTCGCCTTCGGTCAATGCAGTCGCAAGGCGCGCATCGTCCTGCATCAACGCGACGACATCGCGGTCGCGAGCCACGGCGCGCGTTGCGTCTTCGATGGCCTTCACGACGGGCGCGACCGACTCCGCGCGTCGCACGCGCAACACCGTCTCGCCGTCGATGCGCGGACGGAACACGAAGTGCATGTCCGGGTCGCCGGCGTGCAAGGTCTTGCCGGTCGGCATCCCCGACGGATCGAACAGTTCGATCGTCGTCATCGCGCCGTCGTCCGGCAGACGCGGCAAGAACGCGGTCACGGAGTAGAGCCGCGCAGGATCGAGCCTCGGCAACGCGAAGTCCGTCGGCTCCGTCGATGCGATTGCGCCTTCGCGGACGATCGCCTCGACGGGCGACTGGCCACTCGAAACACTCGCCAGGAGCGTCGCGATCGCAACGCAGAAGAGCCGGGGGGTCAGCATCCGGGGCCTCAAATCTATACCGCCGCGCGCAGGCCGGACGGCAGGCCCGCCACTTCGGACAGCAGCGGCCTGCAGACCTGCTCGATCAGGCTCTTGGCATCGAGACATCGAGGCGCACGATCGAACCCGTGCGGTCGAAGATCCGCCGCGACAGTTCGCGGTCGAGCGCCGTTCCGTCGACTCGCAACGTGGAGCCATCCGCAAGCCGCAGTTCGATGGATGGCTTTTCGGCGGGCCGCAGCGTCGCCGGCGCTCCGCACACGGAGAACGCGACGGCGCCCGCCGGCGCCGGGAACGAAGGCTCGACGCCGATGCGACCCTGCCAAGTCGACGACAACGGCGATCCAGGGCGCGCCATGGGCGATCGGAAGGACAGACAGCCGTCGTCGACGCGGAGGCCGAGTTCGAGCCGCCGCGCCACGAGGTCCTCCTTCACCTGGCCTGTCATGCCGGGCTGGCGTGCGCCCGCGTGGCCCGGGGTGTGCGAATACGGATCCGACGGGAACGCGCCGTATTGCTTCGGCTCGAGGCCGGCGCCGAGGCCGCGCGTGACGTCGTCGTAATGACGCAGGAGCCGCTCGCGCACGCGTGCGTCGGCACCGACGTCCGTCGCAGCGATCCACGCTTCCATCACTGCGAGCCGCAGCTTCGACACCATGTGCCAGTAGATGCTGCCGAGCCCTTCGTAGCCGAAGAACGAGCCGCTGCGGCCCGTGAAGGCTGCATGGTCGAAGACCTGCTCGTAGAGGCGCGCGAGTTCCTTCGATTCGTCCACGGACAACCCGCTCTTCGCGCATGCGGCAGCGAGCGCCTCGGCGTTGCGCAGTTCGGGAGCGAAGCGAACGACGCCGTCGTGCCCCTTGCGCAGCAACGGCGAACGCGCGCCCCCGACGAGGCGCGACGCGACCGGCGACGCAAGCAGCGCAGCAGCGGGCACGACAGCCTTCTGCGAGAACGGCTGCACGTCGCGGTCGGGATAGAGCAGGTAGGAGCCGAGGTCCTTGCGTCGCAACGGGCTTCGCTGCAACGCGTCGAGCAGGTCGGCGCACTCGGAAGGCGACAACGCGCCCGATGCGATCGCAGCGACCTGGCCTTCGAGCATCGGCGGCAACCTGCGCACGCGAAGCGAGGCTTCGCCGTCGAGCTCCATCAGGTTGTAGGAATGCACGAGACCGTCGTCGCGCAGGTTGTCGCGCACCGTAGCGACGAGGCTGCGTCGCGCAGACTGCAGCAGCTCGACGACGTCCGCGACCGCAACGGCGATCGTCTCGTTGTCGTGCGCAGCGTTGCGATACACGCGGCTGCGATACTCCGAGGCGAGACGCGAGAGCTGTTCCAACGACGCGCGCGGCGACGCGGCATCCACGCCGCGCATCGCTGCGAGCGACTTGTGCAGCCATTCGGCGGCGGCAGCGGTCATCGGCACCGGCTCGCGGCCCGCCGCCGCGCACAGCGACTCCACTGCGGCGCAATGGCGCACGAGCTGCGCCGCGGTGACGACCGAGACGCCGCGGCCGACGAGCGCGTTGTTCGCGTCGTTCCACTCGGGCCGCTGCGTGTTCATCCAGATGCCGAGGCCCGGCACGAACTGTCCGAGCTTGGCGAGGATCGGGACCAGCAGCTTCTCGCCCAACGTCGCGCGCAACGGCGACCGACGCTCGCCTTCTGCCGCGGGCACGAGGCGCGCTTCGTTGCCGAGTTCTGCCAAACGCGACCGGATCTCGGCGTCGCGCGCCGCGTCGAACGAAATCGTCTCGTGCGGGTCCGCGACGATGCGATCGTGGTCTGCGATGCGATACGGAACGTCCGCAAACACGAACATGCGGCGTCGGAGCAGTTGCGCGAGGCTGCCGGGCTCGTGGCGCGCGCAGACGTCGAGCAATCGCTGCAAGTAGACGATCTGGTGGTCGCCCCAGTAGCCGATGTGCGCCCACGGATCCGACGGATCCGGCCGCTCCCAGTCGAAGCCCTCGCGCGACACGCGATACGGGTTGAAGCCGTCGCGCGTCGTCGCATCGACGAACTTCACGACCGCGGCTTCTGCATAGGCCGGGAACGACTGCAGCAGCGCTTCCCAGTTCTGGAAGATGTCGCGCCAGTTGCCTTCGTAGCGCAGCCGCGGCGTGCCGTCGGGATCGTGTGTGTCGAGCGCGAACAGGTTCCACGGGCGGCTCGGGTCGCCGTGGCGGCGGCTGAACGTGAGCGGGAGGTATTCGCGCGCGAGCCGCTCGAGGTCGACGTCGCCGTGCGCGACGGCGCGGTCCACGAGTTCGCGACGCGTCATGCCGTCCGGCCACGCCGACACGTCGACGCGTTGCGCGAGCGCGGGCGCGACCTCGCGGACGTAGCGCGCGAAGTCCGACGCGCGCACGCGCCCTTCGTCGAGGAACACGCCGCCGCGCATCGCATTGAACAATGCGTTCGCGAGGTGGCGCGCGTCCTGGCGCGCATCGCCCGTCGCCTGCAATCCGTCGACCGCAGCCACGTGCGCGAGCAGTCGCGCGCGGTCGGCATCGAGGTCGGCGCGGATCGCGGCATCGAGTTGCGCCGGGATCTCGTTGCCTGCGCCGAGGTCGCGCGCCAACGCGGACGCGCCCGCAGCGTCGAGCTTGCCGTCGACGCCCATCAACCAGCGGACGTTCGCGCCGGCGCCGAGTTCGAACTCCGTGCACGCGAGCAACGCGCCCGGCGAACCGCGCACGCAGCGTTCCTCCGCCACCGGTTGCCCGAGACGGAAGGCGCGCAACTGGCGCGGCGACAACAACAGCGTCGGGCTCGGCAAGCCGCGCACCCACGCCGCATTCGCCCAGAGCGCCTCGTTCGGCATCGCGCGGTCGATCGGGATCGAGCTGAGCCGGAACAGAGCCAGCGCAGAGCCGGGATCACGTTCGGCGATCTTGTAGGCGTCGACGAGGTTGCTGAAGCCAGCTTGCAGCGATCGCTCGACGCACGCAGGCATGACGCCGAGCAAGCCGTCGAGCATGCGGATGGACAACGGCTGGTCGCCGTCGTTGCGCAACTCCGCCGAACGCACGAAGCCGAAGCGCGCGCCGCTGCGCCACGACCAACGGATCGTCGCGCGCAATTCCTCGTGCCGTTCCTCGAACACGACTTCGTCGCCGAGCGAGCTCTTCCACAGCCGACGATGCACGCGCTGCAATCCGTCGGTGGCGCGCAGGAACGGCTCCCAACGCGTGTTCACGCCGTTGCGGCTCGCCCAGACCACCGTGCGCGCGCCGACCGTGCCGTCCGCTGCGCAAAGACGATCGTCGGTCTCGTACGGGAACAGCGCGCCATCCGGATCGCGCCGCCCCGCAGTGAGCCCGCCCGTGCTCGCGAGGTACATCCAGCGGTCGCCGCCGCTGACCAAAGTCATGAAGAACGGCGCCATCGAGGCGACGTCTTCGATCCAGCTTCCGTTGCGTTCGTCGAATGCGCTCATTGGCGTCCGTAG
>CAZEQF010000147.1:3712-9533 GCA_964514315.1 uncultured Singulisphaera sp. | reverse complement strand
CGCAGCACGGTCGATGCGATCCTGAAGCGAGCGGGTCTCGTGCCGCCGCGCAAACGGCGCCGCATGCGTCATCCGAGCGCGCCGCCTCACGTCGATGCGCGAGCGCCGAACGACGTGTGGACGATGGACTACAAGGGCTGGTTTCGCGTCGGCGACGGCACGCGCTGCGATCCGTTGACCATCAACGATGCATTCAGCCGCGCATCGCTGGTCTGCCGCGCGATGGTCGCGCCGAAGACCGATGACGTGAAGAAGCAGCTCGAAGGTGGGTTCCATCGCTTCGGCTTGCCAAGCGCGATCTTGAGCGACAACGGCACTCCGTTCGCTTCCGCGGGCATCGGCGGGCTCTCGCGTCTGTCGGTTTGGATGCTGCGGCTCGGCGTGCACTCGATTCGCATCGAGCCAGGCAAGCCGGAGCAAAACGGCAAGCACGAGCGCTTCCACGAGACCTGGAAGGCGGAGACTGCGTCACCGCCGCGCGCGACGATCGGCGCGCAGCAGCACGCATTCACGCGCTTCCAAGCGATCTACAACGAAGAGCGGCCGCACGAGGCGCTCGGCATGAAGTTGCCTGCGGAGCTGTACGACTTCTCGCCGAGGCAGATGCCTGCGAAGTTGCCCGACCACGAGTATGCGAGCGACATGGAGTTGCGGCGCGTGCGCACCGACGGCTCGATCAAGTGGGCCGGCAAGATGCTGTTCGTGGGCGAGGCGCTCGAGGGCGAAGTCGTGGGCCTCAGGCAGGTCGACGATGAGGTTTGGAGCCTGAGCCTGGGATCCGATGCGGCTAGCGACCCTGCGCGAAAGGTCGCGGGTGCTCGTGCCGACGGTGCCGGAAGAGTTGTCACCCATGTGCCCGTTCAGGAGTGCTAGCCGTGTGCCGGGCTGCACACAGCACTTGTTCTGCGCGTGGAATAAGGCGGTCGTCCAGATGCAGGGTCAGACACTGCGAGTCAGACGGATTCCACGGATGACATTCCAGGCGAGACATCCCTCCTCGGCTGACAGCAGGGGCTTGCGGGAGAGCCTGCGGAGGCGGTAGACTGTTGACCTAGCAATCGACGCCCACGGGTCAGCGGGACGGACTTGCCTGTCGCTGCCTCAATGCGCATGGGACGCGATGGCGTGAGCCCGAGTAGGAGCGGAGTTGATGGAGACTACAAAAGTGCCATGGGATGAATGGGTGCTCGGTGCTCGAAGGGCAGATTCCCGCTCAGTGCGGAGCACCTGAGCCGTGCGCGCGTCGGGTGACGATTCGGCGGAGCATGCTGGAAGGCGCTGGCAGTGTCTTCGTGAGGAACTGGTAGCATGGCTAAGCCGCCGTTGCCGGCGTGGCATCGACGTGGAGAACGTCGCTGGCGATGCCGTGGTTCTAGCCATGCAGAGGTTCAGACATGAGCTAGAGGCTGCTAACGGCATGATCTGGCGTTGGCTCTGCAGCACGTCGTTGCGCCGGGTCTACTACGACCACCGTAAAGCAATGCGATGTGCGGTTCTGTACTCGGGCGATTTGGATGAGCTACCGAAGTGCTCGGATGTCAGTGGAACGAAGGCTGCTCAGGTGGTCCAGAAGATGCTTGCGTGTTCGTGTGGGGTTGAGCTTCAGGTGCTTCAAGCTCTCGCGCTTGGTTCGGTCACTAATCAGGCGATGGCTGCGGCGATCGGGGTAGACAAGCGGACGATCGAGAGATCGCGGGCCAGATTGAGGCGGCGATTCGCGGTTTTGCTCGAAAAGCAACCGAAGTCTGTCGGTCTTGAGCATCTGTAGGGGTGGGCGACTATGGAGTCGCTCCGTAACTTCGAAGGAGATACACATGAAACAGCTTTGGCCAGTTCTTCTTGCCGCTTTCTTTCTCGCGACTTCCTCGCCAGCGCAGTTGCATCTGGGCTCCAGTGCCTACTCAAGTACGGAAGTGATCAATGCTTCTGGTTCTCCCACAAACGTGCAGGCGAACTTGGGCAAGGCCGGCACAGGCGTCGTGATCGGTAACGGTTTCGGGGTGTATGTGATAGTAGAGATTCGCGACGACAGTGGCGCTCTCTTGTTCTCGGGCACGGTCCACCCTAACGACTTCCTTGCAGGGACACATAACCTCCCCTCAGGCAAGCATGACGTGCTAGCGTGTGATGCGGGTAACCCACCTCCTCAGCAGTGTGGCACAGTATGCGTCGATTAGTATAAAGCCATGTCGCCTCTGATGCTGCGGACTTTCGCGACCGGTGCTGTGGGATCGACGGGAATGAAATGACATGAGAACGAGCTTCCTCGCAGCCCTCGGTGTCGTGGCGGCGGTCGCCTTTGCGTGGTTTGCACTAAGGCAGCCGACGCCGGAGCCTGCCCCGATCCTTCCAGCCTCCAGCCCAGAGGCGCCGACCATTGCGGAGTCTGCGGATCCGTCGATTGCTGGCACGCGAGTGTCGGTCGAGGAGTCGCGCAACACGGCGCCGGTCGTGGACGCAGCGCTCGTCGACCTGTGCGGGAATGTCCGGGACAAGGAAGCGCGACCCATCGTCGGTGCCCAGGTGCTGGCGATGGGGTTCTCTCGCAATGTTGCGGTCACGGACGAGAGCGGCTGGTTTCGACTCCCCGCACCGATCCGCAGGGGCACCAGTCTGATCCTCCACGTGTCATGCCAGCGATACCTGGACGTGGAGGCAAACGTGACCGTGCAACCAGACTCCTCCGCGAGCATCGTTCTCGAGCGGGCTCCCCGAATCTCCGGCACATTGGTCGACCCGCGCGGCGTGCCGGTCGAGGGGTACCGACTGCAAGCGCTGGGCGAAGGCGGCAAAGCGATCGCATTCGGGATCACCGATGCGAAGGGACAGTTCGATCTCCTTCGCCGCGAGGCGAAGACGGACGGCCGCGTCGTCGTGTCCGAGCTGTTCACATACGGTCATGGATTGCTCGACGATCATCCGTTGGTCCCCTGGGGAGCCGAAGGTGTGACGCTCCGTACGCAGGGTTCGGGGCAGATCGAGATCCGGGTCAAGCGCTCCGACGACTCGGCTCCTGTGACGGCGTTTGCCGTCTGTCTGCTGCATCACGAGCACCAGGGGCCACAGGGCTGGGATGTTGGTCGTCCGGTGCGCGTCGCCGCGGACGATGGAGTGATCCGAATCCTCAGCATCCCTGGAACGGTGTCTTTCGTGGTGATACCGGACGAAGTGACTCTGCAGCCTTGTGACATCACTTCGGTGACCGTTCCCCGATACGGCGCGTGTGTGGCTCATGTGAACGTGTCGCCCGAACGCGTGCAGCGCATTCGCGCGTTCGACCGGCAGACCGGTCTTGGCGTGGCGGATGCTGTCGTACGGATCGTCGTCGGCGGTGCGGACATGACGAACGGTCCCGACGCGACGTTGCCTCAGGTATCCGAGGTCCTGGGGATCCGCAGCCTGACGTGGCCGCGCAGCGGCGTGGTGGCGAAGACCAAGACCGGTGTGGACGGAATCGCTGTGGTTCGGAGGGTGGGCCCGGCAACCGAGGCATTGCTGCGGTGCGAGCATCCGCAGTATCGGTCGGCGAGCTTCAGGCTTGCTGCGAGCGACGACGCGGTCGCCGCCGAGGTTGCGATGGATCGCGCCATTCGCCTTCGAGGCGTGGTCGAGCCGTTCGACATCCGGCGTTTCAAGCCACTCGTGCGCGCGGTCGTGGAACGTCCCACTGCCGTGCGCGGCAAGTGGGTGGCCGTCGATGCCAAGACGGGCGCATTCGAAATCGACGTCGAGAACGCAGACCTGGTGCGGCTGGACGTTGCAGTCACGATGTCGGATGGCGTTCCCGTGTTGACTGCAAACGGCATCGCCAAGTTCGATGTCGGCCGCGAGCCACTCCCGGAGACCATCGTTCTGCATTGCAGCGACCATGTGCCGGGCTCGGTGGCGGGCTTCGTGTCCGTGGACGGCAGCGCTCCGACGAAGGTGCGGGCCCACCGTGTCTCCAATGGCGTCGCCAGTCCCGGTTGGGCTGCCGAAGCCGTCGTCGGGCAGGATGGAACCTTCGTGATCGCCCCGATGCTGGTTGGCGAGTGGATGTTGTCTGCGGTTGCCCGCACTGTCGATCCGTTCCAATACAAGCCGGACTTCTTCGCCAGCTGCTTTGTGCATGCGGGCAAGGAGACGAGTGTGGTCGGCGCGGTTGCAACCACCACCATGGACATGGTCGTCTGCGATGCATCGGGAGCGCCGCTCGCGGAAGGTCAGCAGATGTCCCTCGTGCTCAAGCGCTGCCCCGAGCGCCCGTTCAGGGCGAAGCTGGGTCCAGGCGGCGTGCTGCGCGTCGAGGGCCTCATCTCGAACGAGGTCGTCCTGGCCGAACTGCAGGGTGGTCCGTTCGACAAGCAACGCGGTGAAGCCGAAGTGACGTCGAAGCGGCTTGTCGTGCGTTGATCCCGCTGAAGCGCCGTCGCCCACCTCGGGCCAGACGTGGAAGGAGAAGCTCGAGCTCCAAGAGAAGCAGCATTGCAGCGCACGTTCGAGGCGGCCGGGCGGGAATCTGACGAAGGCCGCGGAGATGTTCGGTGTGCCGCGGACGACGTATCGCGAGAAGCTCGTGCGGCACGGGTTGATCACGGAGTGACGAGGCTGCGCGCGTGCGCGCGCTGGTCGTACCGACCCCAAAGGCGGAGACTGCGTCACCGCCGCGCGCGACGATCGGCGCGCAGCAGCACGTATTCACGCGCTTTCTAGCGATCTACAACGAAGAGCGGCCGCACGAGGCACTCGGCATGAAGATGCCCGCGGAGATCTACGACTTCTCGCCGCGGCAGATGCCGGCGAAGCTGCTCGAACACGAGTATGCGAGCGACATGGAGCTGCGGCGCGTGCGCACCGACGGCTCGATCAAGTGGGCCGGCAAGATGCTGTTCGTGGGCGAGGCGCTCGAGGGCGAAGTCGTGGGCCTCAGGCAGGTCGACGATGAGGTTTGGAGTCTGAACCTGGGACCGATGCGGCTAGCGACTCTGCACGAAAGGTCGCGGGTGCTCGTGCCGACGTCGCCGGAAGAAGTGTCACCCATGTGCCCGGACACGGGCGCGGAGGATCTTGAGGACAGCGATGGCTGGGCAGAGTCGAAGGCCACCCCGTGATCGCGCCGCGTGCTGGCTGCCGATCTGCCCCTCGTCGCTTCGCTCCTCGGAGCATCTCGTCACCCAGCACGCGGAAGGCGGCGGGGAGCGTTTCGGCAGGGCGTGGAAGTGTCACCCATGTGCCCGGTTGCACAGGTGCCGCGCCGGGAACGCTCGGACAGTAAGGGTCAGGCCCCTTGACAGACTCGGAGACCTTGGTAATGATGAAATAGGCGGGGTAAAAGTCTTCCGCGTCGAAACCCGCACCAGTCCTGCCTCCGGTGTTGGTGGTCCGTGGCGAACGGAGGCGGGAACGAGCTTCTGATGGTCATGCAGTTTCCTCGGAAAGCGGTGCGCGGCAGCACTGGGAAGATGCTGTCTGCGATTCTCGGTCTGGCTGTGTTTGCGCAGTGCTGTGTAGCTCAAGGGGCACCAACGCAACCTCTGCCAACTCGGCAGCATTTCCTGTTCCACATCTACGTGGACCCGCTGTTCGGCGACGACCTCGAGGCTACGCGGTTGAATCCGACGAACCTCCCACCCCTCCCGCCGCTCCCTATCCTCCACACCCCGATTCAGCCGCTCGACCAGCACCCACAACCTCCGTTCTTTGACACGTCAACCTCACCTGGGCAGTGGAGATGGGAAGTTGCGGGCGTAATTCAGCAAGCGCCTTACGCATTCAAGACGCTGACGGGCCCGCAGGGCGCTCTGCAGTGGGTCGAACTCAATTTTCCTGACGACCCTAATCC
>CAZEQF010000147.1:0-3702 GCA_964514315.1 uncultured Singulisphaera sp. | reverse complement strand
TCCTTCAATCGACCGGTTCCCCTGGGCAAATCCGAACGGATCGCAAGTAACCGGGATCATCGTCCACCTGCTCCCTGGGTTGTACGGCCCTGTTGCGGTTGCCGGGGTCCCCGACATTGATCCTTCATGTGGATTGCCATTCAACGGGGAGACATGGCCGGCCAGGATTCGCGACAACGTGTCGCTTCAAGGGGCCTCGGCAATGGACGTCATATTGGATGCACGCTTCACGTCTGGGCCTATTATCGAGATGAACGACCCGAGGGCAAACTCAACGAACTCGTGGCTGAACACTTTCGTAGACTCCTTGACGATTCGGAACGCTCGCGCGAGCGAGGCTTCGATGCTCGGTTCGGGAGCGGGTATCTATGTGCACTCGCGAGGCTCGGTTGAAGCTGCCCAGGGCCCGTGTCGGGCCTGGATCACCAACTGCTTCATATCAAACAACTCAGTGGGCATCGGGCTCGACAGCTATCCAGGTATTAACTCTGGTGGTATAGGTCAGAGGATCCACATCGTGAACAACACGATAGCATGGAACGCGATTGGCCTCTGGGCAGGGCGGACAGTCCAGATCGGCGGGTTCGACTCGAACTCAGTGCATGCGCCGCTAGTCGTGAACAACATCTTTGACTCGGGAAGCCCTCAAGGCTATATTCAGGGCCTTTCAGGATTCGAGGGGATACATGCAGAGGACAAGCAGGTTAGCACTAGGGCCGGCGTTTCCGTCGGCGGCCCGGGTGGAATCGACTTCAATGCGTGGGAAGCGACACCTGTGCCAAAGGTGAACTTGGGAACGGTGAGCATTCTGCCGAATTGGCCGCAAGCGACGGCCGTCTCCGCCGTTCCGTTCGTGGGGCCCCGAGTCGACATCGCCCCTTATACGCAGTCGCCGACTGGGCGACCGGGCTCTCTTTACGTTAACGACATCTTCCGGCGATCGCCGCTCGGAGGTGTCGGCCTGGAGTACTCGGCGCACGATTTCCGCCTCGCGCCAAATGTCAGCATGACTCTCGATGCTCCTGGTGCGGCGGGTCCGGCGCTCCTTAACCCACTCGTCAATCAGGGGATCGATGGTGTGAATGTGATTCCTGCGCCAACGGACACGAACTTGCCGGCGAACGTCATGCTCCCCATCGTGATGCTCAATCAGCGAGCCATTACTGGGGCAGGTCCGGGGCTGCCCGTCAGCGCCGAAGACGTCGCGGTGGTTCATGGATGGGACTGGGATGGCGAGGGCTTTGGCGATCCGAGAATTGAAGCTCGAACTGGGTTTGCAGTCGGCAATCCTTCGAGCGCAGATTTTTTTGGCGTCATTGACATTGGCGCTGATGAGATGGGCGAGTTGATAATGGCCGGGTATGCGCCGAACACAAGGATCTACACCGACAGCCTCTTCCCCAATGGTGATCCTTTGAGGGTGCCCCATGATAGCATTATATACTTCAACTTGATAGGCGGGTCGCCCTACCCCAGGCCGCATTATGGCTACGTCTTGAGCGAGTGGTACGACGCGGTGTTTGGTCTGCAGGCGGGATATGATTGGTATATACACGTGCAGTCCGGCTCCGACATATCCCCTTCGACTGCGAACCTCACGCGTGCCCCATTGCCGACCCCGCTCAATCATATTAGCCTGCTGAGCGCGATTGGCGCGCCGGAGGCCATGCGAGCTCTAGCGTGTGACTACAGTCCAGCTCTCTTCCCGGACCCGCATCCGTACTGGCCGTTGTTAATGATGGTTGTTAGCGGAGGATCGCTCGGGACCCAGGCGCATCCTTATGCTGCAAACTGTTGGTATGCCGATTTGAATGTATTGCCTGAGTCGCTCGACAATCCGTTTGTTTGGAACAACCTATCCTCTCCCGTTCAGCACTCCAGCGATTTCGCAGCCTTACTGGGGTGGTTTTATGGTAATGTCGCGGTTGCAGACGCGACTATCAACCCACCGGGCACTTTTGCCAAGTGGGCGCTGGGTAGTTATGTGCTTTTCCCCGTGGGTCCTTTCGGAGCATTCGCGCCCTGCTCAGGCAGCCCATACGCCGTAGGGCCATGGGGATATGGTGATGTGGCTCCTGGGTGTCCGGACGGGCTCCCTGCATTGAGCTCCGTACTTTCCTGGGGTGCGCGGTGCAACTGCGAGCTGTCTGGCGGTTTCGGCAACTTGCAGAGCTTCCTCGTTCTTCAGCATGAGTCCCCGGTGGACCCGCTAGGTATGGGTGCTGGCCTGCCTTCGACCCATGGCGCAATTGACTGGGAGTCCGCGATGAACGAAACAGTTAGTAGACTGCGAAGTTGCTATGAGCGCCTCAGGGCGTCACGGAGGACGGATCGATGATGCATCCATGGAAGTGTATCGAGGAGTTTCGTGCCACCTCAATGCTGGCCCTTGTGGTCGTTGCATCTGCTAGTGCGAGCGTGGCTCAGCTACCGAGGTTCGCGTGCTGGCCGGAGTTCTTCGGCGATCTTGCATCGATATCTGTGCCTATTGTCACGGATCTCGATGTGAACGGAATCCCGGACTTGGTGCGCCCAGTTTCGAGCAACATCAGCTATCCAGGACTCTACTTCGGCTTTGGCGACGGTAGATTTCTGGAGTTGCCCGTGTCCTTGCCGCCGTGGCAGTCGGGCGGCTTCGCATCCCCAGGCAGCTCGAGGCCTGGTTTCGGGGATGTCGATGGGGATGGGCTGCCAGACTTTCTGCTGTCGTTCCGCTTTGCCATGCCGGCGCCGAATGACTATCCGATGTACCTACTCCTGAATCAGGGGGCGGGGCGCTTCGCATACGATCAATCCGGGCGACTGCCCCCAGTGCGCGTGGCGACTACGGGGGGTGTGTTCGGAGACATCGAGCCAGATGGCGATCTGGACATCTATGTCGGCAACTGGCAGGGCGCAGATGTCCTCTTGGCAGATCTGGCGCAGCTTGGTGGCGTCGGCCGCGAGCTTCGTCGAGGGGTCCAGCGACTGGACCACGCTCACCCGTTTGGCTTCGGCCTGCTTGCGCACCAGGCGCAGACTGGAATCGACGGTCTCCGCCAGACGGACCTTTTCTTCGGTCAGGACCAGTTTCCCGACCTCCAGACGCGAGAAGTCGAGAATCCCTTGGATGATCGAGAGCAGATGGAACGCCGCTTGGACGATATCCTCCAGATAGCCGCGCTCGCGCGGGCCGAGCCGTTCGCTGCCCTTGATCTGCAGGAACTCGGCGAAGCCGATGATCGCGTTGAGCGGCGTGCGCAGCTCGTGGCTCATATTCGCCAGAAAGTCGCTTTTGGCTTGGCCCGCGCGGACGGCCTCTTCGAGGGCCCTCCGCATCGCCGTTTCGTGCTTGCGCAGATCGTCCAACATGCGGGTGAGGCCGGCTTCGGCTTCCGCGATCTCGCGCAGCCCGCCCGGCGCGCGCAATGCGGCCGCTTCGAAATCCCGCATGGCGATCGCATGCATGCGGGCCCGCAGCGCGTCCAATTGGCGGGCGATCGTGAACCAAAGCCCCGCCCCTGCCATCCCGCCGACGATCAGAATCGTGGCGGCGTGCAAGGCCAGCAGCCCACCGTCGCTGGGCTCCCAGCCCGTCGTGAACGCGTGAACCAACTGGTCCGCGCCGACGATGGCCAGCACCATGCCGAGCACGCCCAGGGCCAGAATGGCCTTGAGCGAAGGCGGTGCGCGTCTCGGCGCCGGCGGAGGAGGCTGGCTCGG
>CAZEQF010000146.1:5932-9538 GCA_964514315.1 uncultured Singulisphaera sp. | reverse complement strand
GCGATGCGGCTCGGCGACCACGCGACCAGCTCCTGCCCGTGCTCCGGGCAGTGCGCCCGCGTCGTCGCCGCCGTGCGTCTGCGCGATCACGAGGCCGTGGCCGCCGTGTTCGCCCGCCGCCTTGTGCGCCTGCTCGGCGCCGTCGACCACGCGCGCGCGGTCGTCGAACGACACACGGTCGACGACGAGCAGCAACTCGCGCGGCGCGGCCGCGGGCCATGTCGCGTCGGTGCGCACCTCCACGCCGTCGCGAAGCGCGCGCACGAAGCCGCTCTCCTTCCACTGCGCGCGCAACGCATCCTGCCACTGGGCGGCCTTCTGCTTGTGCTCCTCGCTGTCGCCCTTCACCTCGTCCGGGATCGCGACGGGCGCGAGCAGGTAGCCGCGCTTGCCCTTCCAACGCTGCGCGAGGTCCTTCGCGATGCGGCTCGGCGACCACGCGACCAGCTCCTGCCCGTGCTCCGGGCAGTGCGGCCTGCCGACGCGCGCATACAGCAAACGCAGGTAGTCGTGGATCTCGGTCGTCGTCGCGACCGTCGAGCGCGGGCTGCGCACGCCGTGCTTCTGGTCGATCGCGATCGACGGCCCGAGGCCGTCGAGGCTGTCGACGGGCGCGCGGTCCATGCGGCCGAGGAAGCGGCGCGCATACGTCGACATGCTCTCGAGGAAGCGACGCTGGCCTTCCTGGAACAACGTGTCGAACGCGAGGCTCGACTTGCCCGAGCCCGAAGGCCCGGTGACCACCGTGAAGCGATCGAGCGGGATCGCGCAGTCGACGCCCTTCAGGTTGTGCGTGCGCGCGCCCTTGATCGTGATCGCAGTCGGCTTGCTGGCGCGGACGGGAGCCGACGTCGAATGGCCGCTGCCGGGCGTTTGCGTCGGCTTCGGCGCAAACATCGCGCGCAGCGCGCGGCCGGTGTGCGAGAGCCCAGACTCCATCACCTGCTCCGGCGTGCCTTCCGCCACCACCGTGCCGCCGCCTGCGCCGCCTTCGGGTCCGAGGTCGACGATCCAGTCCGCTGCGCGGACCACGTCGAGGTTGTGCTCGATCACGAGCAGCGAGTTGCCGGCGTCGCAGAGCCGCTGGAGGCAGTGCAACAGGTTCCCGATGTCGTGGAAGTGCAGTCCCGTCGTCGGCTCGTCGAGCACGTACAGCGTCTTGCCCGTCGCCTGCCGCTGCAGTTCGGTGGCGAGCTTCACGCGCTGCGCCTCGCCGCCCGACAACGTCGTCGACGGCTGGCCGAGCTTGAGGTAGCCGAGGCCTACGTCCTGCAGCGTCTGCAACGGGCGCGCGATCTTCGGCAGGTCGCCGAAGTGCTGCAGCGCCTCGTCGACCGTCATCTCCAGCACGTCGTGGACGCTCTTGCCCTTCCACGTGATCTCCAGCGTCTCCGCGGAGAAGCGCGCGCCACCGCACTGTTCGCACACGACTTCGACGGGCGCGAGGAAGTTCATCTCCAGCGTCGTGACGCCGGCGCCTTCGCACGCCTCGCAGCGTCCGCCCGCGACGTTGAAGCTGAAGCGGCCCTTCTCGTATTGCCGCAGCTTCGCCTCGGGCAGCTGCGCGAACAGGTCGCGGATGTGCGTCCACACATCCGTGTAGGTCGCGGGATTGCTGCGCGGCGTCCTGCCGATCGGCGACTGGTCGATTTCGATCAGCTTGTCGATGCGCTCGACGCCCGTCACGCGGCGGCACCGGTCCGACTTCGGCTCCTGCTCCGCGAGCGCTGCTTGGAGCCAGGGCTTGAGCACATGGTGCACGAGCGTCGACTTGCCTGAGCCCGACACGCCGGTGACCGCAACGAAGCGACCCAACGGGAACGAGACGTCGACGGACTTGAGGTTGTGGAAGCGCGCGCCTTCCACGCGGATCGCGCCGAGGTCTTCGCTGCGCCGCGACTTCGGCATCGGCACCGTGAGCTCGCCGCGCAGGTACTTGCCCGTCAGCGAGTCCTTCGTGCGTTCGACCTCCGCAGGCGTTCCCGCCGCGACGATCGTGCCGCCGCCAGCGCCGGCGCCGGGACCGACGTCCACGAGCCAGTCGCTGTTGCGCATCGTGTCCTCGTCGTGCTCGACGACGAGCAGCGTGTTGCCGCGGTCGCGCAGCGCGAGCAACGTGCGCAGCAGGCGATCCTGGTCGCGCGCGTGCAACCCGATCGACGGCTCGTCGAGCACATAGAGGATGCCGCGCAAGCCGGCGCCGACTTGCGCCGCGAGGCGAATGCGCTGCGACTCGCCGCCGGACAGCGTGCGGGCCCGACGCGCGAGCGTCAGGTAGCCGAGGCCCACTTCGTCGAGGAACACGAGCCGCCGTTCGATCTCGCGCAGGATCTCGCGGCCGATCTCGAGGTCGTTGCCCGCGAGCTTCACGGCGCGCACCCACGCGAGCGCGTCCGACACCGGCAGCGCGAGGATCTCCGGCAGGCTCTTCTCCGTGAACATCACGGCGCGCGCCGACGGACAGAGGCGGTCGCCGTCGCAGTCGGGACACTTCACCGAGGCGCGGTAGCGATCGAGGTGCCGCGCGCGCGAAGGCCGGTAGACGCGCTCGAGGTGCGCGAGCAAGCCGGGGAACGCGATGCGGTCCATGCCCGACGTCTCGAACGACGAGCCGCGGCGTTGCCAGCGGAACTCGAACGTCTTCGTGCCGCTGCCGTGCAGCACGACCTTCTTCGCCTTCGCCGACAAGCTCTTCCACGGCGTGTCGAGATCGAAGCCGAACGCACGACCGACCTCTTCGAGATGGTCGAGCGTCAGCGTGCTGTAGACGAGCTTGCCTTCGTCGGTGAACAGCGGCAGCGCGCCGTCACGCAGCGACTTCGTCTCGTCCTCGACGAGCAACGCCGCGTCGAAGCCGAACGTCTCGCCGAGGCCTTCGCAGCGCGAGCACATGCCGATGGGACTGTTGAACGAGAACAGGCGCGGCTCGAGTTCGGGCAAGCCGCCGTGGCCTTCCGGGCACGAGCGCTTGGCCGAGAACACGCGGTAGCCATCCTCGCCCCACGCGAGCGCGCACGAGCTGTCGCCGAGTGCGAGCGCCTGCTCGACCGCCTCGGTCAGGCGCGAACGCGCATCCGCCGCGACCGTGAGCCGGTCCACGACGAGTTCGATCGTGTGGTAGACGTAGCGCTCCAGCACGATGTCTTCGTCGAGCCTGCGCACCGCGCCGTCGATGCGCGCGCGCACGAAGCCCTTGCTGCGCCACTCCGCGAGTTCCTTGCGGTACTCGCCCTTGCGTTCGCGCACAACCGGCGCGAGCACCATCACGGCAAGGCCGTCGTGGTCGCGCAACATCGCGTCGACGATGCGGTCTTGCGACCACGCTTCGATGCGCGCGCCGCACTCGGGGCAACTCGGCGTGCCGAGGCGCGACCACAGAAGGCGCAAGAAGTCGCCGACCTCGGTCAGCGTGCCGACCGTGCTGCGCGCCGAGTGGCTCGTCGACTTCTGGTCGATCGACACGGTCGGCGACAGGCCTTCGACGAGATCGACCTTCGGCTTCTCCATGCGGCCGAGGAATTGGCGCGCATACGAGCTCAGGCTCTCCAGGAAGCGCCGCTGCCCTTCCTGGTAGATCGTGTGGTAGGCGAGGCTCGACTTGCCCGA
>CAZEQF010000146.1:3876-5922 GCA_964514315.1 uncultured Singulisphaera sp. | reverse complement strand
CCGTGAACGTGCACAACGATTCGCGCGGGAACGCGAGGTCGACGCCCTTCAGGTTGTGTTCCCGGGCGCCCTTGACCACCACCTGACCCTGCGCGGGGGCCGCACGGGAGCTCTTGTCGGGGGTGTTCTTGGACTTGGTCGACACGTCTGGAACCCGGCGATCCTACCTGCGGGGGTCCATCGCGCCAGAAGGCCGTCAGCCAGCCAACCCCGCTTTTCGCGCCCGCTCGCGCCCGGGCCGTGCGGGACTACCATGCCGCCCATGACCGACGACGACGACGAGCTCGACGAAGCGCTGGCCCAACCCGACGAACAGGACGTCGTGGCCTACTTCCGCCTCAGCAACCACTCGATGGGAACCCAGTCGGAGCGCACCAGCATCGTCGAGTTGGGCGACCAGCTCGAGATCGCGATCGAGGACGCGGGCGTCGGCGAATACGACGGCGACGACTTCGGCTGTGGCGAGGGCCGCCTGTTCTTCGCCGGCGCGGACGCGGACAAGATCGTGGCGGTCATCGGCCCGATCCTTCGCCGCCACCCGATGGGACGCACCGCCACGCTCAAAGTGCAGCGCGGCGACGCAGAGCCCGAGACCGTGAAGTTCTGACCGCGGTCAGTTGCCGAGCAGCACGTCGACGGCGTTGCTGCCGGCGACGCCGAGCGTGGTCGTCGCGAGCGACGAAGCGCCGAAATACTGGAAGTAGAGATGCTGGCCCACGAGGCCCGGATCGTTGGGCATCGCGTAGGAACGGAGCGCCACGCCGAACGAGCTGACGAGGCCTTCCGAGTAGTCGATCGAGGTCCGCAGCAGACAGCCCTCGATGCCGAGCGCCGCGAGGTCCGCGGGCAACGGCGCGCCGTTCCACGACGTCGCGCTGAGGCCGATGACGAACCAGCCGATCGTCGAGAACGGCACGAGCCCGTCGGCGCGGACGGTCAGCGTGCGCGCGATCTCGGGAGTGCCCGTCACCGACAACGTCGGCGCGGACGAACCGCCGCAACCGGAGCCAACCGATGTGATCGAGCCGATCGTGATCTGCGCGAGCGCCGCGACACGGCCCGCGGCGAAGTCCACGCGCGACGCATCGGTGCCCGAGTTGCCGCCGCCCGTCGCCGAGCAACCACCGTGCGTGTGCACGCCGATCACTTCGCCGGTGTTCTCCAGCAGGACCGGCGAGCCCGAGTTGCCGCCCGTCGTGTCGGTGTCGTAGCGCAGCGCGTTCGCGGTGGTCGTCGACACGCGGTTGCCGAGATGCGTCTTCTGCACGAGGTTCCAGGTCGGCGAGCCGCTCACGCCGTTGCCCGAGCCGTAGCCGGTGATGCGGATCTGCTGGCCCGCGCCGAATGCCGGAGCGCCGACCACGGTGTACCAGCTGCCCTGTGCGTGCCCGGGATACAGGCCGGTGTTGCTGTTGCGCACCGCGATCATCGTCGCCCAGTCCTGGCCGACGCCCGCGTTGAGCGACTGCAGGAACGTGCCCACCGCGTATTGGTCGTTGGGATGCGCCGGCACGGCGCCGCCCGTCGACGTCGAGAGCGGCACGTTGAAGTGCAGGATCTTGCCCGCGGTGCCGGAGCTCATGCAGTGGCCGGCGGTGCCCACCGCATACGGCGAGAACAGCCACGCGGTGCAGCCTGCGTTGAGCCGGCACTGGCGCACTTCGCTGCCGAGCACGCGATCGTCCGTCGCGCCGCAGATCGAGTCGATCTCGACCACGGAGCCGACGTCTTGCACGAGCACTTCGTCGATGCGGCAGCGATTGCCGTTCGTCGCGGCGCCGGCGTGCAGTTCGACGCGCAACGTCGGCCCGAGGAACTGGCACGAGTGGAAGCGGTAGTCCGCGAGCGAACGCATGTCGTGCCACTGCGCCCAGTCCGGCCGCGTCGGCGCGAAGATCTTGAGGCGCGATCCCTGCGGCAGGCTGGCCTCGCCGAAGCGCAGCTGCACCCAGTCGCCTTGGACCGTGACGTCCTGCGACCACACGACGCGCGGCGCGTCCGCGGCATTGCCGACGAAGCCGGAGTCGTGGAGCACGGCGACGGAGC
>CAZEQF010000146.1:0-3776 GCA_964514315.1 uncultured Singulisphaera sp. | reverse complement strand
GCGCCCGCTGGCGAGACCGCCACGGCGAAAGTCGCGTGGTATCCGCTCGCGAACTGCATCGTCAGCGGCAAGCGCCTCGACACCGGCTCCGTCGCCTTCGCAGTCGGCAACCGCGTGTTCCGCGTCTGCTGCGACGACTGCAAGACGACCATCGCCAAGGACCCCGAACTCTGGGCACGCCAGGTCGACGCGGCGTCCATCCAAGAGCAGCTGCGCGACTACCCGACCACCACGTGTCTCGTCTCCGGCCGCACGCTGGGCGAGAACGCCACCACGGCGCTGCACGAAGGCACGCTCGTGCGCCTGTGCTGCAACGGCTGCAAGGAGACGTTCACGAAAGACCCGGCGCCGTATCTGCGCCGCCTCGCCACGGCGAAGTGCGCGAGCTTCGGCAACATCGAGCTCGGCAGCGAAGGCTGGAACGCGGAGCAGACTGCCGCGTTCGTCGCCGAACAGGCTTCGACCTATCCGCTGAAGGCCTGCCCGATCTCGGGCAAGCCGATCGAAGACGGCAAGGCCGTCGATCTCGTGCTCGAGGACACGCTGGTGCGCGTCTGCTGCGAGAACTGCGTCGACGAAGCGAAGACGCGCGCCACGGAGATCGTGACGCAGGTGCAGTCCGCGGCGTTCGCCGCGCAGAAGTCGGACTACCCGCTCGACGTCTGCGTCGTCACCAAGAAGCCGCTCGGCGAGCGCGCGGCCTCGACGATGGTCGGGACCATCCTCGTCCGCACCTGCACGACGAACTGCGCGTCGCACATCGCCGAGGACCGAGCCGCGATCGTCGCCCAGATCCTGCAGGCCGTGAACGCGCGCGCCGAGGCGACCAAGAAGAGCTGCTGCGGCGACGACGATTCGTGCTGCTGCACGACGAAGCGCTGAAGCGCTTCCGCGCGGTCAGGGCAGATGGCGCCGCACGGCTTCGTGCAGCGCGCCGTTGCTCGCGAGGACCTTCCCGCCGAACAGCCACGCGTCCCCGCCGTCCACGTCGGTGACCACGCCGCCGGCCTCGCGCACGATCACGGCCCCGGCCGCGACGTCATACGGCGCGAGCCCGTATTCCCAGTAGGCGTCGAAGCTGCCGCGCGCGACGTAGCAGAGGTCGAGCTCCGCGGAGCCGCAGCGCCGGATGTCGCGCACGTGCGGCATAACGCGGCGCAACCGCTCGAGGTTGTCGACCGCGCCCGCCTGGTCGCGCGTGTAGGCAAAGCCCGTCGCGAGCAGCGCGTCCGCCATCTCGCTGGTGCGCGAAACGCGGATCGGCGCGCCGTTGCACGTGGCGCCGAGTCCGTGCGCCGCCGAGAACGTCTCGCCGAGCACGGGAGCATGCACCACGCCGACGACGGGAACGGAGCGCCACACGAGGCCGATCGCGACCGCGAAGAACGGCAAGCCGTGCACGAAGTTGGTCGTGCCGTCGAGCGGGTCGACGATCCAGTTCCAGTCCGACGCGCTGCTGCGTTGTCCCTGCGCGGTGAGCACGCCCTCTTCGGCGAGCACCGAGTGGTCCGGGAACTGTTCGAGGATCCCGCCGACGACCACGCGTTCGGTCGCGCGATCCGCCTCGGTCACGAGTTCGCGCCGCACGCCCTTCGACGAGGCCGAAGGGCGGGCCGCGAGCTGCTGCAACAACACGTCGCCGCCGCGGCGCGCGAGCGCGACCGCGCGCGCGCGCAGGTCGGCGAGGACCTCGGCCGACGGCAACTGCGAAGCTGCGGGATCAACCATCGCGGCCTGCGCGGTCCAGCGCCTCGACGATCGACTCCTGCAGCTCCTTCAACTGGCCGTTGAGCCCGTTCTTGCGCGGGTCGTAGTTCATCAGGATCGCGAACGCGCAACGCGAGCCGTCCTTGCGCTCCAGGATGCCGGACAGCGACGACGCGCCGCGGATCCAGCCGGTCTTCGCGCGCACACGGCCGCGGACCGGGCTGTCCTCGAAGCGCCCTTCGAGCGTTCCGGTCTCGCCTGCGACCGGCAGCGCCGACAAGAACGCGTCCGCGTCTTCCGAGGCGCACACCACACGCAGCGCGCGCACGAGCAGGCTCGGCGTCACTTCGTTGCCGCGCGACAAACCGGAGCCGTCGACTTGCACGAGTTCTTCGCCCACGCTGCCGAGCGCGCGGTCCAACACGGAACGCAACGCCGCGGCGCCGCCGGCGAGGCTGCCGTCGCCCGCCTTCTTCGCGCCCAGCACGCGGACCAACTGCTCGGCGTCGAAGTTGCTCGACGCCTCCAGCATGCGCACGAGCGCGGGCTGCAGCGGCGTGCGGTGCACGTAGACGACGCCGTCCTCGGGGCACGGCGCGTCTGCGTCGATGCGGATGCCCGCTTGCGCCAGCGCTTCGCCGAGCGCGCGTTCGAACCACGGCAGCGGCTCGCGCACCGCGACCGTGATCTCCTGCGCGTTCGCGCCGCGGAAGACCTTGCCTTGCACGCGCACGCGGTCGCCGAGATCCACGGCGCCGTAGACCGCGCCCTTCTTGGTGGCGACCACCGCGATCGAGCCTTCGACCGGCATGCCGACGAACGGCGCGACGAGCGACGCGTCGGCCGCGGCGCCTGCTGGCTTCACGGCGATGCGGAACGTGCCCTGGTCGAGGACGAGCCCGCCGGTCGGCGCGCAGTAGTAGGTGTCGAGCTGGTCCTGCGGCCACGTCGGCGGCCGCGACGGCCCGGTGAACGGCCGTTCGTCGAGCGTCACGCCGCGCAGCGAGCGCACGCCTTGGCGCAGCAGGGCTGCGACGACGCCGCGCCAGAGGACCTCAGGCGAATGCGCGGTGCCGGTGATCCAGTTGGGATCGCCGCCCGCGACCACGACGAGCCGGCCGCCGCGCAGTTCGAAGCGCGTCTCGAACTGGAAGTCGCGGCCGAGTCCGTGCAGCACGGCGGCCGCCGAGAGCAGCTTCATGTTGCTCGCCGGCAGGAACCGCTCCGTCGCGCGATGGCGATGGCGCCACGCGCCGTCGAGTTCGACGGCGGCGACTCCCGTGCGCGCGCCGAGCTGCTCGGCCTGCGCCACGGCCTGTGGCAACGACAGCGCCCCGCGCTGTGCGCACACGACTGCACTCGAAGCCCACCCGACGAAGAGGGCCACCACAACCGACCGGCATCCGCCCATGTTCGCGTCTTAGCGCGCACATCGATCGTGCGCCACGGGCTCGATGGCCACGCTGTGTTGCGAGCTGCAACACGTGCGTCACCCGCGCCTGCGCGCGCGTGCATCAGCGCACGTCTCCGCCTAGGCTCGGCGAATGCGACTTCCGTCCCTCGCCGCGTCGGCGGCAGCCCTCTGGTTCGCGTGCGCGTCGGGCTCTGCCCAGACTGCGCCGCTGCTGCTCGTCAGCGGCCAGAACAACCACGACTGGCGCTACACGTCGGCGGAGATCCGCGATGCGCTGCAGGAATGCGAACGGTTCACGGTGCGCACCACCGACGATCCGGCGAAGGACCTCGCCGAACTCGACCTGGCCCAGTTCGCGGCGATCGTGCTCGACTACAACGGGCCGCGTTGGGGCGAAGCGGCCGAGCGCGCGTTCCTGCGTGCCGTCGAAGGCGGAGCCGGCGTCGTGATCGTGCACGCCGCGAACAACGCGTTCCCCGGCTGGGCCGACTACGAACGGCTCTGCGGCCTCTGCTGGCGCGACGGCACGGGCCACGGCGCCTACCACGCGTTCGACGTGCACGTCGTCGACGCCGCGCACCCGATCACCCAAGGCATGGCTTCTCCAACAATTGCAGTAATGCTTCTTCATCCAACACAGGAACACCAAGCTCTT
>CAZEQF010000145.1:0-9566 GCA_964514315.1 uncultured Singulisphaera sp. | reverse complement strand
CCGCGTGAGTTCTTGGGGGGACAGATCGCGGTGTCGTGCAGCCCGTGCGATGGATCAGGGGGGCTGCACGGCGGTGCGTCGAGGTCGGGGGGCCTCGGCGGATCGAGCGAGCGCCGTTGCGGATGGCCAGGGGGGGCCGCCCGCGGCCGGGCGCCCGCGGCGCCCACGCGCCGCCGCGGGACTGCCTTTTCTTTGAGTCCGCATCGCGGGTTCCGTATCACGCCGCCATGCGATGCTCTTCGATCCTGCTGCTCGCCGTCCTGTCGGCGTGCGCGGCCTCGGTCGGCGTTCGGATTCCTGGGCGCGTAGGCTCGGAGACGACGTCGGTCCAACTCGAGCGCGTCGCAGCGGCGCAGCGATTGGCGGATGCCGGCCAGATTCGCGAAGCGCTCGCGGCGGTCGACGCCATCCGCGGCGACGGACTCGTGGTCGAGGCAGAACGGTTGCGCCAGGACCTGCTGCGGCAGCGCGGGCGGCTCGGCGCGCTGCGCGCCGAAGCCGAGGCGCGCGTGGCCGCCCAGCCGGACTCCGGCCTTGCGCAGTATCTGCTCGGCCGCGTCCAGCCTCCGGGCGTGGCGCGCGCGACGTTCGAAGAGGCGGCGCGGAAGTCGGAAGGCTCGGTCTGGCCTTGGCTCGGGCTGGCGTTCGCCATGCGCGAATCCGACCCGCAGCAGGCCATGGCGATCTACGAACGGCTGCACGCGGCGAGCGATGGGATGCCGACGGTCGCGATCGCCTACGCGAACTCGCTGCGTTCTGCCGGCAAGTTGCGCGAAGCGGTCGCGGTCTACGACAAGCTGCTCCAGCGCGGCGGGGATTCTGCGGGCATCGCCCATCTCGGGCTCGCGCAGACCTTGTTCGCGCTCGGCAAGGCCGAGGACCGCGCGCGCGCCTGGAACTCGTTCTTGCTGGCTCTCCGCGATCGGCCGAGCGACCCGGGCGTGCACGGAATCCTGCGCGAGATCCTGCGCGCGGGCGCGCCCGACGACCAGATCGAGCAGTGCCTCGACGTGCTGCGCGAGTCGTCGATGCGCTGGCGGGCGTTCGCGCGCGGAGCGGGGGCCGAGGTCCTCGCTGCGTTGCTGCCGCGTCTGCAGCAGCCGCAAGCGGCCTTGGCTGCGCTCGAGGCGATCCCTGCCGCGGAGCGCCCGCCAGAACTCTCGGCCCTTCGGCGTCGGCTGCTGCTCTCATGTGGCGACGCGCGCGCGTTCCACGGAGCGCTCTGCGCCGAGTTGCCGCGTCCTGCGGTAGACGCGGAAGACAACCAGGTGCGCGTGGTGTGGCGTTCGCTGCTGTCGCTCTGCGAGGCCGGTGACGATCCGCTCGCCTCCGCGGATCGCGCGATCCGCTACGTCGCCGCATTGCGCGACGCAGGCCTGCTCGTCGAGGCGGAGCTGTGCGCTGCCGCCGAGCAACGTCGTCGCGGCGATTCGCAGCGTCTCGGCGAGCTGCTCGACGAAGTGCGCAAGGAGATCGCGTTCGAGAACTCGCTGCGCCGCTTGCTGTATCGCGGCTACGCGAAGGACGAGCCGACCGATCTCGGCGCGTTCCTCGCAGACGCACGTCGCCTGTCGCTCGCCGCGTTCGGCCGCGACGTCACTGCGCCGGATGTGCGGTTCTCGGTGCCGTTCGTCGGCGAGATGCTCGATCCGTTCGCCGCGGGACTCTGCAAGCACCTCGCCCGCTACAACCGGCACCTCGTGCTCGGACGGCGCGCGGGCGGCATCCCCGAGGGTCTGTTGTTCACGCGCCTCTCGGTGCGCGACCTGCCTGAGGATCCCGCGTTGCCGGTGCCCGGCCGCTGTCGCGAAGTGCTCGGCACGGATCGATCGGTGCGTTCGCTGTCCGGCGTGCTCGGCGGCGACCTCGCGGGCGTCGCGCTGATGAACCACTACGTGATCGACCATGACGCGGTGGTCGAATGGGCGCAGGCGATCCAGGGGCGGCAGCGCATCGTCGAAGAGGACGGCGGCGCCGCGCTCGCGGATGCGGTGCCTGCGCGCGTCGATCCGTTCGATCCGCTCGACGTGAACTTCCGGCTCTCGGCGGCGTCCTCGATGCAGGACATCGATCTCGTCGACGCGGTCCTCGACACGATCCGTTTGCACGAACGTCGGCATCTCGTCGATTCGTTCCACTACATGCCGGTCGAGTCGAACTTGTGGCGTTCGATCGGGCTGCTGCTCCAGTCCGGCTTCTCGCCCCATGCCATCGAATCGGAGATGGAGCGGCGCGCGGAACTCGCGGCGCTCGCCTACAGCCGGCGCCCTGAGATCGTCCTCGCGCACATCAGCGAGTTCCTCGAAGGCGAGGCCGGCGACGGCGGATCGCCGCACGTCCGCGGCTTCACGCAACTGGCGCAGCGGCTTGCGTCCGAACTCGGAACGGACGCGACGGGCGCGCCTGTCCCGGTGTCGCGGTGGCATGGGCTCGATGTCGAATCCGTGCGTCGCACGGCCCGGCGCATGATGGCCGAGCTGCCACTCGGCGAGGCGCCGCCGCGCTGATGCCGAGCAGCCTGTTCCGAAGGCGTCGGAACGAGATTTGTGATCTGCCGCCGCCCGACCGACAATACCCCGCGCCGGAACCTGTCCGGCTTCGCAGGAGTTCGACCATGATGCGTTTCGCCTCGCTGGCCTTCGTCTCGACCTTGTTGTCCCTCGCCCCTGCCTTCGCGCAGGAAGACAAGCCGACCCCGGCCCCGGCTGCGGAGATCAAGCCGGACAAGGAGGTCGCGCAGAAGCTCGACCAGCTCAAGGACATCGTCGACGACAAGAAGTTCGCGCGCGACGGCGAAGGGTTCGACGTGATCACGGTCCTCGTGCAGAAGTGGCAAGGCGGCCTCGGCGACAAGGACAAGAAGTCCGTCGTGAAGGGGCTCGAGAACGTGATGCTGAAGGGCAAGCTGCGTCCGAGCGACAAGGCGCAGCTCTACACCGCGGCCGCGGTGGCGTTGGGCCAGCTCGGGCTCGAGGCTGCGGACGCGCTGAAGTCGGTCTACGAGGACAAGCGCTTCCCGAAGAAGGAAGAGTGGGTGCCGTTGCGCTGCGAGTTGCTCAAGGCGATCGGCAAGACCAAGGACGAGTCGAAGGTGAAGTTCTTGATCGAGATCGCGCGCCGCGATCCCGAAGCCCAGCTCGAGGCCGCTGCCGGCGAAGCGCTCGGCAACTACGAAGAGAGCAAGCAGGAGATCAAGAAGGAGATCGTCGGCGGCCTGCTGATCCGCTACGGCGAGATCGACAGCCGCGCGCGGCAGATCGACCCTGCCGACATCGAGGCGCAGAACATGCAGAAGCGGCTCTCCGTCATCTCGGGCAAGTGGAACGACGCGATGCGCCGCCTCACGGGCCAGACGTTCCACGAGTTCTCCGAATGGAACGAGTGGCACAACAAGAACAAGAACAAGGAATGGAAGTGATCGCCGCGCCGCGGCGCGAGGAGGACGCGCGCCGGCGGGCTCCGCGGAAGACGCGCGCACGATCGACGTCCGAGCCACGATGACGAAGCGCGCAGTCCTGGGCGCGACCGCCTTGTTGTTCGCGGCGGTCGCAACGGTCTCCCTCGTGCAGGCGTTCCGCGTTGCGGAGGAGGCCGGCGGGCTCGAAGCGCGGCTGCGCGAGGCGCAAGGCGCGGCCGCCGCGGAGCAGCGCGAAGCAGCGACGCAGAGGGCACGCGCGGCGCGGTTCGAGTCGGAAACCCTGCGTCTCGAACGCGAACTCGACGCGGCATTGACGTGGTCCCAATCGCTCGGCGAGGCCTTCGTCGCCGATGGCGAGCGCCGCGAGCGGTCCGCGGTCGCGGCCGCTGCCGCATCCGCGCTGGTGCTCAATCCGCCGCCGTTCGGCGTGCAGCGCTGCATCCATGCGTTGCGCGATTGCCTGCGCGCCGACGGCTACGACGGCATGCAGCTGCTGCGCGCGAGCGCGTTGGAGGATCGCGAACTGCGCGACGTCGAGTTCTTGACCATCGATCGGGCCACGGGCTCCGCCGAACTCATCGTCTGCAAGCGGCTCACGGTCGCGCTCGACCGCGCAAAGGGCGTTGTGCGGCTCACGTTCGCCGAAGGCGCGCGCCGCGTCGACGGATTGCGGAGCGAGTTCGGCGGCGGGCTCCACGAAGTGCGGCTCGAGCCCGTCGAGGGGCGGTTGTGGGAGGAGCGCTTGCCCTTCCTCGTGCGCGCCGAGGGCTCCTATCCCGAGGCTGCTTCGGTTCGTTCCGCCGCGCGCAAGCTGGACCGCGACACGCGCGAGCAGTGGCTCGAGCGTCTCGACACGTTGCTGCTGGACGCCGGCGCCGACCTCAAGTTGCGCGTCGCGGGCTTTGCCGATCTCGAGGGACGCGAGTTTCGCGGGGCGCGTGTCGTGGGCTACGACGAAGGCAACCTGCTCGCGTTCAGCGCGGACTGCGGGAGCCTCGCAGTCGAGGTCGACGCGCGAGCCGGCGTAGTGTCGTTGCGACTCCTAGACGGAACCTTGCGCCGCCCCGGCTCGGAGTCGACCATCCACGGAGAGGGCTATCGAATGCTGCTGCCGAACGTCACTCCCGAACGAGCTTCCACCATCCTCATGGGCATGGTGGTGGAGCGGTGACCGTTCATGCGCGCGGCGACGCGCTGAAGGCGTTCCAACTTCTCTACGCGTCGAAGATCGAGGCGGCGATCGGCCGGCTGCTTCCTCCTGCCGACGAGCCGCCGACGCGATTGCACGAGGCGATGCGCTACACGCTGTTCCCCGGCGGCAAGCGCTTGCGGCCGATGCTCGCGCTCGTCGGCTGTGCCGCGGCGGGCGGGCAGCCTGAGCGCGCGCTGGTGGCTGCTGCGGGCATCGAGTGCCTCCACACCTACAGCCTCGTGCACGACGACCTGCCGTGCATGGACGACGACGCATTGCGTCGCGGCCGGCCGACGTGCCACACCGTTTACGGCGAGGCGACGGCCATGCTCGTGGGCGACGCGCTGCTGACGCTGGCGTTCGAGGCTGCGGCGACCGCTGGTCCGATCGCCGTCCGCGAACTCGCCGTTGCAGCCGGCAGTCGCGGCATGGTGGGCGGCCAGATGGCGGACCTGGAAGCCGAGGGTGGCGCAGGCGGCCGCACGTTGGACCACGTGCAGTGGATCCACGACCGCAAGACCGGCGCGCTGATCACGGGGTCGTTGTTCGTCGGCGCCGCGGCGTCGCTGGCGGCCGGCGAGGCCTTGCCGCAGACGTTCGCGCAGTTGCTGCGGCGCTACGGTGATTGCCTCGGGCGCGCCTTCCAGATCGCCGACGACTGCCTCGACCTGACCGGAACGGCCGAGGAACTCGGCAAGAACCCCAACGCGGACCAGGATCACGACAAGCTGACCTACCCCGCGGTCGTGGGTTTGGAGCGAAGCCTCGCGATGGCGCGCGAGCTGGCCGAGGAATCTGCGGCGCTCGCGCCGCAGATCGTGCACGCTGCACAGGAATGGCGCGATGGCCCTTTGGGCGCGCTGGACGGCGCGGCAGCGGTCCTGCAAGATCTCGCGTTCGCCGCAGTCGAGCGGCGCAGCTGATTCCGGAGCCCTCTTGGAAACACCGTCGCAAACGCCACTTCTGGACCGAGTCAACAGCCCGGCAGATCTCAAGAAGCTCGATCGCGCGCAGCTGCCTCAGCTCGCCGCGGAGATGCGACGCGAGATCATGGACGTCGTGTCGGTCACGGGCGGCCACCTCGGCTCGGGCATGGGCGTCGTCGAGCTGACGATCGCGCTGCACTACCTCTACAACTTCCGCGACGACCGTCTCGTCTGGGACGTCGGCCATCAGTGCTACCCGCACAAGTTGTTGACCGAGCGCCGTTCGCGCTTCCACACGCTGCGCCAGAAGGGCGGCCTGTCGGGCTTCAGCAATCGCCACGAGTCGATCTACGACGCCTACTTGATGGGCCATGCCGGCACGGCTGCTTCCGCGGCGCTCGGCATCGCGATGGGCGATCGCATGCTCGGCAACGACCGTCATTCGGTCGCCGTCGTCGGTGACGCGGCCATGGGCTGCGGCGTCGCCTTCGAAGCGTTGAACCACGCAGGCTCGCTGGAGAAGCAGCGGCTCGTCGTGATCCTCAACGACAACCGCTGGTCGATCGCCAAGACCGTCGGCGCGCTGTCGCGCTACCTCAACCGTGTCCGCAGCGGGTCGTTCTACAACCGCGCGAAGGAAGCGGTGCACCACGTGATCCAGTCGATCCCGTTGGTGGGCAAGGACCTCGATGCCACGCTCGTCGACGCCGGCGAGATGCTCAAGAACATCGTGGTCCCGGGCCACATCTTCGAAGAGCTCGGCTTCCGCTACATCGGCCCGGTCGACGGCCACAACCTCGACGAGCTGGTCGCGACGCTCGAGAACGTGAAGCAGCTCGACGGCGTCACGCTCGTGCACGTCAAGACGGAGAAGGGCAAGGGCGTTCCGGGCAGCGAAGACCGCTACGACCGCGCGCACGCCGCGAAGCCGCAGCCGAAGAAGAAGGCCGAGAAGGTGCCGGTCGAACCCTGCGTGCTGCAGCCGGTCGTGCCGATGACGCCTCCCGGCCGCACGTGGACGGAGTGGTTCGGCGACTCGTTGATCGAGCTCGCGCAAAAGGACTCGCGCGTGGTCGCCATCACCGCGGCGATGCCGGACGGCACGGGCCTGATGGAGTACCGCGACAAGTTCCCCGATCGCTTCGTCGACGCGGGCATCGCGGAGCAACACGCCGTCGCGCTGGCCTCGGGCCTCGCCACGTCCGGCATCAAGCCGGTGTGCGCCATCTACTCGAGCTTCCTGCAGCGCGGTTACGACCAGGTCTTCCAGGAAGTCGTGCTGCAGAAGGTGCCGGTGGTGTTCGCGATGGACCGCGGCGGCCTCGTCGGCGAAGACGGCGCGACGCACAACGGCCTCTACGACATTGCCTTCCTGCGCTGCATGCCGGGCATGGTGTTGATGGCGCCGAAGGACGGCCCCGAGCTTCGCGAGATGCTCGAGTGGTCGCTCGCGCATCCGGCGCCGACCGGCGTGCGCTATGCGCGCGGCAACGCGCCGGGCCATGGCGAGCTCGTCGGCTGGCACGGCAAGCGCCAGCCGATCGAACTCGGCAAGATGGAGATCCTGCGGCAGGGCGCGGACGGCGCGATCCTCGCCTACGGACACATGGTGCAGCCCGCGTTGGAAGCAGCCGCGCTGCTCGAGAAGCAGGGCATCCACGTCGAGGTCGTGAACGCGCGCTTCTGCAAGCCGCTCGACGAGCAGGGGATCCTCGCGCTCGCCGACCGCCACGATCGCGTGATCACGCTCGAAGACCACTCGGTGCGCGGCGGCTTCGGCTCGGCGGTGCTCGAGTGCATCGCGGAACACGGTCCGGTTCGCGCGCAGTTCCAGGTGATGGGCGTGCCCGATGAGATCCTCGAGCACATGAGCCGCAAGCAGGTGCTCGAGCACTGCGGCCTCACCACGGAGCACGTCGTCGCACGCTTCCTCTCGGAGAAGCGCGCGACGGTGCGATGATCGCGATGCGTCGTTGCCCGGAGCGCGGAGTCCGATGACGGCCGCGATGCCGCGCGTCCTGTTGCTCGGCGACGAGCGCAAGGGCGCAAGCCGCCGGCTCGTCGAGGAGTTCGCGACCTGGCTTCGCCAGCGCGGCTGTGCGGTGGACTTCGTGCTCGATCGCGATTCCTCGCTCGAAGATCGCGCGGCGGACCTCGTGATCGTCTTCGGCGGCGACGGCTCGCTGCTCGGCGCCGCCCGTCGCATGGGCAAGAACCAGCGGCCCACGCTCGGCATCAACGTCGGTCGTCTCGGCTTCCTGACCGCGTTCGAGCAAGGGCAGGCGCGCGAAGCGGCCGAGAAGGCGCTCGTCGGCGCGCTGCCCGAGGAGCCGCGCATGCTGTTGCACGCGACGGTCGTCGATGCCGATGGTCGCGACAGCGCGCCCGTGCTGTTGATGAACGACGCGGTGATCAGCCGCGAGGCCCAGGGCCCGATGATCACGCTGCGCGTCTTGCGCCACGGCGAGGAAGTGTCAGCGTATCGCGGCGATGGGCTCGTGGTCGCGACGGCCGCTGGCTCCACGGCCTATTCGCTGGCCGCCGGCGGCCCGGTGCTCTCGCCAGACCTCGCAGCGCTCGTGCTGACGCCGCTCGCATCGCATTCGCTGACGACGCGCCCGATCGTGTTGCCGGTCGACGCAGGCGTGGAGATCGAGCTCGTCGACACGGCGGGCCGGGGGTTTGCCTACCTGCAGCTCGACGGCCAGATCCGCAAGCAAGTCGCAGACGGTTGGCGCGTGCGCATCCAGCCCGCGAACGAACGCTTCCGCCACCTCGGCGCGGGGCCGGGCCACTTCTTCCGCGTGCTTCGCGCGAAGTTCGGCTTCGCTGGCGTGCTGCCGCCGTCCGGTCAGGGCGGCTAGCCCACAAGAACTTCGCGCGCGGCCGCTGGCGGAGCGCGCCAGTTGGCGCATAATGCGCCGCCTTCGAGGTTGTTCACGACGATGGTTGCATTCGGTTTGCCTGGTGGCTGGGAGTGGATCGCGATCCTCCTGGTCGTGCTGGTCCTGTTCGGCCACCGCATTCCGGGCATGGCCCGGTCGCTCGGCTCGGGCATCACCGAGTTCAAGCGCGGCCTCAAGGACGGCGGCGATGGCCAGAAGGGCGGTTCGGCGGACGGCAAGAGCACGCCAGCCCCGAAGGACTGAGGCCCTTGCCTCGCGCGCCCGGGGGCCGAAATCTGGCTTCCTCGGACGCGTTGCCTAGCATCCCAGCCCTCGCCGGAACCTTCTTGCCGCATCGGCATCCGCGCGCAGGCAGACCTCGAACCGACCTGCACCGTGACTGAGACCCTGCCGCTGAACGACCTGATCGCCCTGGTCCGCCCCCAGCTGGATCGGCTCAACCGCGAACTTGTCCTCGACCTCGCTCCGCAGCAACGCGACATGCTGCCGCTCGTCGAGCACGTGGGTGGATACCGCGGCAAGCAACTGCGGCCGATGATGGTGTTCCTGTCCGCGATGGCGGCGCAGGGCAGCTCGCACGGCGGCACGATCAACGACGACGTGGTGCAGGTCGCCAAGGTCGTCGAACTGCTGCACACCGCGACGCTGGTGCACGACGACGTGCTCGACGGCGCTGGCATGCGCCGCCGCATCGCGACGGTCAACCAGATGCACGGCGTCGAGATCGCCGTGTTGCTCGGCGACTACATCTACGCGAAGGCGTTCCACATGGCGGTGCAGTTGCCGGACCCGGCCTGCGCGCGTTGGCTCGCCGAGACCGTGCGCGTGATCTGCCAAGGTGAGATCACGCAGGTGTTGCATCGCTTCGACGTGGCGTGGCGCGAGGACCAGTACTTCCAGGTCATCGCCGAGAAGACCGCGTCGCTCTACGCCGCCGGTTGCCGCCTCGGCGGCCACTACGTCGGCGCGACCGAGGCGCGTCTGCGCGCGTTGGAGGAGTATGGCCTCGAACTCGGCATCGCGTTCCAGATCGTCGACGACTGCCTCGACCTCGAAGGCGACGAGCGCGTCGTCGGCAAGTCGCTGGGCACGGACCTGACGAAGGGCAAGATCACGCTGCCGAT
>CAZEQF010000144.1:9053-9567 GCA_964514315.1 uncultured Singulisphaera sp. | reverse complement strand
TCCCAATCTATACCCTCCTCTCTCACTATGTCATCAACCGTCTTCTCAGTTATTATATTCACCTTCCTAGCTATTGCCTCGATCGTCGCGCGCTGCGACTCGACTTGGGCCGTGAACTCGTCCTTGTCGACGACGCCCGCGAGCGAGTGCTGGCTCGTCTCGCACAAGAACTCCACGCAGTCGGTCTCCGCCAACTCGACGAAGCTGTCGAGCGCCGCAGGGGCCCAATCGCGCAGTTGCTGGATGACGGTGCCCGAGAGCGAAAACGAGCAACGGAACTGCCCGTCGGTGCGTTCGATCGCGTCGAGCAGCACGCGATTCATCGGCAGGTAGCAGCGCTCGGCGACGCGCTCGGCGACGAGCTTGTTCAGCGGGTCGTCGAAGTAGGCGAGCTTCTTGATGCGATCGCCCGGCTTCCACTTCGCAAGGCGGTAGGGCTGGTGCACCTGGAAGTAGAAGACGATGTCGATCATGCCCCGCCTGCGAATAAGAGAGCGACAAGGATCAGGCGCAA
>CAZEQF010000144.1:0-9043 GCA_964514315.1 uncultured Singulisphaera sp. | reverse complement strand
TGTCGATCATGCGCCCGCCCCGATCGTGCCGTCAGACATCGCGCGCTCGCACATGCGCAGTGCGCGCAGCAACTCGCCGGTGTTCCATGCCTGCGCGAACGTGCCGCCGGGCCGCTGCGGATCGTCGCCGTCGAACACTTCGCTGACGTGGCCGAGGCCTGCGCGCCGTGTCTCGGGCACGAAGCCTTCGAGCCACTGCGCGAGGCCCTGCGCCACATCGGCCACACGGGCCGGATCCGCGGCGCGCAACGAGGCCTCGACGTAGAAGCCCGACAGCCACGGCCACACGGTGCCCTGGTGGTAGGCGTGGTCGCGCTGGTCCTGGCCGCCTTCGTAACGGCCGCGATAGCTCGGCGACGACGGCGCGAGCGTCCGGAGGCCGCGCGGAGTGCGAAGGTCTCGGTCCGCGGCGGCTACGACGGCGGCCCGCTGCGCGCGCGACAACGGACTGCGCGGCAGGGCGGCGGCGATCACCATGTTGGGCCGGATCGAAGCATCGCGAACTTCGCCGTCGACGCAGTCGTGGAGCGCGCCGGCTTCGCCGTTCCAGAAGCGCTTCACGAAGGCCTCGCCGGCCTTCTTCGCGAGCCGCTTCCACCGCCCGCCCTTCCACTCGGCAAGCGTGTCCAGCAACGCGCACCACATCGCGACGATCTCGACGGGCTGGCCCGCGCGCGGCGTGACCGGCCCCTGCGCGGTGCGCGCGTCCATCCACGTCGCGTTGCAGTCATGGCGTCCGGCGCGAAGCAGGCCTTCTTCGTCGACGACGAGGCCCAGCGGCGCGCCGCGCTCGTAGCTCTCGGCAATCGATTCCAGTGCAGGGCCGAACTCTCGGCGCACGCTCTCGGGATCGCGCGCGACATCGCAGAGCCGCTGCACGCACAAGGAGAACCACAACGCAGCGTCGGCCGACCCGTAGTGGCTCGTTGCCGGCGCGTCGCCGTAGATGTTGGGCAACAGGCCGTCCTGCAGGAACGGCAGCGCGGAGCGCAACACCTCGGCGCAGCGATCGGGCTCGCCCGCGGCGAGCGCCAACCCAGGCAGCGAGACGAATGCGTCGCGCCCCCACTCCGAGAACCACGGGAAGCCCGCGAGCACGCCGAGCCGCCCTGCGCGGTCCCGGTAGAAGAAGTCGTCGACGCCGAGCCGAAGGTTCTTCGCGAGCCCGCTCGCGCCGCGATGCGCCCATTCGAGCCTGCGCTCGCGCGCGACCACAGCCCGCGTGAACGAGGCCGCGGGATCCGCGTCGCAGCCGCCGATCGTGAATGCCGCGAACGCCTCTTGGCCCGGCAGCAGATCGAGTTCGACGATGCCCGGCGCGTAACGATCGGCCGTGCCGTCGTAGCCGCGCTCTTCGTCGACCGCGAGTCGGTAGTCGCGGTACCAACACGGCTCCGCACGGAACGTCGCGGGCCCCGACAGCGCGAGGAACACGCTGCCCGACGCGGCGTCGACTCGCAGCTCGTGGCCGCCGGCGGCAGCGAGCGGCGCGTCCGCAGGGCGTTCGCGCAACAGCGCGTCGGAGTCCTCGCCCGCGAGCAACGGCCGCACGAGGAGCTTCGCCGCCACGTCGCCGACGTTGCGCCAGCTCACGAACACGCCGGGCCGACCGCGTTCCATCGCGAGCTGCCGCTCGATGCGCGCGCCCGACGGAACTTCGAGGATCCACGTCGGCACCGGCTCCGAAGAGAACGACCGGCGCGTCTCGGTCCAATTGGGCTCGGCCAAGGAACGCCAGTGTGCCGGCGTCATCGGCTCCGATCCTGCGCCCACGACGACGCGTTCGTCGACGCCTGCGAGCAGCCGACGGCGGCGGCCGTCGCCGGCGGCGACCGTGAGCCAGCTGTGGTAGCGCCGCGTCGGCAACTCGATCGCCGTCCCGCACGCGTAGCCGCCGAATCCGTCGCAGAGCAACCATTCGGCATGCTGCCCCCATTCCTTGGAGACAGGCGCCGGCGCGTTCGCGCGTTCGTCGTTCGCGAGTGCAGTCACAAAAGGTCGCTTCGCCAAGCAAGCCAGCCTACGAAAGCCACTGCCCTCCGCAACCTTCGGATGTCGAGCAAACGCTCTACTTTCGGCGGGCATCTTCTGGGCAAGGTGCGCACGCTGTTGCATTCTCTGGCGGGCGCATCGCTCGCGCCCTGCAACCGTTTCGCTGTCGCTCCCCATGGCGAACCTCGACACTCGCAACACCCTCGTGTTCCTGCTGGCTGGCGGCGCTGGAAATCGCCTCAAGCCGTTGACCGTGAACCGCGCGAAGCCCGCCGTGCCCTTCGGCGGCGCCTATCGCATCATCGACTTCACGCTCAGCAACTGCATCCATTCGAGCCTGCGTCGCATCCACATCCTGACGCAGTACCAGGCGCGCTCGCTCGAAGAGCACATCCGCTTCGGCTGGAACTTCCTGCCGCGTCGCCTCGAGCAGTTCATCACCTGCAGGCCACCGCACCACGGCAACGAAGGCCGCTGGTATCGCGGCACGGCCGACGCGATCTACCACAACCTCGACACCATCGAGGACTGGCAGCCGCCGAACGTGCTCGTGCTCTCCGGCGACCACATCTACCACATGGACTACCGCACGATGCTGCGCGAGCACATCGAGCATCAGGCCGCGTTGACGATCGGCGCCGTCCGCATCCCGAAGAGCCAGGCCAACCAGTTCGGCATCCTCGAGGTCGACTCGGAGGGCCGCGTCACGAGCTTCAAGGAGAAGCCGAAGGACAACCCGCCTGAGATCCCGGGCGACCCCGGCTACTGCCTCGCGTCGATGGGCATCTACGTGTTCGAGACCAAGGAACTCGTGAAGCGCCTGCACGAAGACGCCGCGATGCCCAAGGACGAGAGCGGCGACTTCGGCATGCACGTGATCCCGCGCATGATTCCGGAGGGCAAGGTCTACGCGAGCCACTTCCGCGGCGTCGGCGACGATCCGAGCCCCTACTGGCGCGACGTCGGCACGATCGAAGCCTACTTCGACGCGCACATGGACCTTTGCAGCGTCGCCCCGAGCCTCAACCTGTATCGCCGCGACTGGCCGACCTACACGTTGTGGCACAACGACCCGCCGGCGAAGACCGTGTTCAGCGGCGAAGGCGGCCGCAACAAGGCCGAGGTGCACGACTCGCTGCTGTGTCCGGGCGTGGTCGTCAGCGGTGGCCGCGTGCGACGCTCCGTGCTGAGCAACCTCGTCTACGTCGACGAACAGAGCGAGCTCGACGAGTGCATCGTGATGCGCGGCACGCACATCGGCAAGAACTGCAAGCTGCGCCGCGTCATCATCGACAAGTGGAACCGCATCCCGGACGGCACGGTGATCGGCTACGACCCCGTCGAGGACAGGAAGCGCTACCACGTGAGCGACTCGGGCATCGTCGTGATCCCGCGCGTGTCCGGCATCGGCAGCCGCACCGACTGACGCAGCGCGGCGCATCGGAGCATTCGCACGGACTTCGATCCGTGCGAATGCGAGTCACTGGAACGGCGAGACGAGGCGTCCGAACAGCGGGTGCTTCTTCACTTCGAGGCCGACCTTCATGCCCTCTCCGGGCAGCGTCACTTCGAGCGCCATGCTGTCGGTCTGGCCCTGCGGCACGGGCATCGTGCCGAGGATGAGGCCGAGGTCGGGGAGCTTGCCCGTCAATGCCGTGAGCTGCTCCGAATCGGTGCAGCGCACGAACTTGCCGACGACCTTTGCGCCCTTGCCGTCCTCGGACTTCGCCGCGAGCACTTCGGGGATCGCCGAGAAGCCGTGCAACTCCGCGAGCACGCAGCCCGACGACTCGCGAACGCTGATGCGCGACGCGTCGATGACGGCCTTGCTGCCTTCCACCTTCGACTCGAACGCGAGCGCGAACGGCGCGCCCATGCGCAACTCGACGATCTTGCCGGCCTCGACCTGGAACGGCTTGCTGTCGCCGCCGTAGATCGTCGCCATCTGCGTGCGCGCGCCCTTGCCTTCGAGGATGCGGCCGTAGACCACGGAATACTCGCCGACCGGGACCTCGACCTCCTTGCCGCCGGCGACGTCGAAGTTCGCGCTGCGGAAGTCGCCGCGACCGCCGATCACGAGCTGGTCAGGAGCCGTCGGCTTGGGCCCGTTCCACGCGAGCCGCACCTTGCCGGTCTTCACGTATTCGGGGTTGAGCGGCCGGAAGCCGGCCTTGTCGTCGCCGATGCGGTGCAGGTAGTGCCATGCGCCGCCGACCTTGGCGAACTCCGAGAACGGCACGCGCGGCCCTTTGCCGACGCGCATCGAATCGAGCAACGGCGCCTTGCTGCGCGCGTCCTCCTTCGAGAACCCGATCGTGCCCATCTTGAAGTCGCCTTCGAACGGGTTCCCGTCCATCGGCCGGCCGCTCGCGTTGTCGTCGTAGAACGTCACCTGCTCGCCCGCGACGTCCGCGGTCCAGCTCGCCGCAGAGCGATAGTAGATCGGCGTGTTCTGCGGCGACGGCGCGAGGTTGACCTCGGCTTCGCCGAGCTTCTCGCGATCGCTGCCGGTCCAGAAGAACATCGCGTAGGGGATCTTCTTCTCGGCATCGAGATGGAACGTGACGGGCTTGGCCTTCGCGCTCGGTTCGATCGGCTGCGTGCGCGACGCGTCGGACAGCAACGTGGAGATGCCGAACTTGTTGGGCGCCGTGCGGACGAAGTAGAGGTCCATGCGACGGAACCACGCGAGCTTCGCGTCCTTCGCGTCCGCGCCGAACGCCGAGTACCACCAGAACGGCGGCACCGGCCCGCCGCGTTGCGAGTAGTCGTTCTCGTCCTCCCACGACGCGAGCGCCGCGAACTGCAGCGCGACGTCCTTCTCGGCCACGCCAGGCTGCACGAGCGCGTCGATGCCCTTCGCGTTCTCGGTGTAGCCCTCGGCTGCGCGCTTGTCGGTCTCCTTCTTCTTGACCTCGAGCTCGGCGAGCTGCGCCTTGAGCAGGTTCTTGATCTGCACGTAGTAGAGGTCCTGGTAGGCCCACGCCTCGCGCAGCGACACGAAACGCTCGAGCGCATCGATGCGATCCTGCCGGTCCTGCATCGTGCGCTCGGGGATCTTCTCCAGCGCGAGGGCGACGTAGTACCACGCGTCGGAGGCCTCGGCCTTGTTGCCCGTGCTCTCCATGATGCGCGCGGCTTCCGAGAGCACGTCGCGCGACTTCTCGAAGCCGTCGCGCTTCGTGTTGTCCTTCGTCGACTCCACGAAGAACGCGTAGGCCTTCTGCACGTTGCCTTGCGCCTTCTGGAACTGCGACCACGCCTGCGTGTCGAGACCCTCCACCCATCGCTCGACCTTGTCGAGCGTGTCCGCGCCGTCGTAGACGCGCTTCCACGACGCATTGACCGCGTCGATCCAAGCCTTGTGCTCCGGCTTGTTGTTGCGCATCTCGAGCCGCATGTTCGTGAACTGCGACACGACGGCCGACGCCATCGTCGGCGACGACTTCACGAGCTTGTCGAGGCCCTTCTCGTCCTTCAGCTCGAGCAGCTTCTTGCTGTCGGTCGCGAACTTCGCGACTTCAGCGGGGTTCTGGGCGACGGCGGCTGCCGCGAGAGCCGCGGCGCAGATCCAGGTCAGGAGGGTGCGGGACATCGTGGTGGCGACGGCGGGCGACCGCCCAGCCGCGGGCCGGAACTCTACCTTCGCCCCCCGCTCGATGCGCGCCGCTACTTGCCGCGCGCGCGCTTGCTCGCCTGCTCGAGGACGCGACGTTCCTGCCTGGTCAGCGACGGCATGCCTTGCTGCCGGATCTTGTCGAGGATGCGGTCCATCTCCTGCTGCGTCGCACGTTCGTCCTCGCGGGCACGCTGCGCCTTCGCGTCGCGCAACTTCTGTCGCAGCGACGCAAAGAACCCTTCGCCACCGCCCGCAAACGATGCGTAGTCGCGGAACCAGCCGAGTCGCCACGCCGCGAAGCCGAGGGCCGCGCCGCCGAGGTGCGCGCTGTTGGCGACCACGCCGGCCGAACCCGTGACGACCTCGACGTATTGCTCGTAGAGGCCGATCGCCACGAGGCCGGCCGCGAGCGCGCCGAGCGGCACGGGGAACAGGATCACGATCACCTGCATGCGCGGCCACTGGCAGGCCGCGTGCACCAGGAACGCGTAGCACGCGCCGCTTGCGCCGACGAGCGGCACGTTCTCGTAGCCCACTGCCGCGGCCACGGCGAGGTGCAGCAGCGCGCCGGCGATGCCGCCCACGACGTAGAGCTTGAGGACGCCGCGGTAGCCGATCGAGCCTTCGACCAGCGTGCCGAAGAAGTAGAGCGTCAGCATGTTCCAGAGCAGGTGCCCCGGGCTCTGGAACGAATGCGTGAACTGGTAGGTCAGGAGCCGCAGCACGCCGAGGCCATAGCCTTCGAGGCAGCCCGCCCACGAGAACGCGAACCACGCGCCGTTGTCGCTGAGCCTCCCGACGAGCAATGCGTTGCACGCGAAGACGACCACGTTGACGATCAGCAAGAGCTTGATCGCCGGCGTGAGCGGCGGGAACGGGGAGCCCGAGGCGTAGCTGCCGTAGGTCATGTGGTCCTGGGAAGCGGCCTCGCCGCCGCTATCTTTTCGACGAAACCCCGCCCCCATCGCAAGCCCGGTGTCCGCCCAACTCATCGACGGCAAGGCCGTTGCCGCCCGCATGCGCGCCCGCCTCGCCGAGGCGCGCCGCTCCCTCGGATCGCGCCCGGTCCGCCTCGTGTCCTTGCAAGTCGGCAGCAACCCCGCCGCAGAGGTCTATGTGCGCAACCAGCGCAAGGCGGCAGGCGAGGTCGGGATCGACATGGAGGTCGTCGGATTGCCCGAAGGCAGCTCGCAAGAGCAGCTCATCGCCGCGATCCACGAGCACTCCGCACGCCAGGAAGTCGCAGGCGTCATCGTGCAGCGACCGCTGCCGCCGTCGATCGACGCGCGCGCGGTGCAGATGGCGATCGACCCGCGGCTCGACGTCGAAGGCATGCACCCGGCGAACATGGGCGCGATCCTCTACCGCGAGCCGCAGTTCCCGCCGTGCACGGCTGCAGCGGCGCAGCAGTTGATCCTCGAGACGGGCATCGACCTGCGCGGCGCCGAGACCGTCGTCGTCGGCCACAGCGAGATCGTCGGCAAGCCCATCGGCCTCTTGCTGCTCCATCGGTTGTCGACCGTGACCGTCTGCCACGTCGGAACGCGCAACCTCATGCTGCACACGCGGCGCGCGGACATCCTCGTCGTCGCGGTCGGCAAGCCCGGCCTCGTGCGCGGCGACATGGTGAAGCCCGGCGCCGTCGTCATCGACATCGGCATCAACCAACTCGTCGACGGCTCGATCGTCGGCGACTGCGAACACGACTCGGTCGCTTCGGTGGCCGGCTACCTCACGCCCGTTCCCGGCGGCGTCGGCCCGGTCACCGTCGCGATGCTGCTGCGCAACACGCTGCGCGCGGCAGGAGCCTCGGTCTGAGCAGCCGCATGCGCGGGTCGCAGACTGCGCGCCGCGCGCTCGCAACGCTGGTTGCGACGAGCCTCGTCGCATTGCTCGCCGCATGCGCGACGTCGCACGCGAGCGCGCGAGCACGACCGAGGAACCTCGTCTTGTTCCTCGTCGACGACCTCGGTTGGCAGGATGCGAGCCAGCCATTCTGGCGCGAACGCACGAAGCAGAACGCGAAGTTCCGCACTCCGAACCTGGAGCGCATCTGCCGCGAAGGCGCGCGCTTCACGCAGGCCTACGCGCATTGCGTCTGCACGCCGACGCGCGTCGGCATCCTGACCGGCGAGCATCCGGCGAAGACCGGCATCACGAACTGGACGCTGCGCAAGGACACGCCGACCGACGCGACGCACCCTTCGCTCGTGCCGCCGCGGTGGAACGTGAACGGCCTGCAGCCCGCACAGGGCCTCGACCGCGCGTTCGTCGCGCCGACGTTGCCGCAACGGCTGGCATCCGTCGGCTACACGACGATCCACGTCGGCAAGGCGCACTTCGGGGCCGCAGGAACGGATGGCGCGGATCCGCTGCGACTCGGATTCGACGTGAACGTCGCGGGCCACGCGGCAGGCGCGCCCGGCAGCCATCTCGCGAAGGACGGCTTCGCGAAGAAGGGCGACGACCCGGTCTGGAACGTGCCGGGACTCGACGCGTGGCACAGCAAGGACGCGTTCCTCACGGACGCGCTGACGCACGAGGCGATCGCCGCGGTCGATCGCGCGCTGGCGGGCGGGAAGCCGTTCTTCCTCCACTTCGCGCACTACGCGGTGCACACGCCGATCCAACGCGACGAGACGCGCATCGCGCGCTACGAGCAGGCTGGGCTCGATCCGCGCGAGGCCGCCTATGCCGCAATGGTCGAAGGCGTCGACGACTCGCTCGGCGCGCTGCTCGACATGCTGGAAGCACGCGGCGTGCTCGACGACACGATCGTCGTGTTCGCATCCGACAACGGCGGCCTGTCGGCGCACGCGCGCGGCGGCGAGCCGCACGTGCACAACGCGCCGCTGCGCAGCGGCAAGGGCAGCGCCTACGAGGGCGGCATCCGCGTTCCGCTTGCGGTGCGTTGGCCCGGCATGGCGGATGCGGGCGTCACCGTCGATGCGCCGTGCGCGACGGAGGACCTGTTCGCCACGTTCTGCGCGGCGGCCGGCGCCGAATCTTCGTGCGGCTACGGCCAGGACCTATCGCTCGCGCTTCGCGGCGAAGCGAAGCCACGCGACCTGTTCTGGCACTACCCGCATTCTTGGGGAGCCAAGGGCCCCGGCATCTCGATGACGAGCGCGGTGCGCAGCGGCGACCTCAAGCTCGTCTGGTTCTGGGACCGCGGCGCGTGCGAACTCTACGACCTCGCGAACGACGTCGGCGAGACGCGCGATCTGGCGAAGGATCGTCCCGAAGACACCGCGCGCCTGCGCGAACGTCTGCGCGCGTTCCTCACGACGGCGAACGCGATGCTGCCCGCCCGCAAGGACGGACAGCCGATCGCGATGCCGTGATGGTTCAGCGCGCGGTCGCGGCCGCGCCGACTGGAGGCATCGCGGGCTTGCGTGCGCGCTGCGCCATCACGCCGACTGCGCCTAGCGC
>CAZEQF010000143.1:0-9579 GCA_964514315.1 uncultured Singulisphaera sp. | reverse complement strand
CAACCAGTTCTGCTACGGCCAGGTCAAGAGCGCCTACGGCAGCGGCCAGTTCAAGAAGGACCTCGACGCCGCCTTCCGTGGCGAGCAGAAGGTCGTCACCTCCGACATCACCGACCGCGACGGCATCCTGCCGTCGATCAAGGCCTTCCTGGGCAAGGGGCGGTGATGGCCAACCTCACGCCCGAACTGGCGCGCATCCGCGACGAGACCTGCGAGCTGGCCCGCAGCTACGGCCTCGACTTCTACGACGTGATCTTCGAGCTGGTCGACCACGACGAGCTCAACATGGTCGCGAGCTACGGCGGCTTCCCGACGCGCTATCCGCACTGGCGCTTCGGCATGGAATACGAGCAGCTCAGCAAGAGCTACGCGTGGGGGCTCTCCAAGATCTACGAGCTCGTCGTCAACAACGACCCGTGCTACGCCTACCTGATGCGCAGCAACTCCATCACCGAGCAGAAGCTCGTGATGGCGCACGTCTACGGCCACTGCGACTTCTTCAAGAACAACGCGTGGTTCGGCAAGACGTCGCGAAAGATGATGGACGTGCTCGCCAACCACGGCGCGCGCGTCCGCCGCTACATGGATCGCCACGGCGTGGAGCGCGTCGAGGACTTCCTCGACGTCGTGACTTCGCTCGACAACCTGATCGACCCGTATTCGCCGTTCGTCCAGCGCGACGACGGCAAGCCGCGCGAGCCCGAGGCTTCGCGCGAGGTGAAGAAGATCGCGGCCAAGGACTACATGGACCGCTTCATCAATCCGCCCGACTTCCTGGAGCGGGAGAAGCGGAAGATGGCCGAGGAGGAGCAGAAGAGCCGGCGCTTCCCGGCGCGGCCCGCTCGCGACGTGCTGAAGTTCTTGCTCGACCACGCGCCGCTTGAACTGTGGCAGCAGGACATCCTCGCGATGGTGCGCGAAGAGGCCTACTACTTCGCGCCGCAGGGGATGACGAAGATCATGAACGAGGGCTGGGCCGTCTACTGGCACAGCAAGCTCATGACGAAGCACCTCGTCGAGGCCAGCGAGGTCGTGCACTACTGCGACACGCACAGCGGCACGCTGGCGACGCGGCCAGGGCAGATCAATCCCTACAAGCTCGGCGTCGAACTGTTCCGCGACATCGAGCACCGCTGGGACACCGGCAAGTTCGGCGAGGCCTACCAGCGCTGCGACGACCCCGAGACGCGGCGTCGTTGGCACGAGCCCACGAACCTCGGCAGGAAGCGCATCTTCGACGTGCGCAGGATCCACAACGACGTCACGTTCGTCGACGAGTTCGTCACGCCGGAGTTCGCCGAGGACCAGAAGCTCTTCGTCTACGGCCGCAATCCGCAGACGGGCCAGCTCGAGGTCGTCGACCGCGACTACACCAAGGTGAAGACGCATCTGCTCGATGCGCTCACCAACTTCGGCAACCCGATCCTGCGCGTCGTCGACGGCAACCACCAGAACCGCGGCGAGCTCTACCTCGTGCACGATTGGAATGGCCAGGACCTGCAGCTCGAGCAGGCGCAGCTGACCTTGCGCGGACTGCAGAAGCTGTGGGGGCGGCCCGTGCATCTCGAGACGCGCGAAGAGGGCAAGGGCAGGTTGTTGTCGTTCGACGGCAAGGACGGCTCGTCGAAGGAGATCACGCCGACTTCCTCGTCGTCCGGCCTCGCCCTCGGCAAGGGCGTGCCGCAGGGCGACTGAGGCGTCGGCGCCCCGACACGACGCGTGCAGCGAAGGCGCGCGTCGGTTGGAATGCGCGCCGTGTCGACGATCGAACGCTTCTGGCTCGCCTACTGCGCATGCGTCATCGCCGCCGTGGCGATCGCGGCCGGCGCATGGGGAGCCCCTGCGCCGGATGGGTTCCATCCGGTCCCGTTCGTCGCGCTGCACGTCTTGGTCGCCGGGCTGCAGTCGATCCCGGTGCGACTGCAGCGTCGCGGTCGGATCGGCGCGGCGCGGATCGCACGCTGCGCGATCGCGATCGGCGGCTTGCCGCTCGTGTTCACGGCGCTCGCGTGGGCGCTGCCGCACGCCAATCCCGAGGCTTGGGAAGTGCTGTGGTTGCGCCTGGACCTCGCAGTGCTCGGCGGCGAGGCGACGAGCGGGCTGCGTTCGCTCGCCACGGAGCCTGCGCTCGCCGTGCTGCAGGTCGTCTACGCCGGCTTCTATGCGGCGCCGATCGTCAGTTGCGTGATGGTGCTTCGTCAGCGCGGGCCCGCGGCTTTCGACCGCGCGGTCGCGGCGGTGACGGGCGGGTTCTTGCTGAGCTACCTCGGATATCTCTGGTTCCCCACGCTGGGTCCCAAGGACGTCGTTCCGCTCGACCTCGCGCCGGCCGGCGAGACGATGGCGTGGCTGCACACGCTGTTGCACGAGGCCGAGGCGAACCACTGGGACTGCTTCCCTTCAGGCCACACGATGATGAGCTGGCTCGCGGCGCGCATCGCCGTGAATGCGAAGTGCCGCGGCGCGGCATGGCTCGTCGCCTACGCATGGACCGTCGCGCTGAGCACGCTCGTCTTGCGCTACCACTGGCCGATCGACGCGATCGTCGGCCTGCTCGCCGTGCCGCTGTGGCTGCGCGCTTGCGACGCGATGCTCGACCGCGACGACGCGGCGCGCGTTCAGCCGATCTGGTAGCGCTGCCCGTCCTTCGTCGCGACGAGCGGGTCCTTGTCGAGCAGCTCCGCGAGGCAGTCGGCAAACTCCGCGAGTTCGGGACGCTGCGCCAGCATCTCGCCGACGCTCAGCGGGATGTTTGCTTCGCGCAGCGCGGTGCGCGCGCGGCGCATGAGCCAGCCGACGAGTCCCATGCTCTTCCGCGCGACGAAGCCGCCGGGCATCGTCTCGAACGGTCCGTGGCGCCGCAGCAGTTCGCCGAGCAGCGTCGGGTAGAGCCACGAGCCGCCGAGGTCGCAGCGGTTCACTTCTTCGAGCACAGCCTGCAGCGGCGCATAGCCGTTGCGGCGCGCGAGGAAGTCGTCGACGAGCCGCGTGAGCCTTTGCAGGCGCTCTTCGTTGAACGGGTAGTTCGTGAGCACGTCGATGCGGTCCTCGGCCGGGAACACGAACAGGCGGTTGTGGTGCAGCAGCCGCTCGACGAGCCGCTTGCGTTCCGGCGGTTGGTTCTGAACGAAGCGCGACATCGGCACCTCGCCCGCGGCGCGACGGAAGTCGTGCAGCAGCTGGTCGAGCACGCGAGACCGTCGCAGCGAAGCGGGGCACGCCTCGCCGCGGCCGAGCCAGCGCACACGCGGGTCCCGGCGCACGATGCCTTGCAGCAGCCACAGCGAACGGTCGTCGCCGCGGAACAGCGAGGCGATGCTCTGCTTCTCCTTGCCTTCGCAGATCGCCTGGCAGACGCGGTCGCGTTCTGCGTGGAGTTGCTGCAGTTCGTCCTGGTGCCACGCGGCGAGGCTCCAGAGATCGTTGCCGAGCTGCACGAACTGCGCGCTCTTGCGCAGGCGCGACAGCAGCGAGCCTTCGTTCGCGGCCTGGAAGCGTTCGCGGTAGTCGAACACGAGGTCGAGGAAGCGCGCGGGCGCGCCGCGTTCGACGAGGATGCGTTCGAGGCGGCGGGCCACCTCCGGTTGCGCCTTCTGCACGACTTCGCCGAGGCGTTCGTCGATGCGCACCTCGAGCCGCGGCAACTCGGCAACGAGCTTGAGGACCACGCCACGCGGCGGCGTCTCGACGACGTCGGACAACCCATGGGCGAGGTCCTCGAGCCTCAGCGGGAGGGCGCGCGGCCCCGTGAGCTGGCGCAGGCGTTGGCGCAGCGCGTGCCAGGTGCGCGGCGGGATCGCGGACACGCACGTCCCGTCGACATGGGCCTCGGTCGGGAAGCAGAACGCGAGCAGTCGCAGCGGCAGCATCGCGTCGCCGCTGCCCTTGCCGATCGCGTGCAACGACGAGCCCGGCGCGAGCCGGTCCGCGGGCACCGCGCCTTCGAATGCGTCGAGCTCGCGCAAGTAGTCGCGTCGCAGCCGCTGCACGAGGCTCGGCGCGCGGCTCTGGAGCCGGCTCCGCACTGCGTCGTCGCGGCGTTGGCTGAGATCGCGCGATGCCGTGGCTTCGTTCGCGCGCGACGGGGCCCCCGGTTCGGCAATGCCGATCCGCGCGCAGAACCAGCTGCGGCTCTCGTCGTCGAGCGCCGCGAACAGGCGCGCGCGCATGGTCGGCCAGTCGGCGACGTCTTCGTCGGGCTCTGCTTGTTGGGCTTCGAGCGCCGGCGCGAGCACGCGCGCGAGCGCGTCGCGAATCGCCTGGGCCGCGGTCGGTCCGAGGAGCGCGCCGGATTCGAAGAGAGCCGCGGGCAACGTCATCGCGTGGCCCACGGTCGCGCAGCCGAGGTCGAGCAGTTCGTGCAGCAGCGGGTCGACGATGCCGGCTTCGCGCAGTTTCAGGTCGCGCAGGGACGTGGGCAGCAACGGCGCGGCTGCCGGCGGCTGTCGCCGCGTGCGGACGACGGCCTCGAGCGCCTCGATCCAACCGTTGCGGCGAAGGCACGGGATGCGCTGCGCGTCCGTGCGCGGACGCGCGAGGAAGTCGCCGACCGTGACGATGCCGTTGTCGGCCAGTTGGCGCGCATGTTCGGCGTCGGGCAGCAGCGGCGCGATCGGGCGCGCGTCGTCGCGCGTCGCGTCGGCATCGCCGGAACGCAGCGCGAGATACGCGGTGACGCGGCTCTCGATCTCACGCCACGAACGTTCGCTGCAGCCTTGTGCCTGCACGAACACGCGTTGGTCGAACAGCAGGAAGTCGCGCACCGTCTGGATGCCGTGGCGCTGCGCGGCGCGTCGGGCGCGCGGCGTGAGTTGGAGCGACGCAAGCGCGTGCTCCAGTTCGGGCCGGACTGTGCGCGAGGTTCTCATCGGACGGGCGCGGCTCCAGGAAGGGACCCGGCTTCGCGTTCCTTGCGGCGCGACTTCGCGACTTGCAGCACGGCGTCGGGCACGCGGTGGCGAAGGCTCTCCTCCGACACGTCGTGGGCGAGCATCGCCTGCGTCACGGCCGCGGCCACCTTAGGTCGCTTCGCCGACTGCAGCATGCGTTGCAGCAAGTCGAGCTGCGACGGATGGGCGCGTTCCTCGAACAGGGACGCCGTGCGGAGCGCCGCGGTCTCGTCGGCGAGGTTGCAGCGTCGTGCGGCGGCTGCCACCGATTCGGCGGGCAGCGACAACAACGCGCGCTGCAGCGCAGTGGCCGCGTCGTCTGCAGGCGTCTCGAGGTAGAGCGGCACGATGCAGTCCGCCGCGTCCGGGCCCTCGGCTCGCGCGGTTGCCGCAGCGAGTGCCGGCAGCTTCGTCGTCGGCGTCTCGGCGTCGCGGCGAAGCGCTGCGCGCAGGCTCGCCTTCGCCTCGGCATCGGTTGCGGCAGCCGGATGTCCTGCGAGCGCGAGCGCCGCATCGGTGCCGATGCGTTCGTCCTCGTGCTGCAACGACGCGGCGAGCAAGCTCGTCTCACGCTGCGCGTCGCCCTTCGCCGCAACCAGCGCGCGCACGTGGGCGACCAGCGCGGGGCTCGCCGTGAGGATGCCGCGATCGCCGCCGAGCGGATGCACGGCGCTGCCGCGGCGCGCGAGGAACACGAGGTATTGCGATCCTGGCTCGACCGCGAACAGTGCATTGCCGCAGCAACGGCCTGCGGGCTCGAGCGCCGAGAACGAGGCCCCGATCGAGCCCGACAGCGTCTCGCCAGTGCGGAAGTCCACGCGATGCCATTCGGGCGACGGATCGGACTGGCCGACGGCCGTCGCGATGGCGATGGCGTCCGCCTGCGTCGTGAGCCGGTGGAGCGTGGTGGCCTGCTGCTGCGCGCAGAGCGGAGAGAGGACAGCGAAGGCAAGGAAGGTGCGGAGCATGGTGTTCATCGCACGAGGATCCGGTGGCGCATGTAGGCCGCGTCGGTGTCGCGGAACGCGTATTGGAGACTGACCATCGCCTCGTAGCCGACGGATGCAGCCATCACTTCCGCTGCGCTCGCGTTCGCGTTGTGCAGCGAGGAATCGCCGAAGAGGCCCGACGGCGCGGCCCCAGGGGCAACGAGTCCGACCGCGTGGCCGGTCTCGTGCGCGAGCACGGTTCCGATCGCGCGGGCCCAGTCGTCGATCGCGCGGACCACGAACTGGCGGCGCGCGAGTTGTTCGCTCGTCGCGGTCGCCTGGTTGAACGTCGTGCGCAGCACGGCGCCGTCTTGCGGGTGGCTGCCCGCGGGGGTGCCGCCCATGTTCGGGCACAGCGGCAGGAAGCGCTGCGCGAACATCGTCACGAACGACGGGTAGAGCTGTTCGTGCAGGTCCGCCTGGTAGAGGAACATCTCGCCCGGGAACACGCCGAGGCCCGGCGACGTTCCCGTGTTGCGATCGTTGATGTTCGCGTTGCGGTAGTCGTAGTAGGCGCGGCCCAGCACGCCCGTGGTGGCCGAGCCGTAGCTGCGGCCACGCGAACCTTGCGGGTCGTAGCCGCCGAGCGCGATCTGCATGTGGGGCAAGCCCGCAGGCGAGACCGACGTGAAGCGCACGGCGATCGAGTCGTCGTCGATCTCTTCGCCCGCAGCCGATCGGCCGAACAGCGAGTTCGCGTAGGCGAGGATCGCGTCGCACGCGAGATCGCGCACGTAGTCGTTCGTGCCGAGCGGGTCGCCCGCGGTGGCCAGGCCGAGCCGCAGCATGTCCTCTTCGAAGTCCGACCGGCCGTTGCCGTCGCGGTCGAGGTCGATGCGAGCCCAGACCACCTGCGTGCGTTCGAAGGGCACGAGGCCGCCGGTCGCTTCCGTGACGCTGAAGGTCACCGGCGCGGAGACGCCGACGTTGCCCGACAAGTCGGTGACGCGCGCTGTCATGGTCCATTGCCCAGCCGACAACGCCATCGTCGGCGGCAGCGTCGCGCGGAAGCTGCGGAACGCGACGGTGGCGGTCGCATAGAGGCCTTGGCTCGACGGCGACGTTCCCTCGCCGGTGAAGTCCACGCGCACCGAGCCCATGTCCGGCGTCTGCGAACCGTCGAGCGCGTCGACTTGGATCGTGAAGCCGTGCGTCGGCAGCACGAGGCCCGTGCGGCGCGATGCGTCGATGCCGTTCACGGTCGCCGTGACGGAGGGCGGCGAGAAGTCCGAGGCCGTGCCGATGCGGAAGCGCGCGCCGAGGTCTTGCGACAGCCAATTGCCCGTCGCCTCGCGCACGCCTGCGGGGCCGCTGCGGACGAACGTGCGGTAGTAGGCGTTCGGCGTCAGCGGGACGAGCGGCGTGACGACGACGACGCGTCCTTCGCTCTGCAGGTCGACTTGCACGGGGATGCCCTGGCCTGCGTCGGTGCGCAGTTCCACCGTCGATGTGGACACCGTCAGCGGATCGAGCGCCGACGCGAAGACGAGGCTCGCACGCATCGCGGCAGGCACGCCGACTGCGCCGTCGGCCGGCTGCAGTTGCGCCGTGGGCAACGTGGAGTCGTCGGCGGTCGCGAACAGATACTCGACGTCGCTCGGCATCGGATTGCCGGCCGCGTCGCGGAGCCCGTAGGCGCCGCCGGTGAGCACGAGCCGGTAGCTGGCGGCTGGGTCCAGGTCGAGCACCGGCTCCAGCTGCACGGACGTCGAAGTGGGCATCGTCAGCACGCACGGAACGACGTCGGTTCCGCGCATCAGGCGGACGACTCCGGAGGTCACCGAGACGGAGTCCAGCCCTTCGGAGAACGTGACGCGCGGCGTGACGTTGAGGCTCACGCGTGTCGATGCGGCGGCAGGCTCGACTGCCGCGACGAACGGCGCCGCGTCGTCGGCGCCGGTGGTGAAGGTCGTCGCCGCCGTCTGCGCGAGGCCGTTGCCGCTGACGTCCGCCACCGGCGCGCCGGAGACGAGGAACAGCAACGTGTAGCGACGCGCGGCGGAGAGCTCTTGCTGCGGGCAGACGCGCAACGCGCGCTGGTCGTCGCTGCATTCGATGGTGAACGCCACCGGATTGCCGAACTCGTCCTGGAACAGCACGGACGAGGACTCGACGGATGTCGGGTCCATCGACTCGTCGAACGTGAACACGGGCTCGACGCGCGGCGAGATGCCGGACGCGTTCTGGCCCGGCCACACCGACACCGCGCGCGGTGCCGTGGTGTCGGCCACGGTGCGGAACGAAACGGACCAGTCGCTGCCCGCGGCGTTGCCCGCGCGGTCTGCGAGGTCGCGCGAGACCGTGAGCGTGAACTGCCGGTCGCCGGGCAGGTCCGCGAGCGGATCCACCGTCAGCGCGCGGCCTGCGAGCGAGCGCTCCACTGGATGGTCGATGCCGAACGAATCGCGCAGTCGCACGGTGTTCGTCGTGACCGACGCAGGATCCGCGTCCTCGCTCAACGTGACGACGAGCGACGCGGTGCGGCTGCGATTCTGTTCGCCTGCTGCGACGTTCGCGGAGGCGATGGTCGGCGGCGCGAAGTCGACGGTGCGGAACGAGAACGTGCGCGTCGTCTCGAGGATGCGCGCGTCGACGTCGCACGTGAACGGCGACAGCGTGAAGACGTAGTCGGTCTCCGCGAGCAGCGGCGAAGACGGCTGGAAGATCCCGACGGTGCCGTTCTCCGCCGTGGACCACGTGCCTTGCACGGGCTCGTCGTCGCCGTCGACGCACAGGGTCGTGTCCTCGCGACGCAGCGACTCGAGCACGAGGCGCGAGTCGAATTGGAGCCGCAGCGACGCGTTCGTCGCGACCTGCACTTCGCCGTCTGCCGGCTGGTGGGTCACGAGCGCAAGCGCGCCGTAGCTCGCCATTCCGGCGGTGATGTCGACGGTTGCGGAGCCGCCGCCGCCACAGGCGGACAGGACGACCGCGGCCGCGATCGCACAGTGTCGAATCGAGAACATCTCCAGTTGCGCCTCTCCCAGTTGGTGTCCCGGAATCGACTGGAGCGCTGTGGGCCATGTAGTCCCGAAACGGGTTTGCCGGACGGTTCCCTGGCATCGGCAAATGGCGCGCACGCGGCTCTGCGCCGGGTTTCGTGCGCATTGGCGTGTTGCAATGCCAAGCGGTAAACAGAGGCGGTGAGCCACCCGATCCGCATCGCGCCGTCCCTCCTCGCCGCCGACTTCGCGCGCCTCGCAGACGAGGTCACGTCGGTCGAGCACGGCGGCGCGGACTGGCTGCACCTCGACGTGATGGACGGACACTTCGTGCCCAACCTCACGTTCGGCCCCGTGGTGGTGGAGGCGATCCGGCGCGTCGCGACGAAGCCGCTCGACGTGCACCTGATGATCACGGATCCGTGGACGTACGCGGACGCGTTCCTCGACGCGGGCGCCGCGTGCCTCACGTTCCACGTCGAAGTCGACCGAGCCGGCGATGCCATGGCGCTGTTGCGCCACATCCGTTCGCGCGGCGCGAAGGCAGGGCTCTCGCTGCAGCCCGACACGCCGGTCGAACGTCTGCGGCCCTATGTCGCCGAACTCGACCTCGTGCTCGTGATGAGCGTGTTCGCGGGCTTCGGCGGCCAGAAGTTCATGCCGTCGGCGCTGGAGCGGCCGCGCGCGCTGCGGGCGGTGGGCTACACCGCCTCAGCCAGAACATCAGTCCATGCCTCAATCGCCCATCCGCAATGAAAT
>CAZEQF010000142.1:0-9616 GCA_964514315.1 uncultured Singulisphaera sp. | reverse complement strand
CAATCCGCGCCGATCGCGATCCTGGATCGCGGCCGGCCGCGTTCCGATGCAGCGCGCTTGCGTCGCATCGCGCGCGCGGCGCTGCGTCACGGCGGTCGACTCGACATGCCGGTGTCGCTGCTGCTCACCGACGACGCCGAGATCGCGGCGATCCACGAACAGTTCCTCGACGACCCGACGCCGACGGACGTGATCTCGTTCGAGATCGACGGCGGCGCAGAGATCGTCGTGAGCGTGGAGACCGCTGCGCGATGCGCGAAGGCGCGCGGGCATACGACCAAGGACGAAGTCGCGCTCTACGTCGTGCACGGACTCCTTCACGTGTGCGGCTTCGACGACATCGCTGCGAAGGATCGCGCGCGCATGCGCGAAGCAGAGCGTTGCGTGCTCGCAGCGCTGCGCATTCGCGTCGACGACGTCGACGCGTGATGTGTTGCGAGTGACTCGCGACGATCGTCGCGCATGCGATGCGCGACGTGTCGATGCGAATTCACGTCGAACGACTCGTTGCACATCGCGATGTGCACTCGGTATGGTGCGCAACCGTCCCGATGATCCGCGTCGAGCATTCTCTTCGTCGTGATGCCGCTGAATCGATCGCGCGCGATGGCGCCGATCGCGCGGCCGCGAGCGATGCGACGACGCGCGCTGGTGGCGATGCCGCCGAAGCGCGCGTGGACGCTGTGTCTTCGCCGCGCATGGACGTCGAGGACGCGCTGCGTCGCTACCGTCATCGCAAGAGCTCGCGTCTGCGCGACCAGGTCGTCGCCGAGTTGCACGCCACGGTCGATTCGATGGCGCGTCGGCTCTCGTCGCGCCTGCCGCCGAGCGTCGACCTGCACGACCTCGTGCACGCCGGCGTGTCGGGCCTCATCCAGGCGATCGAGAACTACGATCCGCAGCGCTGCGACCAGTTCGCCGCGTTCGCCAAGATCCGCATCCGCGGCGCGATGCTCGACGAGCTGCGCAGCATGGACTCGCTGCCCCGGCCCTACCGTCGCCGCCAGCGCGAGCGCGAGGCCGCGGTGCTCCGCCTGCGCGCGGAACTGCAGCGCGAGCCGTCGGACGCGGAGTTGGCGCAGGCTCTCGGCGTGTCGCTGCAGGACCTGCAGCGGCTCTACGCCAAGCAAGGCGAGCAGCACTCTGCGACCGGCCCGATCGACGACGAGACCGGCGCGGCCGACGGGATGGACTTGCTGGCCGACCAGGCCGTCGAGGCTCCGTTCGAATTGGCTTCGCAGAAGGAACTCGTCGCCAAGATCCAGGAGAGCCTCGATCCCATCGAGTGGAAGGTGCTGCAGATGCACTACCTCGAGGGCATGACGGGCCGCGATATCGCGCGCCGTCTCCGGTTGTCGGCCTCGCGCATCTGCCAGATCCACGGCCGCGTCCTGGACCGGCTGAAGCAACAGATGGCGGATCGCGACGAGCGGGCTCCCGAGAAGGAAGACGGCGCCGGCTCCTGAGCGCTTCCCGGGCGGGCCGTCCGATCATGGCGCGCCGACAGTCGACTCCTTAGCGTGCGTCCCCGATGTCTTCCCTCGACGCATCAAGCCCTTGCCCCATGTCGGGCACCGAGCGCTTCGCCTACCGCGGCCGTGACCTGTGGTGCGAAGACGTGCGCGTCGAGGACCTCGCAACGCGCCACGGCACGCCGCTCTACGTCTACAGCGCAGGGTGCATCCGCGATCGCTTCCGCGAGGTTCGCGCTGCGTTCGGCCCCTCGGCGCACATCTGCTACGCGGTCAAGGCGAACTCCAACCTCGCGATCCTTCGCCTGCTCGGCTCGCTCGGCTCCGGCTTCGACCTCGTCAGCGGCGGCGAACTGTTGCGGCTGCAGAAGGTCGGCATCGATGCGTCGCGCGCGGTGTTCGCCGGCGCCGCGAAGCAGAAGTGGGAGGTCGAGCTCGGATGTTCGCTCGGCGTGCGCGCGTTCCAGGTGGAGTCGCCGCACGAACTCGACCTGCTGTCGGCAGCCGGCGCCGCGCAGTCGCGTCGCGTTCCCGTCGACCTGCGCGTGAACCCCGCCGTCTCCGTCGACACGCACGCCTACATCGCGACCGCGAAGCGCGACAGCAAGTTCGGCATCGAGCTGGAGCGCGCCGGCGACGTCGTGACGCGCATCGCCAACGACCCGTGGCTGCAGCTCGTCGGCTACCACGTGCACCTCGGCAGCCAGATCCGCGAGGTCGCGCCCTACGTGCGCGCATTCGAACGCATCGCCGAGTTCATGGACGGCGCGCAAGAACGCCGTCGCGGCGTCACGCACTACGACCTCGGCGGCGGCTTCGGCATTCCCTACGGCCAGGGCAGTCCGTTCCCGCTGCGCGAACTCGCCTCGCGGCTCGCGCCGCTCGCGGCCGCGCGCTCTCTGGAGCTCATGCTCGAACCGGGCCGCTACCTCGTCGGCGATTCCGGCGTGCTCGTCACCGAGGCGCTCGGCGAGAAGCGTTCGGGCTCGACGGAGTTCCTGCTCGTCGATGCCGCGATGAACGACCTGCTGCGTCCGAGCCTGTATTCGGCCGAGCACCCGATCGTGCCGTGCCGCGACGAAGGGCGCGCCGTGCGCACCGTCGACGTGGTGGGGCCGGTGTGCGAGAGCGGGGACTTCCTGGCGCGCAGCCGGGCGTTGCCCCAAGTCCAGAAGGGAGAGCGCATCGCGGTGCTCGGCGCAGGCGCCTACGGTTCGAGCATGGCGTCGTGCTACAACACGCGTCGCCGTCCTGCCGAAGTTCTCGTCGACGGCGCGAACTCGCGCTTGATCCGGCGCCGTGAGACGTTCGAAGAACTGTGGGCCGGCGAGGAGCCGGTCGAGGAAACCCCATGATGGAACAGGTCGCCCAGTCCTCCGCTCGCGCCTCGCTGCGCCGCGCATTCGTTCTCTCCGTGCTCTTCGCCGTCGTCGTGGCGCAGTCCTCGTGCTCCTGGGTGACGGGTGAGTTCGCGACGCTCGACCGCCTGCCGAAGAGCTGCCGCCCCGACGCGCAGGACTCGGCCGCAGCGGGCTCGGCCTCGCGTCCGTAGGATCGCGATGGTCACGCCGCAGCTCGCCGCGCTCGCCGCCGCCGCGAAGGGCGCGGGCCGCATCGAGTGCGCAGAGTCCACGCACGCATGCGTGGGCACCGGCCGCGCCGAGCACCCGATGTGCGGCGACGAAGTCGAAGTGGACCTCGCCGTGGACGCTGGCCGCATCGTCGACCTTCGCTGGCGCGCCCACGGATGCCCGGCCACGTATGCAGTCGCGGCCGTCGCGCACGCGGCCCTCGTCGGCTGGAACGTGGACGGCGCGACGCAGCGGTTGCGCGAAGCGCTCGCGCAGCGCGGCGACCTCGCGAAGACCGAGCGGCATGCCGAGGCGATGTTCGGCCGCGCGCTCGCCGCGGCGCTCGCCGCGCGTGGTGGACCGGGAGTGTGATGCCGAAGTTCTCGGAGTTCCTCGCGCGCCTTCGCGGCGGTGGCGGCGGTGAGCAGGACGCGCAGCGCCTGTCCGCGATCCTGTCGCTCAACCGCGAACTCGCGAAGGCCGCGGACCGCAAGCAGGTGCTCGTGCGCCTCGTCGACGAGGCCGTGCGCCTGTTCGGCGCCGAGCGCGGATTCGTGTGCGTGCCCGGCGCGGACGCATCGGGCTTCTCGGTGGAGGTCGCGCGCAACCTCGACGGCGAGCACGTCACGCATCCCGAGCGCAAGGTGTCCTCCACGGTGTTGAAGCGCGCGTTCGCGGGCCACGGCGTGTTCTCCGAGGACGCGCAAGAAGGCGACCTGCAGGCGTCGCAGAGCATCGCGGACCTGCGGTTGCGCAGCGTGCTCGCGATGCCGCTGTCGGTCTCCGGCTCGTCGATCGGTTGCCTCTACCTCGACCATCGCTTCCACACGAAGGCGTTCGCGGAACGCGACCTGCCATGGCTGCAGGCGGTCGCCGACCAGGCCGCGCTCGTGCTGCACCTGCACGCGCTGCTCGCCGAGAACCGCGAGCAGAAGGACCGTCTGCTCGAACACAACCGCGCGCTCGCCGCGACGGTGCAGGCGCAGCAAGAAGAACTGTCGGCGCGCGGACCGTTGCGCGCGCGCAGCGAGCTCGCGCATGCGTTCGAGACGGTCGTCGGCGAGTCGCCGGCGCTCGTCGCGGCGCTCGCGTTGCTCGACAGCTGCGTCGACGCGGACTTCTCCGTGCTGCTGTGGGGCGAGAGCGGCACAGGCAAGGAAGTCGCGGCGCGCGCGCTGCACGAACAGGGCCCGCGTCGCGGCAAGCCGTTCGTCGCGGTCAACCTCGCCGCGATGTCGCCCGCGTTGTTGGAGAGCGAGCTGTTCGGCCACGAGAAGGGCGCGTTCACGGGCGCGGACCGAGCGCGGCTCGGCCTGTTCCGCCAGGCGGAGGGCGGCACGTTGTTCCTCGACGAAGTCAGCGAAGCCGATCCCGAGGCGCAGGCGCGATTGCTGCGCGCGCTCGAGGAGCGTCAGGTGCGCCCGGTCGGCAGCGACCGCGCGGAGAAGTTCGACGTGCGCATCGTCGCCGCGACCAATCGCGACCCGCGCGCCGCCGTGCAGGAAGGTCGATTGCGCGAAGACCTCTACTACCGCCTCGCGGTCGTCAGCGTGCGGTTGCCGCCGCTGCGCGAACGGTCTGGCGACGTCGCGCGTCTGGCCGCGGCGTTCTTGTCGGAGTTCGCAAAGCCGGGATCGAAGGCCGCGAGCTTGCCGGTCGCGCTGCTGCAAGAACTGCAGCGCCGCGCGTTCCCTGGCAACGTGCGCGAGTTGCGCAACCTCGTGCAGCGGCTCGTCGCCGAGGCGGGGAACGGCTCGCTGCCCGAGACGTTGCCCAAGGAAGCTGCGGTGCTTTCGTCGTCCGGCGACGCGCCGCAGACGATGGACCTCGCGGCGATCGAGCAGTGGGCGATCCAGCGCGCGTTGCTGCATGCCGGCGGCAACAAGGCCGAGGCGGCTCGCTTGCTCGGCATCGCAAGGCGCACGCTCTACACGAAGCTCGCGGAACGCGATCCCGACGCGCACGAGTGAGGCTCAGCGGCCGAACGGTCGGCCAAAGCGTGAGGCTCAGCGGCCGAACGGTCCGTCAAAGCGTGAGGCTCAGCGGCCGAACGGTCCGTCAAAGCGTGAGGCTCAACGGCCGAACGGTCCGCCAAAGCGTGAGGCTCAACGGCCGAACGGAACTTCGCGGCCGCATGCACCGCAGCGATAGTCCGCGAACAGCGGCGCTTCGTCGCGGGCGAACGAGGCGCAGCGCTCGCCGCACCGGCACACGGCGCCGACCACGCGCGCCGGGTTGCCGACGACGAGCGCGTGCGCGGGCACGTTGCGCGTGACCACGCTGCCCATGCCGACCATGCAGAACGCGCCGAGTTCGAGCCCGGGGCCGATCGTGCAGTTCGCGCCGATCGACGAACCGCGGCGCACCGTGGTCGCGAGCGTGCGTTCGTCCGCCTCGCTTGGCAGCAGGTCGCGCAGGTCCGGGTCGCATGCGCGCGGCATGCGGTCGTTGGTGAACACCGTGTGCGCCGCGACCATCGCGCCGTCTTCGATCGTCACGCCGGCGCAGACGTAGACGTTTGCGTTGAGCTTGCAGAGGTCGCCGATCGTGGCACCGCCGGCGACGTAGCTCTTCTCGCCGACGATGCAGCGGCGGCCGATGCGCGCGCCGGTGCGCACGTGCACGGAGTCCCAGATCGCGGTGCCGTCGCCGATCGACGATCCGTGCTCGACGATCGCAGTCGGGTGGATGCGAGGCGGCGGCAATGCGCGGTCGTCGAGGTCAGCCATGGATGGCAACGTTGGCAGTCTGCGGCAGCTCGTGCCACTTCTGTTCGCGAGCCGAACGGTAGGCCGCGTCGAGGACTTGCACGGACGCGAGCGCATCCGCGTCGGTGACGACGAGCGGTTCGTCGCCGCGGATCGCAAAGGCGAAGTTCGCGAGCTGGCGCGCGAAGGCCTCGACCTTGTCGTAGCCGTCGCCGAAGCGGATCCAGTCGCGCGAGTCGGAGAGCTTGTAGCGCGACTCCTTCCAGCCGACTTCGAGCGCGCCCTTCTCGCCGTAGAGGCGCACGTAGGCGGGCACTTCCTTGTGCAGGCTCCACGACAGGTCCACCGAGCCCATCGCGCCCGACGCCGACTCGAACACGAGGCGCGCGGTGTCCTCGACGGCGACCGGCTGCAGCGGCTTGCCGAACATCGCCTGCACGCGCGCGATCGGTCCGAGCAGGAACCGCGCGATGTCGACGGAGTGGCAGCCGTTGTCGATGAGCACTCCGCCGCCCGAGATGCGCGCGTCGGAGTTCCAGCGCTTCGTCATGTCGACGCGCGCGCAGAACACGTTCTCGAACATCGCGACGCGGCCGAGCAGCCCCTGGTCGAGCAGTTCCTTGCAGCGCGCGACGTCCGTCGTGTAGCGGAACTTGGAGCCCATCGTCAGGATGCGGCCGTTGCGCCGCGCTGCCGCGAGCATGCGTTCGGCTTCGGCGATCGTGGGGGCGAGGGGCTTCTCGCACAGCACGTGCAGGCCGAGGTCGAGCAGCGCTTCGGTCAGCGGCGCGTGCGTGACGGGCGGCGTCAGCACGAGCGCTGCATCGGCGCGGCCGCCGTCGCGGAGCCAGCGCAGTGCGTCTTCGGTCGCCGCCGCGCCGCAGCGCGACGCTGCTTGCTGCGCGCGCGCGGGCTCCACATCGGCGCACGCTGCGACGACAAACTGCGGCACGTTGCGCAGCGCGTCGAGGTAGGCGTTCGCGATGCCGCCGCAGCCGACGATGCAGAGGCGCAGCGGGCTAGCCACGGCGCAAGGCCCTCGCTTCCTCGCGGATCACGTCGCACACGTGCGCGATGTGGCGGTCGTCGTAGAGCTCGTCGATCGGCAACACGACGACGCTGTCCAGGGATTCCACCGAGCCCGGATAGTCCGCGCGGCGGAACAGCGGCTGCGGCCGCGCACGTCGCGGGTTGTGTTCGAGCGGCATGCGCGTGACCGGATGCGCGTCGAAGTCTGCGAACAGCGCGCACTCGAACGCGGGCTTCTGCACGTAGCGCGGCGCGCAGAACACGCCGCGTGCCTTCATCCGCGCGCCGAGCGCCACCGCGCCGCCTTCGATCGTCTTCGCGTCGACGAAGAACGCATACTTCCACCAAGAATGCATGCCGCCGTCCGGGTCCTTCGGCAGGCGCAGGCCGGCGATGCCTTCGAGCCCGCGCGTGATCCCCGCGGCGATGCAGCGGCGCTCCGCCACGACCCAAGAGAGCTTCTGCAGCTGCGGCAACGCGACTGCGCCCTGCAGCTCGGTCATGCGCGCATTGGGCGCAGGGAAGTAGTGGTCGGGCTTCGGGTCGCCGTAGCCCCATGCCTTGTTGACGAACAAGAACATGCGTCGCGCGAGCTCGTCGTCGTCGGTCGCGACGACGCCGCCTTCGCCCGTGGTCATGTGCTTGCCTTGCTGCAGGCTGTAGCACGCGATCGAGCCGAACGAACCTGCGCGGCCCGCGCGCGACGTCGCGCCGAACGCCTGCGCGCAGTCCTCGACCACGCGGATGCCGCGCGCGTTCGCGAGCGCGAGGATCGGCTCCATCTCGCACACGAGGCCGAACAGGTGCGTGACGACGATGGCGCGCGTGCGGTCGGTGATCTGCGCCGCGATCGTCGCGGCGGTCACGTTCATCGTGCGCGGATCGACGTCGGCGAACACCGGCACTCCGCCCTCGTAGCAGATGCACGTCAGCGCGCCCATGTCGGTGATCGGCGTGGTGACGACCTCGTCGCCGGGCGATAGGCGAAGCGCGGCGATTGCCGCGTGCACGGCGGCGCTGCCCGATGTGCATGCGACTGCGTGCTTCTTGCCTGCGTATGCGGCGAACGAACGTTCGAACGCGGTGACGAACGTGCCCTTCGTCGAGTTCAGCGTTCCGCTGCGGATCGCGCGCGCTGCGGATTCGCATTCTTCCGCGCCGAGCGCGCGGCCGGTGAAGTCGCCGTCGCTCGGCAGCTCGATCGCGGCAACGGCGTCGCGTGGCGTCGCGAGCAACGTGCGCAGCGTGTCCGTCGTGAGCGAGTTCGCGTAGGGCGAGGCCCAGCCGCGTTCCGCGTGGAGCGCGACCTCGAGCGCGCGCGCGACGGCGCGTGGCTCGTCGCCGGCGACGCGGTTGGCGCCGCACGCGACGGTCTCGGGCCGCGCGGTGTGCCACGCGACGGTGACGCACGGGATCCCGAGCGCGCATGCGAACGTCGCCGCGTCACAGCAGTCGGTGACGACGGCGCGCGCGCCGGGCAAGTCCATCGGCGAGGCGCAGTGCGAGACGTCGAGCCCGCGGGCGCTGGCGACGCGCGCGACGGACTCGCGCAGCGCGTCGAGGTCGCGTTCGCCGCGCAGCAGCAGCGCCACGGCATCGCGTGTGCTTGCTCCTGCATGGCGTTGCGCCGCCGCCGCGAGTCCGCAGCCGGCGACGAGCGCGCGCACAGTCGCGATGCCGTCGCGGCGCAGGTTGTCGCGCTGGTGCGAGGTCGCGCACAGATGGAAGTCCGCGCGGCGGTCGAGTTCGCGCGCGGCGCGGTCGTTCACGAACGAACGAGCCCCGGCGTCGGCGCGGAGGATGCGGGCGCCTCTCTGCGTCGCGGTCGCGGCGAATGCGATCGTGCGTTCGTCCGCGCGCGCGATGGTCACCAACGTGGTCGCGTCGATGGCTGTGGGCGCTCCGTCCGCCGCGTCGCGCGGCATGCCGAAGCGCACCGCCTCGTCGCGTCGCTCCGGCGAGCCGAGCCATGCCCACGCCACGCGATGGCCCGTGGCCGCGAGCGCCGCGGCGACAGGAGCCATGCGCGCGGCGCACGCAGGCGTCGCGAGGATGCAGAGCGCGAGGTCCACTTCGTGCGCGTCTTCGTATCAGCCGGGGCCGGGCCGTTGGTCGAGGCGGACGGCGACGTGCGAGAGCAGGTCGTTCACGCGCGCTTCGATGCGGTTCACCTTGGCGACGTTGTCGAGCACGATCGCCTTCTTCGCGTTCGACGGCAGGAAGATCAGGCGGCCGCTGCGCAGCAGCAGGTACTCCGCCATGTCGTAGATCTCCTTGTTCATTTCCAGCCCGTCGGTCGACCAGCGCGTGATGTCGCCGAGGTAGCCGTGGTGGTGGAGGATCTCGCGCGCGTTCACTTCGTAGTAGTGGAAGCGCGAGTTCACGAACACGAGCAGGAAGAGGAAGCCGAGGAAGCCCGACAGGAAGCCGTAGAACCCGGCGTTCATCTCGATGTCGATGCCGCCGACGAGCCGCGACAAGAAGCCGCCGACGTCCCACTTCGTGTCCGCGAGCAGCAGGCCGAGCACGACTGCGATCAGGCCGACGGCGATCGTGATCGACTTGATGCGCGAGAAGTCGAAGCTGAACACGAGCAGGTTCAGGCAGAGCAGCAGCATGAACGAGTTGCCGAGCGTGCGCTTGTCGACGCCGAGCATCGACAGCAGGAAGCACAGGCTTGCGGCGACGAACGTCGGGTAGAGGAACACGACCTTGGGCCAGGGCCGGATGATGACGCTCTCGGGGATTGCGGAGGCCGAGGGCTGAGTCGCCGTGGCGGTCGCGGGAGCGGTCGCAGGAGGTGTTTGGGTCATGTCGCCGTGTGCGTGCGAAGCGG
>CAZEQF010000141.1:0-9706 GCA_964514315.1 uncultured Singulisphaera sp. | reverse complement strand
CCGGTGGATCAGCACGGCGAGCAAGTCGCGCTCGGCCGCCACCCCCGGACGCGGCGCACGGGCCGTCATGCCACCCATCGGATCGAGTTCGATCTCCTGGATCTCGACGTCGGGAGGCACAACCGGCGCGCCCTCGTCCGCGGCCGGAGCCGCTGCGGCCCGGGCCGGGAACTTGCGCAGCATGCGTTGCAGCGACTCCGGCGGCATCGCGAGATGGCGCGACATTTCCTGCAGCAACGCGCGGCGACGCAGATCGTTCTCGACGAGCGACAGCAGCAGCGCGCATTCCTTGGCGACCTTCTCGATGTCCGAAGGCTGCGAGAAATCGAGGCGCATGCGCGCGAGCCGGAACCACGTCGCCAGCGCGTCGTCGGCGCCGTCGAGCAAGTCCGCGAAGCGAGCGCGGCGCTCGATCACGAGATCGGGGTCCTCGCCTTTGCGTTCCACCACGTAGTCGGCGGGATCCTTCGCGTCCGCCATCAACGCGACCTTGACCGTGACCTGGCTGTTCACGAGTTCGCGCATCGCGCGCACAGCGGCCTGCTGGCCCGCGCGGTCACCGTCGAACAGCAGCACGACGCCTTCTTGCGCGTAGCGCTCGAGCTTCTTGGCGTGGTCGCTCGTGAACGCGGTGCCGAGCGCCGCGACTGCGCCGTGGAAGCCCGCGAGATGGCAGGCGATCACGTCGGTGTAGCCCTCCATCACGACGATGCGACGGCAGCCCTGCTGCTTGGTTTGGTGCAGGCCGTAGAGCACGCGGCGCTTGTTGAAGAACGGCGACTCGGGCGAGTTGATGTACTTCGGCGGTTCGAAGCCGTCGGCGCGCGGCTTGGCGCCGGGCAACACGCGCCCGCCGAAGCCGACCGTGCGGCCGCGTTCGTCGTCGATCGGGAACATCACGCGGCCCGCGAACGGCTCGCGACCGTTCCGCAACAGGCCCGCCTGCTCGAGGATCGAGGCCGGCAGCTTGCGCGACTGCGCGAACTTCTGCAGCGAGCCTTGGCGGTCCGGGCAGAAGCCGATCCCCCACGTCTCGATCGCCGGAGCCAGCGCGCGCGACTCGAGGTATTCGCGCGCCGCGCGGCCCTCGTCGGCGAACAGCATCTGCTGCATCCACGAGCGCACTTCGCCCAGGATCTGGCTCGGCTCCGGGCCGCGCTGCGTCTGCTGGCCGCGCCCGAACACGCCTTCGAGCGAGACCTGCGCGCGGTCGGCGAGCATCTCCATCGCTTCGCGGAACGTGAGGCCCTCGCGCTCCATCACGAAGTCGAAGACATCGCCCGACTTGCCACAACCGAAGCAGTGGTAGTGCTGGCTGTCCGCGTAGACCGTGAACGACGGCGACTTCTCGGCGTGGAACGGGCACAGCGCGACGAAGAGCCTGCCCCGCGGCTTCAGCGGCAGGTAGCTCTCGATCAGGGCGACCAGGTCGATGGCCTCCTTGATGCGGAGCTTTGCTTCGTCGAATCGATCCATCGGCTTTGGCGGGAAAGACCGGGGGCGGCAGGCCAGCCCAAAGGGGGCCGACGTTACCGTCTCCGGACAAAGGTATCCCATTCCGAGACTGCGGGTCTCGAAAGGGGAAGTTCCTGTTGCCTCGCCGCGAGCGCCCTTCGGGTCCGTAGCGGACTGAGCCGCCGGGGACCACGACCGGACCGATGGATGATTTGCGCCGGGGTGCGCCGTCGCTGCGAGAAGGCCAAAGGTGAACGGAGCAGCCCGCCCCTGTCAAGCAGGCCGAACGCCGCGTGGCGGCCTGCTGCGACCAGTTCCCGATGGCATGGGCGACAGCCCGCGCGAGTTTTTTTGCATTCGCAGCTCGAAGCGCTGCGCCGCGAGCCCGCGGGCAGCTCAGCGCGCCGCGAGCGTCCGCCGGAACAGCGCCACGATCTCAGTGGGCGACAGCGTCTCGGCGCGCCGCTGCAGCAATGCGTCGGCCTCGCCAGCGGGCTCCACTCCGATCGCCGCAGCCGCTTCGCGCAGGGTCGTCCTGAGGGCCTTCCGGCGCTTGCCGAACAGCCCGCGGACGAACTTCTGCAGCAACCGGCGTTCCTCGGCCCTCCACGCGGCGGCGTCGTCGCGCAACCGCAGGCGGCAGATCGCGGACGCGACCTTGGGCCGCGGGCGGAACACTTCGGAGCCGACGGTCCGGAGCCGCTCGACCTCGTAGAACGACTGCAGCAAGGCCGACAGGCCGCCGTAGTCGTCATGCCCCACGGGCGCAGCCAGGCGGTCGCCGAGTTCCTTCTGCACGAGCACGACGATGCGGTCCGGCAGGCGCGGGGCGCACGCAAGTTCTGCCAGCAACGGCCCCGACGCTGCATAGGGCAGGTTGCCGACCACGAGGAACGCGCCGCGCTCCGGCATGTTCGCGCGCAGCTCGACGAGCACGGCCTCCGGCAGGCTGCCGCCTTCGCCGCCGAGCGCGTCGGCGAGCACGAGGCGGATGTTGCCGTAGGGCGCGAGATCCTCGCCGGCGACCTGGTGGAGGCGTTCGTCGATCTCGACCCCCACCACGGCCCCCGCGCGCTGCGACAGTTCGCGCGTGAGGAAGCCGAGGCCGACGCCGACCTCCAGCACGAGGTCGTCCTTCGTGCAGCCGGCGGCGTCCGCGATCACGCGGTGAAGGGTCGGATCGAGCAGGAAGTTCTGGCCGCGCACGCTGCTCGGCTTGAAGCCGAGCGCATCGAGACGTGCGCGGTAGTCGGAGAACGCGTCGCGCGTGCCGTCGCTCACTTCACGGCCTCCAGCCAACGAGAACGGGCTGCGGCGGAAACGCGCGCGGACGGCAGCGCAGCCAGCAACGCGGCCTTGTGGCCCGGCCCTGCACAAAAGCGCAACCACAGGTCGCGATCCACGCCGGACACCGACAGCACGTCCTCGCCGATCGCCTCCAGGATCTCGCGCGGCGATGTTGCGAGCCGCACTCCGAGGCGGTCGCCGAAGTCGGACGGCGCGCGCGCTTCGCGCACATCCGTCATCGGGCTCGCGAAGTCGGCGCCGACCGTCTCGCGCGGAGCCTCGTCGCCAGCGGCCTCGACGACGAACGACAGCGGATACACGGACGGAGCCGGGGCCCAGACGGAGAGCGCCGGCAACCTCGCGATGGCGTCGCGCGCGAGCAGCGACGCCGGCAGCGAGTCGCGTTCGGTCGCGAACCACGTGGGCGCAACGCTCTCGGTCCACTCCGCGACATTGCCGACGAGATCGTAGGGCCCGCTCGACGCGCGACCGGACTCGAACGTGCCCACGGGCAACGGCGCGAAGACGCCGAGGTCGCTGGTGTTCGCGCGCGATGGATCGGGACGCGAACCCCAAGGAAACGAATCGCGGCCGTCCGCAGTGCACGCAAACGCCCATTCGTCTGCGCGCGGCAGTCGGCAACGACGCCATTGCGCGAACGCACGCGCAGCGCGGAGATCGATGCCGGCAACCGGCAGCGAACCCTCGTCGTCGCGCATGCGCGGCGCCGAGGCGCCGATCGCGATGCCTTCCTTCGCCTCGGCAAACTCCGCGAAGTCCGCGCGCGTGGCCTCGAAGCTGTCGAGGAAGAACGGGCCGCCGAGTTCTGTCGGACGCTCGTACAGCACGAGGTCGCGCAGCGAGCCGTAGCGCCCGGACCGCGACAATGCGGCCTCAGGCGCCGCGCCGTCACAAGACGACGCAGCCAGGATCGCGCAGCACGCGACGGCGCGGACCACGGTCGAAAGCCGATCGATCCGCGCCATCAAGCGCGCCTCACTTGTCGAGCATCAGGATCTCGACGCGACGGTTCTGCTGGCGCGCTTCGTCGGTCTTGCCCTGCGCCGTCGGACGGTGCTCGCCGAAGCCGGCGACGCCGACCTGGTCGGCCGCCATGCCGTTCTTCGTCAGGAACTCGGCGACCGCGATCGCGCGTTCGGCAGAGAGGCGCAGGTTGGTGCCCCACTTGCTCCGGACGATCGACTGGTCGTCGGTGTGGCCGTCGATGCGCACGCGCTTGCCTTCGGCCTTCAGCGTGGTCATGAGCTGGAGCAGCGTCTTCTGGCCCTGCTCGCGGATCTCGACGCTACCCGGCGAGAACAGCACGCCGCCGAGCACGCGGAACGCAACGCCTTCGCTCGTGCGAATGACGTCGACACCGTCGATGCCGCTGCCTGCGCCGCCCTGGTATTGCTTGATCAGCTTGTCCAGCTTGTCCTGCTGCTCGCGAATCCAGTCCGCGTCCGCAGCCTGCTTGCCGAGCCGCGCGATCTCCGCGCGCAGCTTCTCGTTCTCCATGCTGATCGCATGCTGCGCCGCCGTCAGCGACGCGATCTCCGCCTTGAGCGCCTGGTTCGTGCTCAGCGCGCGGCGGTGGTCTTCGGGGCTCACACAGGCAGCCAATGCGGACAGCGCTGCGAGCGCCAAAGTGCTTCTCATCATCGACATGGTCCCCTCCGGGGCCGTGAATCCTTTGCCGCTGCACAGCCGACCGGTGGCCGCCAGCGCGCGGCGGAAGCTAGCGACGAGCACCAGCGAAAGCCACAGCGAGGAATGACGCACGCGCAGCAGCCGCGAGCTGCGCGCCGCGAAGCACGGGCCGGAAACGACAGCGCGCGGCACGAGGCCGCGCGCAGTGCGAGCTACGGATGCAGCGCGAGGAACGCGCCGCACGCAGCGATCACTTCTTCTCGGCGAAGACCGACGTGAAGCCGTTGCCGGCCGGATCGGACTCTTGGGAGATCGAGTAGGTGACGACGAAGCCCCAGACGAGCACGAGGAAGCCGACGATGCCGACGGCGGTGACCCACGCGGGCTCCTTCTCGGCGGCAGCGCCAGCGACCGCCATGGCGGGCGCGCGCGAGCCGGCGGCGCGCGGCGCGCGCTTCGCCTTCGGGGACTCGTCGGCATCGACGTCCTCGATCAGCGTGTCCTCGTTGGACAGCTGCTCGGTCACCATGCCGGTGTCGTCTTCGAGCGAATCGGCCAGGCCGAGGTCGTCCGAGCCCTTGTTCTTGGCCAGCGACTCGACGTCCTCGCGGCGGAACTTCATCGAGTCCGGGCCGTCGCGGAAGGCGCGGATCTCGCCCTCGGAGACGAGCTTGCGCAGTTCTTCGCTCTTCAGCTTGAGATCGCGCAGGGCCTTCTCGAAGGAGATGAAATCGTCGTTCTCGGACACGGCAGGGATCCTTGTTTCGGAGGGGTCTACGGAAGGGACGTGTTGCCCGAACCCGGTCCGGGTGGGCACGAGAGTGGGCGGAAGTCTAGCGAGCAGTTCGCCGAGGTCGAGAGCTACTTGTCGCCGCCCGTGGTCGGCGCGGTAGATCCACCGCTGCTTTCCAGGCCCGTCGAGATGTCCGGGTCGCGCGAGCCGCGCCCTTCGAACGCCTTGCGGAGCTTGCGGTAGTCGTACTCGCTGCGGTCGTTGTAGCCCTCGAGCATGAGGTCGAGGTCGAGCTTGCGGGCGCCGACGAGCACGATCTGGCGCTGCGACTCGCTGCCACCGCGGGCCTCGTAGACCGCGAGTTGGCGGTTCACCGTGTCGACGACGTAGAGCACGGACGTGCCGACGCCGTAGCTGCCGGTGACGGCGAGGAAGCCGTTGGCGCTCGAGGCCTGGCCCGAGTCCTCGGGGTAGACGACCGGGGCCGCGGTCGACGGCCGGTTGATGACCGGCGGTGGCGGCGGCGGGTTCGAAGGCCCACGGCCCTGCGCCTGCAGGAACCCGCCCCCGAAAACCGGATCCGCGCCGCTCGCAGCATCCCCGGCGTGGCTCCAGCGCATCGGCTGGATCCACTGCCCCACCAGGAAACTGACGCTCATCATCGCGCCGACCGTCAACGTGCTCTGCCACTGCTTCATGCGGAACCTGCCCGGCGCGGAACTCCGCACACGAGGCGGGCCAGTGTGCCGACGCGGCTCCCGGGCCTCAAGGCCCCCGGCCTCCATCCGAGCGATGCGGACGACCGCGCGAGCCCTTGGCCTACGGCCTCGGCAGCGTGATGACGACCGTGAAGCCCTTGCCCTTCACGCTGTCGACCGTCATGGAGCCGCCGTGGTTCCGCACGATGGAGTAGCTCAGGAACATGCCGAGCCCGCTCGCGTCGGGCCGTTCCTTCTTGGTGAAGAACGGGTCCATCAGGCGCGGCAAGTCTGCGGCATCCACGCCTGGCCCGTCGTCCTGCACTTCGAGGCGCACGAACTCGCCCTGCGCAGACGCACGGACCGTGATCGTGCCTGTGCGCCGGTCCTGCTCGAACGCGTCGAGGCTGTTGAGGAACAGGTTGAGCACGACCTGCTGGATCTCGTGCGGATCGCCGAACGCCGCAGGCGCGTCGTCGAGGCCGACGGATTCGAAGCGGACCGAGTCCTTCTGCATGCGGTGCTCGCACAGCGCGCGCGCGCCTTCGACGCAGGCGCGCAGCGAGAACGGCCGGGCCTCGGCCTGCTTGGGCGAGAAGTCGAGCACCTTGCGCGCCGTCCTCGCGACGCGCGCAAGCCCGTCCTGCAGCAGTTGCAGGTAGGTGCGCTGGCGATCCGTGAGCCCCTTGTCCGCGAGCAGCCGCACGACCGCGTTCTGCATGCCGCCGATCGGGTTGTTCACTTCGTGCGCGATGCCCGCGGCCAGCGTGCCCACGGTCGCAAGCCGCGAACTCTGCACCAGCGCGCGCTCGGTCCGCTTGGCCTCGTCGACGGCGGCGCGCACCGCGGCTTCGAGGTTCGCAGTGTTGTCCTGCACCTTCTGCGCCATCGCGTTGAACGACGCGACGAGCGCACGCAGCTCGGGTGCGTATTCGAGGTCTGGCAGGCGCGCCTGGTAGTCGCCTGCGCCGACGCGCTCGGCGGCCGCGCCCACGCGCTGCAGCGGCCGGCCGACGGTGCGGACGACCACCGGATACAGCACGAGGCCGAACAGCAGCGAACTGCCGACGGCAGTCGCCAGCAGGAACCACCAAGGCAGCTTCGGCGCCTCGACGTCGAGGCGCGGGACGAACCACAGGTAGCCCGCGATGCGGTCGTGTGCGCGGACCGCGGTGCAGAATCCGCCGGCGACCTGCACGAGGCCTTCGCGCACACGAGCCTCCTCCATGCCGCGCAACACCTCGCGCAACGGGAACCGCGCCGGATCGCGATGCACGGCGCCGCGCGGATTGAGGTAGACGAGGCCCGTGAGCGGCGGCTCGCCGCTCGTCACGATCACGTCGTCGAAGTACTCGCGGATGATCGGGCTCTGCACGAGCACGCGAACCTGCGTCTCGTCGTCGAGCCGTTCCGCGGTGTAGACGTCGAGCAGATACGGCACCAGCGCGGCCGCGAGACTGCGGCTCTGCTGCGTCTTGATCCACTCCTGCTGCGTCGCGAACGAGGCCGTCTGCACTGCGCCGACCACCAGCAGGTTCAGCAGCAGCACGACCGCGAGGATGCGGACGGCCAGCGACACGGGGTCAGCGCCCTCGGTTGAGCGACTGCATCATCGTCAGGAGCGGCGCGAACAGCGCGAACACGATGAAGCCGACGACCACGGCCATCACGACGAGGAGGATCGGCTCGATCACCTTGAACGTCGTGTCGACGGTGCGATCGACCTCGATCTCGTAGCGATCCGCGATCTTCACCAGCATGCGGTCGAGTTCGCCCGTCTGCTCGCCGACGTCGACCATGTTGACGACGATGTCGTCGAACATGCGGCTCTCGCCCATCGGCACCGCGATGCCGGCGCCTTCGCGGATCGAGTCGTGCACGCCCATCACGGCCTTCTGCATGTGCACGTTCGTCGACGACGCGTGCAGGATGTCGAGCGCTTCGAGGTGCGGCACGCCGCTCTGGATCAGCGTGCCGAACGTGCGCGCGAACCGCGCGACGAGGTTCTTGTGCACCAACGGGCCGAACAGCGGCATGCGCAGCGCGACGCCGTGCATGAAGCGCCGGTAGCCGACGACGCGGCCCATCAGCAGGACGTGCACGAAGTACAGCAGCAAGACGCCGAGCAGGTAGGCCCACCACGTGACTTCGAGGTGCTCGCCGATGTCGATGACCACGCGCGTCTGCCACGGGAAGCTGTCGACGCCGCCGTTCATCGACTGGAACACGCTCTTGAAGCGCGGGATGACGAACGCGAACACGAACAGCAGCACCGTGAGCGCGATGAACGAGATCATCGCCGGATACGCGAGCGCGCCCTTCACGCGCGACTTGATGCTCTCGCTCTTCTCGAGGAAGCCTGCGAGGCGGTTGAGGATCTCCTCCTGCACGCCGCCCGCTTCGCCCGCGCGCACCATGTTCGTGTAGAGCGCGTCGAACGTGCCGTCGAACTTCGCCATCGCCTCGGACAGCGGCGTGCCCGCCTCCACGTCCTCGACGAGGCTCTTGCAGATGCGCTTCATCGGGCCCTGCGGCAGCTGGCCTTCGAGCACGCGCAGGCTGCGCGTGACCGGGATGCCGGCGTTCAGCAGCACCGCGAGCTGGTTCGTGAACTCGGCCAACGCGCGGGCGCCGACGCGCGAACCCATCGGCAGCGAGAACCCGCGGCTCTCGCCCTCCACCGCGGCGACCGCGCTCGTGGCTTTCTGGACCGGGACCTTTCGCTGCAGCTTCTTGGGCATCGACGGGCGCTCTTGGCGGGCGAGTGGCGCGGCGAAGGGCCGCTCCTGGCCATCGTTGCGCCGCGGCGTCCGCAGAGCAACCGTGCTCTGCCGCGCCCCGCAGCGTCACGAGAGGTTGTCACCAAAGGTTGCGGAACCAGACGAAGATGTCGAAGCCGAGGGCAGCCCGCAGCCACACTGCGACCAGGACGAGCGCGGACGCAACCAGCGCCACGACCGGCCAGCGCGGCGCGCCGAGCCGTTCGCCGCGCGGCAACTCGGCGTAGAGGAACGACTCTTCCCGCGGCAACTCGACGTCCACGGCTCCGCCCCCATCGCCTGCCTCGCGCGCTTCGACGACGATGGCGGTCGCGTTGTCGGCGCCGCCGGCCTCGATCGAAAGCGCGACGAGCCGCTCCGCCGCAGCCGAAGGCGACCTGGCACCGGCCGCTTCGCGCATGCGCGACTCGTCGACGTAGCCCCAGATCCCGTCGCTGCACAGCAGCAGACGGTCGCCGGACCGCAGTTCGAGTTCGACGACGTCGGGGACCTCGTCCTGCGAGCCGCCGCCGAGGCAACGCGTCAACTGGTTGCGATCGCCCGAGGTTGCATGGTCCGTGGTGAGCTTCGTCAACGAACCGTCGCGCAGCAGGTAGGCGCGGCTGTCGCCGATGTGGCCGACGACGACGCGACGCTGCGAGAACGCGGCGACGACGAGCGTCGTGCCCATCTCCGCAAGGCCGGGCACCATCGCCGCCTGTTCGGCAACGCGCGAACCCGCGCCGCGGAAGCCGAGTTCCAAGCCCTCGCGCAACGAGAGAGAGGTCGCCGAAAGCGATGCCGAGGCGAAACCACGAAGCGCGCTGCGGCTCGCTTCGGCGCCGCCGGCGTTGCCGCCGAGTCCGTCCGCGACCGCAGCCAACAGCTCGGCAGCGCATCGACCTTCGGGCGCCAGCACGAGGTAGTCGTCTTCGTTCGACGCGCGCACACGGCCCGTGTGCGTCGCAGCGCCCACCGCAAAGCCTGCGGGGATCCTCATCGGCCGCCTCCGCCGAAGGTGCCCGACGCAACGCTGCCCGCGATCGTCGCGACCAAGACCTGCACGTCTGCGCGCGGATTGCCGCCGGGCAGGCGCGCCTCGTAGACGAAGCGGTCTCCGGCCG
>CAZEQF010000140.1:0-9722 GCA_964514315.1 uncultured Singulisphaera sp. | reverse complement strand
TCAGATCCCGTAGATCCACGGCACCAGCCACACCATCGCAGCGACCGTGGTGATCGTCAGCGGGAAGCCGACGCGCAGGTAGTCCGTGAATCGATAGCCGCCCGGCCCCATCACCATGACGTTGGTCTGGTAGCCGATCGGAGTGAGGAACGAGTTGGACGCGGCAAGCGCGACGGCGATCGCGAACGGGCGCGGATCGACGCCGAGTTGCTGCGCGCTCGCGAACGCAATCGGGAACAGCAGCGCGGCCGCAGCGTTGTTGGTGATCATCTCGGTGACGACGACCGTCGCGACGATCAGGCCCAGCAACGTCAGCCGGACGCTGCCGCCACCAGTCACAGCCGAGAGCCACTGCGCCAGTTCTCGCGCGAGGCCCGACTTGTCCATCGCTTCGCCGAGCGCGAACGAAGCGGCGATGACGAGCACCGTGTCCATGTCGATCGCAGCGCGCGCCTCTGCGGCGCTGAGCACGCCGAACGCGATCAGCAGCACGACGCCGATCAACGACGCCTGCAGCATCGGCAAGAGTCCGAGGCCCGCGACGCCGCACACGAGCAGCATCACGAGGCCGACGATCCACGCCTTCTTGCTCGCAGCGGGCGCCGACCCTTCCATCGACGTGACCATCAAGAAGTCCGGCCGATCGCGCCAACGCAGGCGGAATCCAGGATCCGCGAGCAGGATCAACGTGTCGCCGAGCCGCAGCTTCACGTCACCGAGCTTCTGGTCGAGTTCCTGTCCCGCGCGATGGATCGCGACCACCGCAGCCTGGTAGCGATCCCGGAACGCGATCTCCTTGAGCGTGCGGCCGACGAGCGGCGAGTTGGCGCCGACGACCGCCTGCAAGAAGCGGTGCTTCGCCGAGTCGAAGTGCGCGACGTGACGGCTCTCCGCGGACTCGAGCCCGCGACGGGCATGCAGGTCCACCACCTTGCTCGCCGCGCCAGCGAAGTTGAGCAGGTCCCCGCCGCGCAGAACGGCATCGGGCCGCACAGGCGAGATCTGTTCGCCGTCGCGTTCGATGCTCGCGAGATAGACGCCTTCGAGCGCACGCAGGCCCGCTTGCTCGACGGTCTTGCCCACGAGTGGGCCATTCGCGACGACGCGCATGCTCACCGCGAACTCGCGACCCGTTGCCGCGTTCTGAGCCTTCGGCGAACGACGCTCGGGGATCAACCACGGCGACGTGACGATCAGCGTGAGGATGCCGACCAGCGCCACGGGCAGACCGACCGGCGTGATCTCGAACAGCCCGAGCGGCTCGCCGGTGGCCTTCGCGAGCATGCCCGACACGACGAGGTTGGTCGAAGTGCCCATCGTCGTCATGACGCCGCCGAGCACGACTGCGAACGACATCGGCATCAAGTAAAGCGACGCAGACACACGCACGCGCTCGGACCACCGCAGGATCTGCGGGATCAGCATCGCGACGATCGGCGTGTTGTTGAGGAAGGCGGACGCAGCTGCCGACGGCACGAGCAGCCGCGTCATCGCGAGCCGTCCACCGCGGCCGTCGCCGAGCAGCCGTTCCATGAGCGGCTGGATGACTCCCGTCGACTCGGTCGCGCGCGCGAGCACGAACAACGCCGCCACCGTGAACGGCGCCGGATTGCCGAATCCCGCGAACGCCTGATCCGGCGTGATGACGCCGACGAGAAGAAGAGTGATCGCCGCGCCGAGCATCGTGTGCGCAGGCGAGGCCCAGTCGCGAGCAAGGCTCAGCAACGTGGCGATCGTCACGCCGAGCGTGGTCCAGGCTTGCCAGGTCATTCGTGCGTCGAGGGCGGCGTTCGACCTGAACGAGATCGACGATCTCGCAGTGGCGGCTGGAGACAACCACGCGACGATCCACGCGCAAACGCGTCCGGAGCATCCGGCAGTCGCGCAGCCAAAGCGCCCATGCCATGGGGAGGACACCATCCAGCCACTCCCAGGCCCCGCAATTCCGTGACCCACGCGCGCGCACCGATTGCGTATGCTCGCCGTCGCGCAGTCGCCCCTCACCGCAAACCTGATGACCGAACCCTCGACGTCCAGCCTCGCCGACGCGCCGACGCCATCGGCCGAACCGCGACGCGACGTCGTCATCGCGCGGCCCGGCGTCCTCGCGAAGGCGCGAGCGATCCGTCGCGCATTGGCGATGGTCCTCGTGACCGTCCTGACCTGCATCGCATGGAGCCTCGGCGCGACGTGCATGTTCTGGTCGCGCGAACGACGCCACGCATGGCGCCGCATCCTGATGCGCCAGTGGTGCCGCTTTGGCTGCCTCGCGCTCGGCGTGCGTGTGAAGGTCCGCGGCGCCTTGCCGAGGGACGCGCAGTATCTCGTGGCCAACCACCTCGGCTACCTCGACATCCTCGTGCTCGGGAGCCAGGCCAACGCAGCGTTCGTGTCGCGCGCGGATGTGGAGCATTGGCCCGTGATCGGCTGGCTCGCGAAGCAGTTCGACACCGTGTTCCTCGAACGCAGCAAGAAGCGCGACTTGCCGACGGTGAACGCAGGCCTCAAGGAACGCCTCGAGCGCGGCGAGATCATCGTGATGTTCCCGGAAGGCACGAGCTCCTCGGGCGAAGGGCTGCTGCCGTTCCGTTCGCCGCTGCTCGGCCCGCCCTCGGAGCACGGCAGCGCAGTTGCCGCAGCGTGCTTGCGCTACACGACCGGCAAGGGCGACCCGGACCAGATGCACTGCGTCGCATGGTGGGGCGACATGGAGTTCGCGCCGCATGCTGCAGCGATGTTGTCGGTGTCGCGCATCGAAGCCGTCGTCGCGTTCGCGCCTGCGGCGCGACGCAACGCCGACCGCAAGCAACTCGCGGCCGAGCTGCAGCAGGACGTCGAGTCCTTGTTCCGCGAACTGAGCTGAGCAGCAGCTCGCCAACGACAATCGCGCATGGAACAGCTCGAAGGGTTCCTCGACAGCATCGCGCACATGCCGACATGGCTTGCGTGCGCATCGATCCTGCTGATGTCGCTGTTGAGCGAGGACGTGGCAGTGATCGGCGCGGGCCTCGCAGCCGCTTCGAACACGCTGCCGCAACCGATCGCGCTCGCGACCTCTGTGGCGAGCGTGTGGCTCGGCGACATCGCGCTCTGGTGGATCGGGCACTCTGCGCGCACGTCCCGCCTTTCGCAGCTCGCGCGTTCCCGCCTCGTCGACCCGGCCACGGTCGAACGGTGCCGCCGCGAACTGCACGAGCGCAAGCTCGCGTGGATCCTGATCACGCGCGTCCTGCCTGGCTCGCGCTCCCCCACCTACGTGCTCGCCGGCGCGCTCGGGATCCCGCTGCGCTGGTTTGCGACCGTGACGCTGCTCGCGGTCGCGGCATGGACCCCTCTGCTGTTCTTCGCGGCGGCATGGCTGGGCCCCGATGCCCTCGAACTCGCGAGCCGCCTCGGCACAGTGGCGTGGTGCGCCTTGGCGGCAGTTGCAGCAATGGCGCTGGCCTGGCGCCGGTTCGCGTCCCGACGGTCCACGGACTCGACCGCCGCGGGCCGCTGAGAACGACAAGCCGCACGCGTCGCGCCAGCATCGCCCACAGACCGAGTCGCGCCGCCACCACTCGCGCGCTTGCCGAACGGATCCGCGGCTCTCTACTCCAAGCGTGCACAAGCCCGCGCCATCGCCGTTCGCAGTCCACTGGGACCTCGACCCGAACGTCACGTTCCTCAACCACGGCAGCTTCGGCGGATGTCCGCGCGTCGTGATCGCGGCGCAGCGCGCGATCCAGGACGAGTTGGAGCGCGAGCCGGTGCGGTTCCTGCACCGCGAATTGGAACAACGGCTCGACGTCGCGCGCGAAGCGCTGTGCAGCGTCGTCGATTGCGATCCGCAGGACCTCGTGTTCGTCCGCAACGCGACCGAAGGCGTCAACACCGTGCTGCGCTCGCTGCAGTTCGCGCCCGGCGACGAGTTGCTGACGATCGACCACGAATACAACGCGACGCAGAACGCGATGCGGTTCGTCGCCGAACGCAGCGGCGCGCGCGTCGTCGTCGCGCACGTTCCGTTCCCGATCCACGATCCTGCGCAGGTCACCGATGCGCTGATCGCGGCCGCGACCCCGCGCACGAAGCTCGTCGTGATCGACCACATCACGAGCCCCACCGGCATCGTGCTGCCGGTCGCGGACATCGTGCGCGCGTTCGACGCCCGCGGCATCGACACGCTCGTCGACGGCGCGCACGGGCCTGGCATGGTCCCGCTCTCGCTGCGCACGCTCGGCGCGGCCTACTACACCGGCAACTGCCACAAGTGGCTCTGCACGCCGAAGGGCTCCGCGCTGCTGTTCGTGCGCAAGGACCGCCAGACGCGCATCCGGCCGCTCGCGATCAGCCACGCTGCGAACACGACGCGCAAGGACCGGCCGTTCTTCTGGCAGGAGTTCGACTGGACGGGAACGTTCGATCCGTCGCCGGCGCTCGCGATCCCGGCCGCGCTCGCGTTCTTGCGCGGGTTGATGCCGGGCGGCATCGCCGGACTGCAGCAGCACAACCGTTCGCTCGCGCTCGCGGCGCGCAAACTGCTCTGCCGCACGCTCGGCGTCGACGAGCCCGCGCCCGAGTCGATGATCGGCTTCCTCGCGTCCGTCCCGTTGCCGCAAGACCGATTGCTTGCGGGCCCGCCGGTGGAACCGCTCGGACTCGACCCGCTGCACCACGCGCTCATGCAGCAGCACGGCATCGAGGTGCCGGTGATGAACTGGCCGAGCCCCAAGGTCCGCCTCATCCGCGTCGCGCCGCAGGCCTACAACTCCATGGCGCAATACGAAGCGCTGGCTGCGGCGCTGCGCGGGTTCTCGGACTGAACGCATCGGCGAACCGCGTTTCGCGGCGTCGCGAATCGGGGAAGACGCACGACCGAGGCGGATCCTCCCCCCCGTCTCAAACGTCCGTTTGAAACGCTCGTTCGCGGCGCTAGCGTGCTCCGCCTCCATGGCTTCCGAGACGACCCAGACCGCGATCCTCGACGCCGCCGAGCGGCTGCTCGCCGAAGTCGGCTATGCCGCGATGTCGCTGCGCGCGGTGACGCAGGAGGCCAAGGCCAACCTCGCCGCGGTGAACTACCACTTCGGCGGCAAGGAGCAGCTCGCCAAGGCCGTCATGCTGCGCCGCATCACGCCCGTGAACGCAGCGCGCATGGAGCGCCTCCAGTCCATCGAAGCGGATGCGCGCACTCCGGGCCCGCGAACGGTCCGCGCCGTCGTCGAGGCCTTCGTCGCGCCGGTCATGGAACTCGCGCACGAATGCGGACCGCGGCCATGCGCAATGGTCGGCCGCCTGCTCACCGAGCAGCCGCCGTTCCTGCGCCCGTTCCTCGCGCAGCAGTTCGGCGGCGTCGCCAAGCGTTTTGCCGAAGCGCTGCGCGACGCGCAGCCGGGGCTCCCACTCGCCGAGGCGTGGTGGCAGCTCCACTTCGTGCTCGGGGCGATGACGCACACGATGCTGCATCTCGACTTGCTGCAGGACGTCGCGGGCAAGGCGATCGCGCCCGCGTCCGTCGACGAAGTCGTCGACCGCCTCGCGTCCTTCTGCGCCGCAGGCGCGCGCGGCGGCCGCGCCGCCACCACCGCCTCCCCGCGCCGCGTTTCCGCGAACCGCTCCCGCCGATGAACCCCAACCACAGCAGCGCGCGGCGCGCCCGCGCAGCCTGGATGCTCTCGCTCGCCGCAACGCTTGCGGCTTGCTCGGGCACGCCGCCGCCGCCAGCTTCCGTGCAGCTTCCCGACGGAACGCCCGACGCATGGGCCGCAGCCAGCGTTGCGCGCGACGCCGCGATCGAACGCGAGTGGTGGCGCATGTTCGGCGACCGACAACTCGACGCGCGCGTCGAGGCGGCGCTGCAGCACAACCGCAACCTGCAGGCCGCAGCTGCGCGCGTGCTAGCCGCGAACGAGCAAGCGATCCTCGCCGGCGCGCCAGGCCTGCCTCAGGTCGACGCGGGCCTCGACGCAACGAGGTCGCGCCGCGTGTTCGTCGGCTTCCCGTTCGGCTCGGGCGGCGGCGTGCCCAACAACACCGCGACGATCCTCAACGCGAACATCACCGTGCGTTGGGAACTCGACGTCTGGAGCCGCTTGGCTTCTGCAGAAGCGGCGGCGCTCGCGGACGCGCAGGCGGCCGCAGCGGACCTCGCCGCAGCGCAGACCAGCCTCATCGCGCAGGTGTGCAAGGCGCACTTCGCGTTGGTCGAAGCCGAGGCGCAACTGCGGCTCGCGGAAGCGACCGAACGCGCGTTCGCGGCCACGGCTGACGACGTTCGCGACCGGTTCCGCCGCGGCGTCCGCCCCGCGCTCGACGCATGGCAGTCGCAGACGAGCCTCGCATCGGCGCGCGCCGACGTCGCGCGTCGCCAACAGGCGGTCGGAGCCGCAGCGCGCAACCTCGAGACGTTGCTCGGCCGCTATCCGTCCAACACGGTGTCGCGCGACGGGACGCTGCTGCACGAACTGGACGAAGTCCCCGCGGGCCTGCCTGCGCAACTGCTGTCGCGTCGCCCCGACCTCGCTGCGGCGGAACGTCGCCTCGCCGCGTCGGGATGCCGCGTGGAATCCGCGCGCGCCGCGCTCTATCCGCGACTAAGCCTCACGGCGAGCGGCGGCACCAACAGCTCGGACGTCGACGACCTCCTCGACGACGACTTCCGCGTGTGGTCGATCGGCTCGAACCTGCTGCAGCCGATCTTCCGCGGCGGCGCGTTGCGCGCCGAGGTGCGCCGCAGCGAAGCCGCGAAGTCGCAGGCGATCGCCGACTACGGCGCGCTCGCGCTGCGGGCGTTCGCAGAAGTGGAGAACGCGCTCGACGGATCCAAGTGGATCGCGGAGCAAGAAGCCGCGGTCCGCGCAGCCGCAGAGGCCAGCGCACGCGCACGCGACCTCGCGCGCGAACGCTACCAACTCGGCCTCACCGACTTCCTCAACGTGCAGGACTCGCAACAACGGGCATTCGTCGCCGAGTCGACGTTGCTCGTCGTGCAGCGCCTTCGCATCGACAACCGCGTCGACCTGATCCTCGCGCTCGGCGGCGGATTCGAATCCACGCCGCCTTCGATCCAAGCCGCGGACGCCGCCGCCGGAGACAACCCATGAAGCTCGCCCTGCAGATCGTGTTGCCCCTTCTCGTGCTCGGCGCCGCCGGCGCCGCCGCGGCCAAGATGGTCGCGAGCATGCAGAAGCCCGTGGTCACGCAGCCGCCGCCGCGCGTGCCGCTCGTGCGCGTCGCCGAGATCCGCGCAGCGACCGTCGCAATGGACGTCGGCGCGCGCGGCACCGTCGAGCCGATGACTTCCGTCGCGCTCGCAGCGCAGGTCGCGGGCCGCATCGTGAAGGTCAGCGACAAGCTGCGCGCAGGCGAGTTCTTCGCAGCAGGCGAACCGCTCGCGTGGATCGACGACGCGGACTACCGCCTCGCGCTCGTGCAAGCCGACGCAGCCGTCGCGCGGGCCGAACTCCGCCTCGCGCAGGAACGCGCCGAGGCCGAAGTCAGCAAGCGCGCGTGGGAACAGCTCGAAGGCAAGCGTTCGCCCGACGCGCTCGCGACGCGACAACTGTTCGTCGCCGAAGCCGAGTCTGCGCTCGCAGCCGCGAAGGCGGGCAAGGAACGCGCATCGCTCGACCTCCAACGCACGGTCGTGTCGCTGCCGTTCCCGGGCCGCGTGCGCACGGCGTCCGCCGACGCAGGGCAATACGTGGCTCCTGGCCAGCCGCTCGCGCAGGCCTACGGCACCGACTTCGTCGAAGTGCGGCTGCCGATTCCCGACGAGGACGCGGCCTTCCTCGACCTCGCGCGCGGCCCTGACATCGCGGCTTCGAGGCACGAAGTGACGTTCACGGCCGAGTTCGCGGGCAAGCGCTGCGAATGGACCGGCACGATCGTGCGCACCGAAGGCGAGATCGACCGCAAGACGCGGCAGATCACGCTCGTCGCGCGCGTGGCGGCGCCATTCGACACGCAGGGCGACCGCGAACGCCAACCGCTCGCAGTCGGCATGTTCGTCGACGCGACGATCCGCGGCCGTTCGTTCGACCACGTGCTCGCCGCGCCGCGCTCCGCGATTCGCGCAGACGGCACGATGCTCGTGCTCGACGCCGAGGACCGGTTGCGCGCGCGCCGCGTCCGGATCCTGCGCAAGGACGACGAAGTCACGTTCGTCGAAGGAACGCCTGGCGAGACGGTGCGCATCGTCGTCTCGCCCGTCGAGACGTTCGTCGAAGGCATGCCCGTGCAAGTCCTCGAGCCGGAGGCCGCGCCTGTCGAGCGGCCGGTGACCGCGCCGCAGGAAGGAGCCAAGTGATGGGAGCGCGCGACCTCGAAGGCGAACGCGAAGCGAAGGGCTTCTTCGACTGGTTCCCGAAGAACGGCGTCGCCGCCAACATCCTGATGTGGCTCTTCCTCGTCGGCGGCGCGCTGACGCTGTTGAGCGGGCGCATCCGCACCGAGGTCTTCCCAGAAGTGCGCCCCAACGTGGTGACGATCTCGGTCGTCTACCCCGGCGCGACGCCGACCGAAGTCGAGCAAGGCGCGCTCACGCGCATCGAAGAAGCCGTCGCGGGCATCACCGGAGTCGACAAGGTGACGTCGACGTCCAACGAAGGCGTCGGCTCCGTCCTCGTCGAAGCCGCGGCGGACGCGGACCTCGGGCAGGTCTACGACGACGTCAAGAACCGCGTCGACGCGATCACGAGCTTCCCGGACCAGATCGAGCGGCCGATCATCGCGCAGCTCGTCGTGCGCAAGGAAGTCATCAACGTCGCGGTGCACGGCAACGCCGAGGAAGCAGCGTTGAAGCGGCTCGGCGAGCAGGTTCGCGATGCGCTGCAAGCGCTGCCCGGATTGAGCCAGGTCGAGCTGACCGCAGTGCGCCCCTACGAGATCGCGGTCGAAGTGAGCGAGGCCGAACTCGCGCGCCACGGGCTCACGTTCGACCAGGTCGCGGACGCGGTTCGCAAGTCGTCGCTCGACCTACCGGCCGGCGCGATCAAGTCCGACGCGGGCCAGACGCTGCTGCGCGTCGAAGGCCAGGCCTACCGCGGCCAGGACTTCGAGGACCTCGTGCTGCTCACGCAACCGAACGGCGCACGCATCACGCTCGGCGAAGTCGCCACCGTGCGCGATGCGTTCGCCGACGACGACCTGCTCGCGCGCTTCGACGGCGAACCTGCGGTGCTTCTCAAGGTCTTCCGCATCGGCGAACAGGACGCGCTGCAGATCACGCAGGCCGTGCGCGATTTCGTCGCAGGCGAAGGCAAGGCGATGATGCCGCACGGCGTGCGCATGACCACGTGGCGCGACGAGTCCGTGATCCTGCGCGGCCGCATCGACCTCTTGCTCTCGAATGCGTTGCAAGGCGGCCTCATCGTCGTCGCGCTGCTTGCGCTGTTCCTGCAGTTCCGGCTCGCGATGTGGGTCGCGATGGGCATCCCCGTCGCGTTCCTCGGCGCCGTGATGGTGATGCCTGCGCTCGACGTGAGCATCAACCTCATCTCGCTGTTCGCGTTCCTGCTCGTGCTCGGCATCGTCGTCGACGACGCAATCGTCGTCGGCGAAGCAGTCATGGTCGAACGCGAGAAGACGAAGTCGCCGCTCGCCGCCGCGCTCCGCGGCGCGCGCAGCGTCCGCGCGCCCGTGTTCGCGGCCGTGATGACGACCGTGGCCGCGTTCTTGCCGATGTTCAACGTGCCCGGCGCCGCCGCGCAGGTGTGGCGCGTCATCCCGTGCATCGTGAT
>CAZEQF010000139.1:0-9723 GCA_964514315.1 uncultured Singulisphaera sp. | reverse complement strand
CGCGAAGAGCGCCCGGCTCGCGGTGGCGACGAGTTCGCCGATCGCGGTGAGCGCGGCCACGGCCGTCGCGACCGCGGTGACGAAGCGCGCGGCCCGCGCGGCGGCGCGCCGCGGATGCCGATGAGCGAGTTCGACACCAAGGACTCGGATCTGACCGAGGCGCCCCCGCGCGGCCAGGACATCGGAGACCTCGAGGACGTGGACACGGTGATCGGTCGCCCTGAGGGCGGTCGCCCGTCCCGCGGCCCGCGTCGTCCGCGCCGCTGAGGCAGGCGAGAGCCGGCGGCGTCTTCGGGCGCCGCCAGAGATCGACCCCGTGTGCGGCGGTGACGCTGCCCCGGGGTCGTTTTCATTTCCGGGGCATGAGTCTCCGACGGCGAGTCCCGGCCCGCGTCGCCAGCCCTGGTGATGGAACGAGTGGCCTGTTGCGGCGTGCGCCGCCCGGAAGCCGGTCCATGGCTGCGACCTGGGCCTGGTCTGTCGCCAAGGCTCCACTCTCGGGCGGCTCCGCGGTCGCAGGATCGCGCATGGCGCCCCGTGCTGCCGTCGATGCGGGAGCCGAATGCACATTCTTCCCATCCGTCGCCTGGGTGGTCCCAACTGTGGCGGGTGTGGCGTAGAGTGCGCTGCCATGGCGAATTCCGAGGCACCCGCGTTCCCTGCGTGGATTTGGCCAACCCTGCTCGCAGGCAGCTTGCTGGCCAATTTGGCTGCGCAGGGCCCTCCGGCCCAAGCCGCCACCAGTGCAGAGGTTCCGCGGGTTCGGACGGCGCCCAAGGTGGACGGCGACCATAGCGACTGGGCCTGGGCTCCGCAGATCCTGCTGACCGAGGCGAAGTCCGCGTTGCCGGGCGGCGGCGAATGGGGCGGCCCGGCGGATGTGTCGGCAGAAGTCCAGCTCGCCTACGACGCCAACGTCCTCTACCTCGCGGGCAAGGTGCGCGACGACTCGCCGCGGGTCGAGACGGCGGGGGCAGGTTCCCAGGGCGACCGCATCGACCTCTACTTCGGCCTCGTCGGCGGCGCGGCCGAGGGCGCGGCGGTCCAGCAGGAGGAACTGCAACTCGCGTTGTTCCCGCTCAGTTCCGCACGGCCTTGGCTGGCCCTCGATCCGCGCCTCGGCGGGCCTCGGCTCGGTGGCTCGGCGATGACCGGGTTCCAGCTGGCGGCGAAGGACCTCGGCGACGGTTCCTACGCGTTCGAGGCAGCGATCCCGTTCCACCAGCTGCAGTGCGTGCGTCCGGGGCAGGCGTCGATCCCGTTCGACCTAACGATCAGCGACGTCGACGCGAGCGCAGAGGCTCCGCCGCCGCCGGCGACCAGGTTGTCGTGGACTGCCGCGGACCCGCTGTCAGGCGATGTGCACGGGCGGCTCGAGTTGCGCGGCGACGGCCCGTTGCAGTCGGAGTTGCCGGCCCGGTTGCTCACGCTCGAGTTCCTCGCGGACCTTCGCTACCTGCTGCTGCCGCTGCTCGTCGCCGGCGTGCTCGTGGTCACGCTGCGCGCGTGGCCGCGCATGGGGCGCCGCGTGCGCTGGCTGCGGCCGGCTCTGCTCGCCGCCGGCGTCTTCGCGTTCGTGCTCGGGCTCGTGCTGCCGGCGATCGGCGCGGCGTTGCGCGACCGCGCGCAGCAGGCCGATCTCGCGTCCAAGGTGCGGACCGTTCGCGACCTCGTCGAGAAGCTCGAGCAGGGCACGCTTTCCAGCTACCGCGGCGCGAGCCGCGACCGTGCGTTGATGGACTTGCTCGCGGGCAAGCCCGTCGCGCGCCAGAAGTACACGAGCTACCGCTTCCTCTCGCAGATGGCTCCCGACGAGTTCGGTGGCGCGCTGCGTGAATACCCGGACGAGCCGTTCCAGGTGCGGCCCTATTGGATCCCGCTCGATGCGCAGCGCATCGAGACGTTCCAGTTCGATCCTCCGTTGCGCGGCGAAGAGCTCTACGTGGTGCTCGGGCGTCCGTTCGCCTCCGCGCTGCCGATCTCGTCGGGCGTGGGCTACCTGCCACAAGTCGAACTGCAGCTCGACGCGGGCACGGATGCGGCGCGCACCGAGACCGTCTACTTCGATGGCGACTACGTCGCGGGCGGCGTGCTCGCGCGCGAGGCAAGCGACGCCGACTGGCACCGCATTCCGCTCAAAGGACCGCTGCGCACGTTGGGCCTGCGTTTGCCGCAAGGTGGCGACGTGCGTCTCGTCGGGCTCACGTTGCTGCGCGAACGCGACGAGCCCGCAGAGCCGCTGTTCCTCGGCACTCCGTCGCTCGACGGCGTGCTGACGGACTTGCGCGGCGCGCATCCGCGCGAAGCCGGCATCGAGTTGGTGCCAGGCGCGGTGCGCCGCGTCGCGGTGCCGCCGGGCCAGGAGCCGTTCACGAAGCTGTGGCTGTTCTATCGCGCGACCTACCCAGGCGTGCCGACGGCGAACCCGGGCGCGACGGTCGGCGAGGTCGTGCTGCACTTCAAGGGCGGCGCGCCGTCGCGCACGCTCACGCTCGAGCACCAGGTCAGCATGTTCTACGAGCTGGTGGTGCACAACACGCGCGACCAGCCGCCCGAAGGGTCGCCGGCAAGCATCGCGTTCTCGTGGGTCGACGAGCAGAAGGAACGCCACATCAACATGGCGTTGCCGGTGCTCGACCTGCCGCCAGGCGCGGAGCTCGAAGCGATCGAGTTCCGCAACCTCGCGGACTACCGCATGCGATTCCGGTCGGTGGTGTTCGGCAGCGAGAAGGCCGCTGCGCCGCAGGATCCCGAGGACTCGCCGCTCGTGCGCGAAGGCCAGGATCGGCGGCTGCGCGACGACGTGCGCGCATCGATCGCGGACGCGGAGATCACGGTCTATCGCGACGCGCGGCTCAGCGAGTCGACGCTGCCGCCGGAAGTGCGGCAGGACTTCGAAGCGTTGCCACGCGACGCGGCGAAGCACTCGGATCCGGCAACGCCGCTCGTCGTCGCGACGAAGTCGTCGGCGATGCGCGCCTCGGTGTTCGTGCCGCTCGCAGGCGAGGGTTGGGATGGCGCGGTGCTCGGCGTAGCGAGGACCGACCCGGACCGCGCGTCCGCGCACGTGACTTCGAGCCGCATCGGCATGCTGCTGTGCTTGCTCGGCGCGCCGTTGCTCGTCGTGCTGCTCGGCGAACTGGTCGCCGCGGTCGCCAACCTGCGCGCGCGCCTCATGGCCGTGCTGTCGGTCGCGGTGCTCGCGCCGTTGATCGTGCTGTCGTTCGTGCTCGCGCAAGTCATCGACCGCGGCCACTCGACGGACCAGGAAGACGCGATGCGCCGCCAGGTGCAGGACGCGACGGGGCAGCTCGCCGACCAGATGCAGCGGCTCGCGTCCTCGGCGCAGCAGTGGGTCCAGGACCTCGCGTCGCTCTACGGCACGCGCACGACGGGCGCGGCCGACGACGCGTTGCGCGCGCGCGTCGTGCAAGCCATGCCGGAACTGCAGCAGTTGCTCGCGGGCCAGTTGCCGCCCGAGTGGAACGGCGGCTTCCTCAAGCTCGAATGGAACCCCGCGCAGGCCGGTCGCGCGGACCAGGCGCTGGTCACCGTTGCGGGCGACGCGCGCCTCGCGAGCTCGGAGGCTCCTGCACGCCTCGAGCCCGGCATCTACGTGCAATGGGGAACGGTCGTGCTCGCGGTGCGTCGCGAGACGGCGGTTCGCGGCGGTTCGCTCGCGCTCACCGTCTCGCGGCCGCTCGGCCCCGACTTGCTCGGCGCGCTGGCTCCCGGCGCATCGGTCTTGCTGTGCGATCCGCGCGGGTATCCGCTCGAAGTCGCGGGCACGCGCGTGGACGGAAGGTCCCTGCTCGAACACGGACGCGATGCGGCGAGCATGCAGGCGCGCGAACGCGCGATGTTCGCGGCGCTCGACCAGCGCGGCGCCGTCGTGCAGCGCATGGGGTCCGCCTATGGCGACTGGCTGTGCGGCTACGAAGCGTTGCGCGACCTGCAGGACACGCCGCGTGCGCTGCTCGCGCTCGCGCAGCCCGACCAGCCCGCGACGCTCGACTTGTCGATCGGCCGCATCCCGGTGCGCGCGTTCTTCGTGCTCGTCGCCGGCTTGTTCCTCGTGCTGTCCGCGTTCGTCGCATTCGTCGTCAGCGCGCGCATCAGCCGTCCGATCGAGCAGATCGAACGCGGCGCGCAACAGCTGGCCGAAGGGCAGCTCGACGCGCGCGTGCCGGTCGACGAGAAGGGCCAGCTCGGCCAGCTCGCACGCACCTTCAACAAGATGGCGGGCGACTTGCAGGGACGCCTGTTCGACCTCGAGACGTTGAATCGCGCGATGCGCGACCTGTCGGCGCAACTCGACGAGAACCACACGATCGCCGTGTTGCGTCGCTTCTGCGAAGAGCACGTCGGCGCCGATCGCGTGCGCATCGCGGTGCTCGATCCCGACGCCGGCAAGGTCGACTTGCACGGCGGCGCGGAGCCGGAGCGCATGGACCTCGCGCCGACGTTCGCGTTCTTGTCGCGGGCGCTCGGGCCGTTCTCGCTGTGTCGGCTGGACTCGGTGTTCGCGGACCTGGTCCAGCGCATCCCTGGCGTGCACAGCCTCGTCGGCGTGCCGATGGTCGTGGGGGGGCGTTGTCGCGGCGCCGTGCTGCTCGGGTTCCACGGCCAACGGCCCGGCGAACTCGACCTGCAGTTGCTCGCGACGGTCGCGGCGCAGGCTGCGATCGCGCTCGACAACGCGCAGCTCTACAGCCACGCAGTGATGGACCCGGTCACCGGCGCGTTCGGGCCCGACTACTTCCGCCGCCGCGTCGCCGAGGAAGTCGCGGTCGCGCAGTCGCGCGGCGCGTCGCTCGCGTTGGTTGCGCTCGGCCTCGGCGACGGCTCCGGCCGTCCGCGCGGCTTGCGTCGCTTCGCTGCGGTGTTGCGCGAGCACTTGCCGCGCGGCGGGCTGCTGTGCCACTCCGGCGCGGGGCAGTTCCAGATGCTCGCGCCGAGCGCGGATCGCTCCGCCGGCGAGACGCTCGTGTTGCGCATCCTCGAAGCGTGGCAGCGCGTCGTCGAACAGGCGCCCGAGAGCGACATCGAAGACAAGCGGCCGACGAGCGCGCTCGCGGTGTTCCCTGACGAAGCTGCGTCGGCGGAGTTCTTGTTCGAAGTGCTGCGCGACCACCTCGCATCGGGTTCGGCGCTGACTCCGGCTGCGATCGAGGTCGATGCGAGCCTGCGCCGCGCAGGCATCACGGCGTCGAGCCCGGCGATGCGCGAGGTCTACCGCACGCTGCGTCGCGTTGCGCCGACCGACCTCGGCGTGGTGTTCCTCGGCGAGACTGGCGCGGGCAAGGAAGTGCTGACGAACTTGCTGCACCGCTGGAGCCGCCGTGCGAACGGTCCGCTCGTGAAGGTGCACTGCGCGGCGCTTTCGGAAACGCTGCTCGCGAGCGAGTTGTTCGGCCACGAGAAGGGCGCGTTCACCGGCGCCGATCGTCGCAAGGTGGGCAAGTTCGAGCAGGCCAACGGCGGCACGATCTTCCTGGACGAGGTGGGCGAGATCCCACTCGACGTGCAGGTGAAGCTGCTGCGCGTGCTGCAGGAGCGCGAAGTGGATCGCGTCGGCGGTTCGGAGCCGGTGCCGATCGACGTGCGCGTGGTCGCCGCGACCAATCGCGACATCGCGCAGATGGTCGCCGACGGTCGCTTCCGCGAGGACCTCTACTACCGGCTCCAGGGCATCGTCGTGCACGTGCCGCCGTTGCGGGAGCGACGGCAGGAGATCCCGGCGCTCGTCGAGCAGTTCCGCAGCGAAGTGGTGGCGTCCGGCGAGAGTCGCGTGCGCGGCTTCACCACGGACGCGATGGACGAGTTCTTCCGCCGCGAATGGCCGGGCAACATCCGCGAGCTGCGCAACGCGGTGTATCGCGCAATGGTGTTGGCCACGGGCGAACTCGTCGACCGCCGCGACGTGCTGGCCGCGCTTCCGGGAGGATCGACGGGCCACGCCGCCAACGTGGCGACGTCGGCCCCATCCAGCCCGGCGGTTGCGTCCAGCCCGGCGGCTGCTCCCGCACCGGTTGCGGGGGACGTCTCGAGCGGGTCGTCCTTCGGCGCCGGCTCGGCTGGCGGCGGCGCGTTGGGCCCCGTCGCGGCGCGGCGGGATGCGGACCCCGTGGGTGGCGATCCCGCGTCGCGGGGGCGCACCCCGGCCTCTGGCCCTGCCGTCCCCGAGGACTCGGCGCCGCGAGCCGGGCTGGATCCTGCATCGGTCGGTTCGGCTTCGCTCCCGAAAGGAGCGGAGGCTGGCGACCGCGCCGAGCCCATGGACGAGGACGAGGATGAGGACGTGGCGGTGCCTGGCGAAGCGGTCCGGCCGATTCCCCGCGCCGAGCGGCAGGCGGTCGTCGACGGTTTGCCGCCGAGGATCCGCACGCTCTACGACGCACTGGTCGCGAAGGGTTCCATCGGGACCCAGGACCACATGCAGACGGCGGGTGTGTCCCACCGAACGGGCTTGCGCGACCTCCAGACCCTGGTGGAGTTGGGGCTGGCCGAACGGGTGGGCAGCCGGCGCGGGGCGAGATATCGGCCACGACTTGGCTGATTCCTCTTCCGCCGGGCCGCTTGGCCTGGAGAAATCAGCCGTGGCATCGCTGGCCTGGCGGTCCTGCGGTTGGCCAAAAAATAAATCCAGGTTCGAAACCACTGAAGCCATCTAGCTTTGGGCCATTCGCCAAATTGCGCGCCACAACTCGGGCACGACCCTTGCCGATGAGCCGCCCGGGTAGCGCGTCCTCTCGACGCGAAACCCAAACAACCCGGTGTGGGGGTATCTGGTCATGGGCGTCAAGACTCAGCTGGTTCGGTGGTGTGTCGCGGTCGCGGTCTCGGTGTCGCTTGGGTTCGCCCAGGTGGACCTGAAGTCGGACGCGGTCGTCTACTTCGGCAGCTGCAGCAATACGTCGGCCCCTGCCGTCCTCGACGAGCAGAAGGTCCGCGAAGCGACTCCTGAGTGGCAGACCATCCAGGCCGAGGGCGTTCGCCGGGGTTCTGCCCGCTACATGCTGCTGGTCGGCGACATGGACCGCCGGGTCCGTGCCGCGGCCCGCACGGCGGCGTCGAACGCGAGCAAGGACCTCGTGGTCCGTTCTGGCGACATCCAGAACGACAATGGCAAGACGGTTGTGGACATCACGAGCGACGTCATCGCTAATCTGTGACCCGCCTACGGTCCGGCGAGTTGATGCGCAGATTCCCCCGTCCAATCCTGCTGCTCCTCGCGCTCCTCGGCTGCGTCAGTGAGGGGCAAAAGCGTGTCAGCACGCTGGAGGTCGAAGCCACGATCGACGGGATGCGGCCCGCCGATGCCGCCAGCGCCGGCCCCTTGGTCGTCGGCCTTGGCGGAATGCCCTCGGACGCGACGGCTTCGCGCGGGGACGCGGCGCAGGATCCCCAGGCGCAGACGCGCAGCGAACTCGAGGCGCACCTGCGCGGCCTGTTCGGCCCCAGCATCGTGATCGGGCCCGACGGCCGCATCACGAAGCAGTACTTCCTGGTCGGCGAACTCGGCCCGACGTTCCTCAAGCTCATCCACGAGATCCGTCCGGACCAACCGTTCCCGACGATGGAGCCGGGCAAGCCGGTCACGCCGCCGCCGCCTGGCACCAAGGTCGGTGGCGAGAACAGCCGCAGCATCCTCGGCCAGATGCTGCGCGGCCGCGAGATCGAGATCACCTACCTGCCGGACTTCGAGAAGCTGTCCGGCGCGCGCATCGCCGACCCGCCGAGTCCGTCGGCCGGCAGCGCCGTGACCGGCGCGCCCATGCAGATCGACGTCGTGAACTCGACGCCGGTGGCCCTGCTGCTGGTCAGCGCGACCTCCGCGGGCCTGACCGCGTTCGAAGGCGCGCTCGACCTCTTCTACACCAGCATTCCGCAGATCGAGATCACCGTGCAGGTGATCGAATACACGAACGCGGACGCGCTGGCGTTCGGCGTCACGGGTGTCGACGACAACACGCCGCTGATCGACAACCTCAGCTCGGGCGCGCTGGTCCAGGCCTACACCTCGATCTTCCCGCTGCGCCAGCCGGTCGTCGGCGCGAGCCCGGTGACCGACGTCGGCTTGTTCACGCTCGGCGGCATCCACGACAGTTGGGAACTCAACGTCGTGTTGCAGGCGCTCGAGGCCAACAACGTCGCCGACATCACGAGTTCGCCGAAGCTCGTCGTGCGCAACGGCGGTGTCGCGTCGATCTCGACGCTGACGCAGATCCCGTTCCCGAAGGCGCGCATCAACCAGGGCATCAACGCGGTCACAGCCGACATCGAGTTCAAGCCGGTCGGCGTGAAGATGAACATCATCCCCGTGATCGCCGGCAAGGACACGGTGCTGCTGCAGCTCTACGCCGACGTGTCTGCCGTGACCGGCTTCGCCAACACGACGCCGGTGGTGACGCCGATCACGAGCCAGCGCAGCGCGGTCACGACGGTCTACCTCAAGCACAACCACAGCCTGCTGATCGGCGGCCTCAAGTCGGTGACGTCGTTCCAGAGCGAGACGAAGGTGCCGATCCTGGGCGACATCCCGCTGCTCGGCTTCCTGTTCCGCTCGACCTCGACCAACCGCCAGGAGACGAGCGTGGCGTTCCAGATCACGCCGCGCATCGTCAACGACCGCGGCTCGCCGACCGAACGTGAGCGCTGAGCCGGGGCTGCCCGCAGGAAGCGTGTGGGCGCGGGCGTGGAAGAACCGATAGGATCCGGCGTCTACGCGACTCCGCCGTAGGCCAGTGCGCCGCATGATCCGACGAACGAAGAACGAGCAGCAGGGCTTCGCCCTCGTCCTGGCGCTGATCTTCAGCATCCTGCTCTACATCCTCGTCGCCGAACTCGTCGTGTCGGCGCGCCTGCTGCGCGTCACCGGCGAGAACGACGCGCTGCTCGCGCGCATGGCGAACCAGGCGGAGAACACGTTCGCCGAGATCGAGGACACGCTGCTGTCGGACCTCGCGGGCGCGGCCGCCGGCGAAGAGGGTGGAGCCCTAGGCGCGATGGGTGCGCCGCCGACTGGCGGCTCGGCGATGGGAGCCGGTGGCGAGGGCGGTGAGGAAGGCGGCGAGCAGGCGGATCCTGCGGCGACCTGCGACAGCAGCCGCGACAGCTGGGCCAAGCCCCAGTCGCGCGCCGAGAACGACCTCACGACCTACTATTGGATCGAAGCGGAGAACGCGAAGCTCAACCTGCTGTCGCTGTGGAGCCCGGACCCCAAGTGGGCTGAGTTCAGCCGCGACCAGCTCGTGCGCTTGCTCGACTCGCTGCGCGAAGACACGGAGTTCGACATCGGCTCCTCGGACGCAGACCGCATCGTGCGCAACATCGAGGAGTGGGCGCGTCGTCCAGGCAGCGAGCGACTGCCGCGGCCGCCGCTCAAGAGCGACGATCCGAACGCGCAGGACTTCACCCTGCCGCTGCATCTCGACGAGCTCTTGATGCTGCCGGACATGACCGAGGAGCTGTTCTACGACCAGGTCCTCGACGGCCGTGTGATCCGCGGGCTCGAGTCGGTGCTGACGATCTGGACGGCGCTGCAGTTCGATCCGGGTGATCCCGAGAAGGTCGCGCGGCGCGCGGCGATGCAGCAAGCGGGTGGTGGCGGCGGCAACGCTGGCGCTGGCGCGGGCTCAGGCTCCGGGTCCGGTGCGGCGGCCGGCGGTGGCGCTGGCGGCGGCGGTGAACTCGCAGGCCAGCCCGGCGGCGGGTTCGCGC
>CAZEQF010000138.1:0-9756 GCA_964514315.1 uncultured Singulisphaera sp. | reverse complement strand
GCGGAACGCGACGACGAAGCCCGTCGTCAGCCGTTCGCCGAGGGCGCTGAGCTTTGGGCCATTGCGCGAGGTGCCTGCGAGGGAGCACGCCTCCAACACCGCAGCATCGACGGCGGTGCGGATCGGCCACAGCGGCGCGAGGCCGTTGCGCGGGCCGAGTTCGTGCACGAGTTGCATCGGCTGCGGGATCCACGCGGTCGGCGCGCCGTCGAGGCACGCATCGCCCACGACGACGACCAGCGCAGTCGCGCTGCATGCACGCAACGCCTGCGCGAACACGCTCGGCGAGTGCGCACGCACGAACACCGCGACAGCGCACGTTCCTTCTGCAGGCGGCGACGCCGGATCGAAGTCCACCACGCGCGCGAACATCCCGCGCAATGCGCGCACGAGCCGAGGCTCGGCGCGGCCCACAAGGAGCGCACTCGCATCGCGCCCTGCAACCATCGCCCTGCGCACCGCGAGCAGCGTCGAAGCGTCTTGCCAGAACGCGAGGTCGCGCGCGTGCGGATCGCGCATCGAGTGTCCCGGCTCCAGCGCATCCGCGGCGGCGAGCCACTCTGCATCGTCGAAGTCCGCGCTCGCGCAGAGTCCGTTGCCCGCAGGGCCGTCGGCCGAAGGCGAAGGCGACTTGACCAACGGCGACAAACGCGCCGCCACGCTGCCGTTCGCGGTCGCGCGCGCGATGCGTTCGAGTTGCAGCGCGAGTTCGCCGGAGCCGCACGCCAGCGCGGTCTCGCGATTCCATGCGACCCAATCGCTCCAGCACGCCGGCAACGACACGAGCTGCTGCGCGAACGCGACTGCGGGGTCCTTGGCGTCGACGAGCCGGTCGAGCAGGTCCGCGGCCGCGAACATCTCGGCGCGGCCGATCGGCGTCGCGCGGCCACAGCGACGCTGCAGTTCGCGGCGCAGTTCGGGCGGCTTGTAGTGCGCGCTCGTCTGGCGAACCCAACCGCCTTCGTCGACCCAACCGTTGTCGCGCCACTTCGCGGCGAGATAGGCCTGGTTCTTCAACGAACCGCCTTCGCGCAATCCGTCGTTGGCGACGCCGGTCGCGTGCTCGTGGTGCACGACGCCTGCGCGAGGCACTGCGACCAGTTCGACGCCGAGTTGCAACGCACGAACGCTCCAGTCGTCGTCCTCGTGCCAGAACAAGCCGAGCTTCTCGTCGAACGGCCCGATCGCGGCCGCGACGTCGGCGCGCACCATGCACGCGAAGCCGCCGCTGAGCACGTCGACCGGACCGACGTCGTCGTGCGCAGGCAACAACGTCCGTCGATCGCCGTGCACGTGCACGAGATGGCCGACCTGCCCCAACATGCGGGCCGACGGGAAGCGCGCCATCGCAGAGCGGAACGCAGCGAGCCAGCCCTTCTGGAACTCGAGGTCGTTGTCGCAGAACACGAGCCAGTCGGTCGCCTGCATCACGGGCAGTGCGAATGCGAGCAGGTCGTTGCGGCCGCCGGGCACGCCGCGGTTCGTCTCGTTGCAACGCACGCGCAACCACGGCTTGCCGCACGACGACAACCACTGCTGCGTGCCGTCCGTCGACGCATTGTCGACGACGTGCACGACGAACGGTTCGTCGACGGTCGCTTCGAGCGACGCGAGGCACCGCCTGGTCTCGGCGAGGTTCCCGTAGGTCAGGATCGCGAAGTGCCACTTCGCGCGCGGCGCGTTCTGCTGCGCAACGGAGGGTTCACGAGGTTGGGAGGGCGCCATGCGACCCCCCTTCTTCGGCCGGTCGCGGTGCGCGGCTCAAGCCGTGGCATCGGCAGTTCGACGCCCGGAGGGTCCGGGCGCGCGGGCCACCCCACGCCGGGCCTTCGCGAGGTCCGGGCCGCGGAATCTTGCCTGCAAAACCCTCAGGGCAACATGCGCCGCAGCATCTCCGGCAGCAGTCGCGGCGCGTCGACGAACGGGGCGTCCTTGCTCGCCGCCACGCGCGTCGCCGTCTCCCAGCGCGTCAGCAGGTCCTCGCTGCGCGCGCGGTCCTGGGCGCGGCACGCGAGCGCGAACGCATCGAGCAGCAGCAAAGGCTGGTCTCCGACTGCGCGCAACTGCTCCTCGTGCCACGCGAGCGCGCCTGCGGCCCCGGCGACCGGAGCCGGAACGTCGGCGAGGTTCTCGGGCTCGGGATCGCCCGTCATCCCCGGCAGGAAGAACGACTCACTCGGCGGCAAATGCGCGTTCACGATGTGCAGCACGCGCACCAACGCACCGTGGACTTGCCCGACTGCCGTCACCGTGCGCTCCGTCCCGAATGCGCGATGCACGATGCGCACCGCGGGCGCATCCGCCGCGTCCATCGTTCCTTGCTGCAGTTCGAGCTTGGTCACGCCGCGCTGCTCCAGCTTGCGCGCGAGCAGGCGCACGCACTCCGAACGAACGCGATACGCGCACATCGTGTCGAACACGGGCAATGCCGTCTTGCTCACCGGATCGACGAGCGGCGAGGCGGACTTCCCGTAGACGCAGAGCCCGTCGGCGCGCACGACGAAGCGCTTCGTCTGCGTCGCGGAAGGTGCGCCACCGCTCGTCCATTCGACCTCGAGACGGAAGTCCGCTGGCGGCCAAACGGTCTCGGATTGCTGCGGCGACGACGTGCACCCTGGCCCGAGTGCGCACAGCAACATACCTACCAATACGAAGCGGAACTGCGCCATCGGCACGAGCATAGTCCTCCGGTTGGGTCCGTGGCGCATCCGGTCGCGCGGGCTATCGTCCGTCACCATGGTTTCCATCCACGAGAAGATCGTTGCGCAGCTAGAACAACGCAAGCTGAAGAAGCGCGACCTCGCTCGCGCACTGTCCGTATCGCCGCAGACGGCGACCGACATCTGCAAGGGCAGGTCGGCGATCACGCTGCCGCACTTGCGCAACCTCGTGAACTACTTCGGCCTCCGCGCAGACTTCTGGCTCGACGACCAGAAGCTGCTGCCCGAGCCGAGCGACCGAGTCGGAGCAACCGGCGAGAACGACGCGCTCACGAAGTCCGGGCTCACGAAGCTGCTCGACCCCGTGCGATTCGTGCAGCGCCTCCGCGCCATCGTCGGCGAGCACAAGCGCGAGTTCACGACGCGCAACCCGGACCTCCACGACGCCGAGCGGCAACTGCTCGGCCTGCCCGAGAACGGCTCGCTGCATCCGCAGGCGCAGGGCGGCTGATCCAGGCTGCGCCTGCGCACCTTCGCGGTTGTCGGCGCGCGCCTCCGGCGGTTCACTGCGTCCATGCGTCGTGAAGCCATCGGCCTCCTGTTCCTCGCCGCGTGCGCGCAGCCTGCGCACGTCGAGCCCACCGTCCCGCACCAACCGTTCGCGATCCAGGCCGGCAAGCCGGTCGCGGACCTGCCCGGCGAACCGCACCTCAAGAACGTGCGCCAGCTCACGTTCGACGGCGAGAACGCCGAGGCCTATTGGTCCAACGACGGCAAGCAGCTGATCCTGCAGCGCCGCAACGGCGAGATGCCCGCGGACCAGATCTACGTGCTCGACCTCGCGTCCGGCGAGATGAAGCAGATCAGCACGGGCGGCCGCACGACGTGCAGCTACTTCCTGCAAGGCGACAAGAAGGTCGTCTATGCATCGACGCACCACCACGGCGCGGAGCCGCCGCCCGTCGCCAAGCGCACCGGCCGCAGCTACGTCTGGAACGTGCACCGCGAGTACGACCTGTTCGTCGCCAACGCCGACGGCAGCGGCATCGCGCAGATCACGAAGGAGCCCGGCTACGACGCCGAGGCAACCGTGTGCCCCGTCACCGGCACGCTCGTGTTCACGTCGGTGCGCGACGGCGACCTCGAGCTCTACACCTGCGAGCCGGACGGCAGCGACGTCAAGCGCATCACGAACCGCCCCGGCTACGACGGCGGCGCGTTCTTCTCGCACGACGGCCGCAAGCTCGTGTTCCGCTCCGCGTTCCCGCGCACGCCCGAAGAGGGCAAGGAAGACGTCGAACTGCTCGGCCAGGCGCTCGTGCGTCCGTCGCACATGGAGATCACGGTCGTCAACCGCGACGGCACGGGCTTCAAGCAGGTGACCAACAACGGCTGCGCCAACTTCGCGCCGTACTACCTGCCCGACGACAAGCGCATCATCTTCTCGAGCAACTTCGAAGGCATGCGCATCGCGCAGCAAGGCGGCGACCACAAGGCCGCGCGCAACTTCGACCTGTTCGTCGTCAGCGAGGACGGCGGCGAGCCGCAGCGCATCACCAACTCGCCGGACTTCGACGGCTTCCCGGTGTTCTCGCCGAACGGCCGCTACCTCGTCTTCGCGAGCAACCGCTACTCGGCGAAGGAAGGCGAGACCAACGTGTTCGTCGCCGAGTGGGTCGACTGAACAGCGACGACGGCCTGTGGCGCGTGTCCGCACGCGCCTTGGCCGCGGATTGACCTTCGCCTCCGATTCGCTTCATCGCCCGCCGCCATCGTGCGGGCATGGAACACGACGAGAGCACGGCAGCCTGCGCCGCAGCAGACGTGGCGGCGCGGCTGGTCTTCGAACGAAAGCGCGCCAAGGCCGAGCTGCGCGCAGCCGAGATCGAGCTCGAACGGCTGCGGCACACGGCGGACGCGTGCAGCGAACACGCTGCGACGCTGCAGCTGCGAGTCGTCCTGCAGCGCTGCGAGTCCGACGAACTCGAGGGCGCGGCGCACGCGTTCTCGCAACCGGGAGGACGCCATGCCCTCCGCGCTTGACCTTCGCCCCGATTGCCACGGCGACCCGGAACGCCTTCGCCAACTCGAAGTGCGCTGGATCTGCGAGGAGCGCGCCGTGAGCCAGCTGCTGCTGGAACTCGAATGCGAGCTCGACCACGTCGTGCGCGAGCTTTCGTTCCGGCGGCTGCTCGGCGAGCCGTGCGACACGCTCGAAGAACGCGCGATGCTGCTGCAGGCCGAATGCGACGCGCTGACCGACGAGTCGGCGCATGTTCGCCTCGCGCTCACAGGCGTGCGCGCGGAGCTGCAGCACGTGTGCGCAAGTCCAGCGGTGCGCGCCGGCGCCTGATCGCTTCGACAGAACGCGCGGCTCGCCGGTGACGAACGGGCGATTCGCGCGCACACTGCGCGCATGAACCCGTCCGACTTCGAACGCATGCGTCGCGAATACGGCGACGCGCCGCTCGACCGCGAACACATCGCGCACGACCCGCTGCAGACGATCCGCGACTGGATGGAGCAAGCGCGCACAGCCGGAGTCTCCGAGCCCAACGCGATGGCGCTCGCGACCTGCGGCCACGACTCTGCGCCCCATTGCCGCATCGTGCTGTGCAAGCAGATCGACGCGCGCGGCATCTCGTTCTTCACCAACTACGGCAGCGACAAGGGCACGCAGCTCGCAGCGAACGCACGCGCCGCCGCGACGTTCTGGTGGGGCGCGCCGCGCAACCGCCAGGTGCGCATCGAAGGCTCAGTGACGCGTGTTCCCGATGCAGAGTCCGACGCCTACTTCGCGTCGCGGCCGCGGCAGGCGCAGCTCGCGAGCGCCGCATCGCCGCAGAGCCGCGTGCTGCACGGACGTGGTGAGCTGGAGCAGTTGGTGCGCGATCTGGAGCACAAGGTCGGCGACGGCAACGTGCCGCGGCCTTCGCATTGGGGCGGCTATGTCCTCGCGCCGGAGTCGATCGAGTTCTGGCAGGGCCGCGACGCGCGGCTGCACGATCGCTTGCGGTTCGTGCGCGATCGCGATGCGTGGCGCGTCGAACGGCTCGCGCCGTAGTTGCGCGAGACAGCACGAAGCGCGGCCGACTGGCTGACGGAAGTTCACTGCGACGACTGCGCACACAGTCCGTTGCGCAGATGCGTCGCGGCTCGCACACCGAGGAGTTCGTCCCAGGTGGCCATGCCCGTTTGCGCGAGCGACTAGAGTCGCCCCGCATTCCATGACCATGCGCTCCGCCTTCGCACTTCTCGTCTTCGCCATGCTCGCTGCCTGCGCTGCCACGCACGAGTCGATCGCGGAGCTTCCCGACCACGAGCAGTGGCAGCTCGCCGAGTCGGCGCAGGAGAGCGGCGACCTCGAAACCGCGCGCATCGCCTATGAGACGATCTTCGTCGAGCAACGGCTGACCGCAGCGGCATGGCGCTGCGCCGAGGTCGTCGTCGAACTGCGCCGCCAGCAACCGGGCATCCAACTCCCCGAGGAAGACGACGCGCGCCGCCTCGTTCCGCGCATCCTCGCGCTCGCGATCGAAGGCGACGTCGAAACTGCACGGAAGGGCATCGAGCTGATGAAGTCCCGCCTCGACGACGATCGTCGCGGCCTCGAGCTCGCCACGCTGTTGCTCGGCGACCTCGACCTCCGCGCGGGCGACCGCGCGGCTGCCGCAGCGAAGTACTGGGCCGTCACGAGCGAGGAGGTCTCGCACGACTACCGCAGCGGCGGCGGACCCGTCGGCGAGATCGCCTACTGGTCCGCACTGCGCGAGATCGAGTGCGCGATGCTGGACGGCAACTGGCTGCTCGCGCGCCGTCGCCTCGGCATCCTCGACGCCATCTACCTCGGGTCGGCCGCGGAGCGATTCACCAACAAGGAGCTGTGCTCGCGCGTGCGCGACGAGTTCCCGCAGTGGCTCGGCAGCGTGCGCGACACGAACGAACGACGCCCCGGCGTGCTACGGCAATTGGCAAAGCACACGTTCTTCGACGGCCGCGTGCAGTCGGTCGACGGCATGCTCGCGCACTCCGTCGACGGCGAGCGCACGCAGCACGAACTGCTGCTAGAGAATGGCGACGTCGTCATCGCCGCAGTCGAGAAGGACACGCCCTTCGATCCTTCGTCGTACGTCGGCCATGGCCGCATCGACGCGCACGACGGTCGCATCCTGTTCGGCGTCCTCGATCGCGGCAGGCTGCGCGAAGGCATCGAACTTCAGCCCAACGGCACCTTCGACGTGATCGACGAGTTCGTCGTGCAGAACGGCCGGCGCAACACCGGCGCCACGTTGCGCGGCAACGACAGCATCCAACGCGACGCACTTCGCCTGTTCCGCACCGAGTACGACGGCGGCCGCATCGCGGTCGATTACTTCGACCGCCGCACGGGAAGGCACATGCAGCTGCGCTTCTCGGACCTGTCGATGACCTCGGCGATCCACGAACCGATGAAGGCGCTGTCCGACGCCGACCGCGCCGACGAACTTGCGCGCGAGGAGCACTATCGACTCTACGGCGCGCAGGAGGCGGCTGCTGAAGCGGAGAGGCTGCGACAGTGGCGCGAGGAGCACGGCGCGCGCGCGTTCCAGTTCCATGTCGAGCCAGAGGACCAGACGTGCTTCCGCTGCAGCGGCGTAGGCATGATCTGGCAGGGCGGGTTTGCGACGCAGGCGGCTCCGACCTTCCTCGCTGCGCGCGATCGCAGCGTCTACGACGTGCCCGTCACCGTGCACCACTCCGCGCAGATGGTCCCGTGCACGTGGTGCCAGGGCAGCGGACACCGCTGACGCATCGACTCGCCGCGTTCGTTTCGCGGCGAGCCGAACTCGTCGACATCCGGCGCCACGCGCATTCCGCGACGCCGAGCAGCATTCCCACGGCTGCAACGTCGAACGCGATGCCCCGGCGTGCGGGCATCGCGCTCCATCCCGATCTCACTGCAGCTGGCAGACGCTGAGCACGCCGTTGCTGACCACGAGGCCGCCGGCCTCGCCGTTCAGCAGCGGGAACGCCGGATCGAACAGCGCCACCGACTGTGCGGCGATCACAAGGCCCGGCGTCAGCACCGGCGCCGAGAACGTGACCGACCGCGAGCTGCTGCTGACACCGGTCAGCGCGACGCCGAGGTCGAGGTCCAGCGTGCCGATGTAGGCCTTGCAGCCCGGCTGCTGCGTCAGCAGGCCCGCCAGGTCGATCCCGGCCGTCAGCGGCGTCACGCTGAGGAACAGCGTCGACAGGTAGACACCCGTGTTCGGTGCGAACTCGGGGATGTTGCTGATCGTGTAGGTGACGTTCGTGCTCGGGTTGATGACCGGTGCCGGGGAGGCCGACATCGCCATCGGCGCGAGCGACACGGGCGGGCCCATGAGGAACGGCGCCGCCGTCGCGAAGTCGACCGACGCCGGCACGCTGCCCGCGCCGGCGAGCGTTCCGCCGACGACCATCGTCGTGGTGTTCGCACCGACGGCCATGCTGACCCAGACCATGGTCACTTCGCCGGTGGCCACGTTGATCTGCCACTGGAACGTCGCGGGGTTGGTCGTGCCGTACTCGTAGACGCCGTCGAACGTGACGTACATCACGCCGTTGACCTCCTCGGTCTTCACCTTGCCGCTGCCCGCTGCGAACGGGTTGTAGTCGCGCCAGTTGTACCAGGCGAGGCCGGTGGCCGTGGCGGTCGCAGCCAGCGAAGCCTGGAAGCCCGTGCCCTGGTTGCCCGTCGCGCCAGCAGTCAGCACGCCGTTGGACGAGACCGTCCACTGGGACTGCGTGCCGCCGGGCACCGGAACCGGAACCGAGGTCGAGAAGGTCGTCGTCGTGTCGTCCGCGTCGGCAACGACAGTCGCTGCCGCGGTCGGCGCGACGTAGAGCGCCGGTGCGACACCCGGCAGCCAGATGGCGAAGTAGCCGTTCCCCGTGGGGAAGAACTGCAGCACGTTGCCGTCCAGCGCCGCCTTCGCGGCCGGCGTGCCCGCGAACGACGACAGGAAGTTGGTCGGGTCCGTGTTGTAGCTGTAGCAGCCAACTCCGTAGTTCTGGTGGTAGGCAACCGACAGATCGCGGATCTGCATCGCCGTGATGTGCGGCGCCAGCACGTTGGTCGGCTGCGGGTGCGTGCCCTGGATGGTCAACCAGAGTTGGTTGGTCGGGTCATAGGTGAACGTGCCCGTGCAGTGCGTGCCGAACTGGGTGTCGGGCGACGCCGCCGCGGGCGCGTTGTCCGGATCGGCATCGAGCGGACCCGACGGCGGGCCCTGCACCAACGATCCGAGGTTGGTCACCGCGCCACCGGACAACGTCGCAGCGCCGAACGCAGAGCCCAGCGTCATCACGCGGTCGTAGAGCACGTTCGTCGCGCTGCCGGTGCGTTGGTCGGTGAACCAGACCTGGATCGCATAGGTGCGACCCGCGACGAGCGCTGCGAGGTTGTCGATGCGGATGCCGCCGACCGCGGTCGGGTTCGCCGCCGGCGAACTCTGCATCGCCAGCGAGTTGCCGAGCAGCTTGTTGTACTCGAGGTCGCCCGTCGTCGAGCCATTGAGGCCGCCGGTGATGAAGCCGGCCCAACCCGACGGGGCGATGCCGCCCGCGAACGTGACGCCGTTCACCGTGGCGGGGATCGGCGTGATGTTCGGCTGGTGGTAGTTGACGGCGTAGACCAGGGCGCCGGTGACGCTGACGTCGCTCGGCGAGACGCTCGGGGACACGGGGCCCCAATTGATGGTCTGGGCGCTGGCAGCGCCGAGCAGCACGGCCGCGGTGAACACGGAGCGGAACGAGTTGCGAAGCATGGTTGGTCTTGGTCGGAGGATCGGGCGTCGATCGCCTTGAGAGGTCGAGGGGACCAGGCCCGGAAGGCGGACCATGCTAGCGATCGACCCGCACACCTCCCCGCACATCCGAGCGACCGGGCCAAGCTCCGTGATCGCGAACCCGTGAGTGTCCGTGCCTGAAGCTGCGCGAAGGAAGCTCGCCCGGCCCATTCTGGCTGAAGGCGCGAGCCTCCAGTGGCATCACCCGCCGATCACCATCAACACGCCCTCCGTCACCGTCGTGCCGAAGCTCGACACACCGAGTGGATCGAGGCACGAACCCT